>QHNT01000219.1 GCA_003218515.1 Verrucomicrobiota bacterium | reverse complement strand
ACGCAGGGCAGGACATTTTCAATTCTTGCGTTGTCGAACTTGCCGGTCACGGCATCGCCTGTGATCCGGGCGTAAGCGCCCACTTCCACGTAGATTCCCGAACTGACTGGAAAATCGAATCGGCGCCCGAACCGGTTGTCGAGATACACATCCACGCCCTCTCCATCGGCAACGAGCTTCAGGCGGTGCGAATTTGTGTCAGTGACTGTGACAAAGGCGGGAATGGCGGTGCCGCTGCCGGTCGGGTTGCCCGGATTCGTGTTGACTTCCCAGCCGGTCTCGCCGAGGTCCTGCCCAAAGAACAGGAACTTGGATCGATCTTCGGTGGCAAGAAAGATTCCCGTTCGAGCGGCAGTACTGGGAGTTACTGGGTCGCTCGAGGTGGGATCGATCGAGACACGATCGATTTCGACGGACAGCGGAAGGTCCTTCGTTGCCGTGTAACTCTTCGTCGTCTTCAACGAGGCCCCGCCCCAGGCATCGGACTGGTCAAGAGTGCCGGTGATGACCAGGACGCCGTTGCTGGGAGCGACCGTGAAAGTGCCCGCGCCCGTTTCAAACGGTTGATTGTTGATTTGCCATTTGTTGGTATCAATCGACGCCCCGGCAAAATCATCCTGCAACCTTAGGCCCGGACCGCCGATCACCGTTACGTCCAGAGCATTTCCCGCGGTCAGGCCGATATCGTCCTGGAGAGTAAATTGAGCGCCGCCGACGCCCAATGCCTGCACGTCGAAGGTCTTCGTATTCGACCCGCCGGCCGCAAAAGTTAATGTCAAGGTGCCGACGGTGCCGCCGGCCGGTATGGCCACCGCAGGATCGCTGCTGACGACCCGCACCTGGATGGCGGTAGTTGCGTTGGCCCCTGGTGGAATCCGCACTGTAACACTCGGTGCCGTCTGTCCGGACGTCAGCGTAAGCGAAGTGGTTGAGAAGGTCGCGGTGCCAACTGTTTCAACCCGGAGATTGTCGAAGGTAGTGTCGGCCGTGTCTCCGTTGGCGCGGGCGTAGCTCCCGATTTGAAAGACCAGATTCGTGAAGGGGAACTTCACCTCCGCGCCGAAAACATCGTCCAGATACAGTTTCACCGTCCTGCCGTTGGCGACAGCTTTCATCCTGTGCAATCCTTCATCCAGAAACGGCCCCGCGAGGTCATCAAACGCGGCGATAGCGGTGCCGCCGCCGGTTGGTTGATCGCCTGCCTCGTTGATTTTGCGATTGTACTCCCAGTGATTCTCTCCCTGATTGTCCGCAAACAGCACGAATGTGGTCCGCGTGGAATCCATGGTCCAAAGCGCGCTGCGCGACGACGTGCCGATGCCGGCTTCACTGACGCGATCGACCGATATAACGACGTTGGTCTCGTCGGAAACGGTGAACGTCGGAACGATTCGCAACGTGGCGCCGGCCCACCATTGCTGGCTCACAGTGCCGGTAAATTCAAGGACACCGTTGGCTTCAGTCGCGTGGATGTCGCCCTGGCCACCTTCGAAGAACGGGGCGTCGGGCTGATACTTGTTGGCGTCAATGACGCCGTCTGCAAAATCATCGAAGAATACGGTGTTGGTGATCTGGGCCGCGGCCCTGGGCGGACAAACCGTCAAAAAAAGAATGACGGCCGCCAGCAACTGGAAATGTCGTGGGACACAACTCAAACCAGACGCCGGACGCGGATGATGCCGCCACGTTGCCAAGGTCGCCGGGGTTTCTCTGGAAGGAGGAAGCTCTTTCATAAACTCGTCCTTTTGTTTCTGCGTTTTACTCGAACCGCGCACGGCAACGGTGCTTAGGTACAAGCGCGTCACGCCATGCATACCAACTGGATTGTTGAACAAGTTACCGCCCGCGTGCCGGTCTTGTCTATCTCAAACTTTCCACTCAACCGCCCTCCGGGCACCTTCTCCCCCACCGGGGGAGAAGGACGGGATGAGGGGGTACGCATCGGAACCATGAACGGTGGGGCGAGACTCCGTCGAGCCCTGACTCCAATGGATAGTAATTAGGGCTCGACGGAGTCTCGCCCCACCCGGTTCATGGGAAGGAGGAACCTCCAAAATTTGGACGCGCATATGGGCCATGAACCAGATCGGCACCCCTCTCCCTGCCCTCTCCCCGCAAGGCGGGGAGAGGGCAGGGAGAGGGGTGGTTCATGGGAGGCCGGAAGACCTTACGGCAGTTGTGGCGTGACGAGCCGGTAAAAGCGCGTGACGTTCGTCGCCGCGACCGGGTCCATCATTTCAATCTCGCCCGTGGACGGTTGCGCGGGAACGTCAGTCAACTTCGACCAGCGGCCCAGGTCAACCTGGTCGCGATACTGAACCGTGTAAGTTTTGCCGGCCACGGCGTTGAAACGAATCCTGGTCGCCGCGCCGGCGGCGCCGATCGATTCGATTCTCAGATAGCTCAATGCATCGCGCGGGTCCGTGCCGCTTAGGTATTCCTGCAGGTTGGTCATCCCGTCCCCGTCCGGATCGCCCGAAGCGCCGTTGTCGCCGGTGGCGTCTCTGGCATCCAGGCCGTGGGCCGCTTCCCACTCGTCGGGCAGGCCGTCACGGTCGGTATCGAGCGGGCCGGAGCCGGCGTTGACGCGGCCGGCCGTCGGCGATGTCGCCTGCCAGTTGACCGGGTCGTCGCCGTAGCCGGTGCTGGCGATGCGTTGGAGTGACAAACCGGTTCCGTTTGCGTTGGTGGGCCAGGGCGTGCCGTTCGTGTAAGTCACCTGGTCCACCAGGATGTAAGGAACGAAACCGGGGTTGGGACCGGGCGCCGTTTGGGGCGGATCAGGTTCGAGCAGTTTGACGCGTTCACTGGAGTTGTCCAGCGATCCGCCGTAGGGGCCGACAACGATTGCTCCGGCGTCCAAGCCATACTTTGCCTGGAACGCCGCGAGTTGGCCCGGCCGATGGACCGGGTCGAAGTTCACGACCAGAAGGTAGCCGTCCGGCGGCAACGTCAGGTTCGGCGGGAACAGGTAATCGATTCCGCCTCCCAACTGCCAGGTGTTGGTCGGAAAATTCCGATCATACAAGGCAACCGTCTGGTCAGTGATGTTCCGCAGCTCGATGAATTCGTCGAGCGTGTTGTTGTTCGTGCCGGTCACCGGCGCCGGCTCATACATGATTTCGTTGAGGACGATCGGGCCGACGCGCGGGCCGGCGTTGGGCGCGCCCAGCGTGTTCGTAATTTGCGCGGCAAAATGCTCTTCGCCGACGCTGGTAACGTAACGGCCAAACGAGACGGCGTTCTGCGCCGCGCCGAATTTAAATCCGTGAAAATAGCCGGTCAGATTGGTCGCCGCATCGCCGGAGAACAACCAGACCTCGTCCCCCAGCGAACTCAGCGAAAAACCTGTGGGCGAGCCGTTGTTGAAATTGTTTTCGTCCACCGTCAGAAAACCGCCCCCCGGTATGGTCGTATTGTCGGGGAAGCGATATTTTTTTGGTTTATTGAAATCGTCGGTCAAAAACCAGCCGCGGATGTCCACGGTGTTCGTGGCGGCGTTGTAAAGCTCCACCACATCGACCTGCGGCAAATCCGTGTGGGTGAGCGCTTCATTGATCCATACCGACGGGAACACCCTGGGCGCGGGATCGGTGACGCCGGGCGAGCCGTTCACATTGCTGCTGGGCCGCCAACCGGCTTGGTCGCTCCAGGTATTCAGCGGCGCGTTCTCGTTGACGATGACCAGCGAAAAACCGAAACCATCGGTGATCGGATACCAGGAGTTGTCGTAGCGGAAGTCGAGAATGGATTCGAGCGCGCTGCCGACGAGCGTGAGCCGCTCGCCGGCGTTGTCCAGACTGCCCGCATACTCGCCGGCGATGTTCGTGACTGTGGGATAGCGCGAAAGAAATGCCACGCGGTTCTTTACGAGCAAGACAGTTGCGCCCGCGCCTAGATTCGTCATGCTGCTGCCCGCCGTAAACGTGTAGTCAATGCCATTCGTGAAACGCGCGCCGATCAGATTCAACGCGGTGACGCCGATATTCTTCAACTCCAGGTATTCAAAATCGTCGGCGCTGTTGGTGCTGCCGGCGGGCGGTGGGACGGGATGATACATGATTTCCGTGACGACGAGCGGCGGTGTGGCGATGACAAACGTGGCGGCGGTCACGCCCGACCACGGACTCGAAAGTGGCGGATTGTCCGGTCCGGTCAGGTTGGAGTGATTTAGATCGCGAGCGCGGGCCACGACGCGTGCGTTTGCGTTCAGCGTGATGGGCGGACCATAGACGAGCGCGTTGGGCGCGATGTTGCCGCCAGGCAGGCGCGGGTCCGAGCCATCCTTCGTGTAATACACCGTGGCGCCGGGCGGACCACTGATGGTGAGGGTGAAGCCGGGGAAAATCGGCCCTCCACTCCTGCCGAAGACCGGTTTGGCCAGAAAATTGGTGTCGATGAAATTCACCCGGTTGGCCAGCCAGTTCTTCATCAGGTTGACCTCGGCTTGGTAGCTGCCGCCGCGAGGCGCGACGCCCCAACGGGACTTTTCTCGGGGTTGTTCCTGACGCACCGTGTTCGCCAGGCTGTCAATCAGCGCATTCATATTCGTCAAAGAAAATTGGGAAAGCCTCAAGTCCTCCCACCGGTCAATCCACTTCTGCCAGAAATCGATGTCATTGAACAACTCCCCCCACCACGGATAATTGAAGAAATCTGTGCCCAAGTCCTGTGTTTGCGATCGCCAGACGCGGGGATTGGCATCGCGTCCGTCGGTCGAGTCGAGCGAGCGGTCAAAGTCCCAGATCGGCCCGAAGAAGAGCTTCCCGTTTCGTTCCTTGTAAAAGTAGGCGCTCAGGCGCAGCGCATCCACGTTGAACGCCATGACGTTGAGGATATGATGATCAATCCACGAATCCACGTCCACATAAGCAGGATAGCCGCTCAGGGGGTCCGAATTGAGCAACGCGTTGCCGAACTCGTCCATGTAATTCTGAAGATATTGCTGTTGCGGGGCGCGCTGCGGCGAAGTGATTTCCACTTCCTTGGGATCGACATAGGCGATGCTTTGTCCGGCGGCAAAGAAACCGCTGTCGCCGGGATCCAGGCGATCAATCTTCATCGCGTACCGTCGTGTTAATGTAAACCTCCACCAAGCGCGTGCGCGGGGCGTAGCGACCGATTTGATTGCTGAGATCGAAAATGAACGGATTGTGAATGAGCACCGGCTCGAAACTGTTCGGCGCATACAGGACCCAATCCGACTCCGCGGGCAGGCCGAGCGGCGAAAGGTTCTTGTCGTCGTTCAAATCGTCCCAAAACTCCACCGCCCAGCTCTGCTTCGCCAGGCCCGCCGTGCTGGAACCGCGCACTCGCAGGCCGGCGCGTGTGCTTAACCTGGGCGCGTTGGTCAGCGAAGTCTTGCCGTTCTGCGGTTCGTAAAAAGACAGGCTCGCAAATTTCGAACCCACGGCCGGAATTCCTCCGCCGCCGAAGGTGTGAATAACGATGACCGGGAGATCGGTCGTGAAATTGATGACATTTGGGTTAAGCAAAACGTAACTCTCACTGTGCAACGGCCCGGGCAGCAAACCAGCCTCCCAGGACCGCGCGCGCACTTGAACTGAGTTGGTGATGTTGATGGGGCCGGTATAAAGTGTGGACGTCTCCGTGGGGGCGCTGCCGTCGAGTGTGAACCGAATCGCAGCGTTGGTCGAAGCCGTCCAAAGCCCCAGCGCAAACGCGGTGGTGAACGTGCCGCCCTCCGCGGCGAACTGCACTTTCGTCGAAAAACCTGTGCCTACCGTGAATTGGGCGCGCCCGGCGTGGGCGTCGTGAAATAGCCGACGACGTCCTGGGAGAAACGATCCCGACCATAGGACACATCCTTCTCTTGCGGCGGATAAACCGGGGTGAACGACGACACGATGTTGGTCTGCCGGTCCACTAGAGCAAGAAATTCGCCGCTGCTGGCGAGTTGGAAATTCGTGTGCAAGCGGCCGATGACGTTGGTCCGGTCCTTGCCGGAAGCGAAGACCAGCAGATAACTGTTGGCTGCCAGCGTGACGTTGGGGAATTGCCATTCGACGAGGTTTTTCGGGTCGTCCGTATCGGCCATGAACTCGGATATGACCACGCGCGGCAACGGCGCATCGGGGTCGAGTTCGTAGGTCCAATTGCCACCGGCGAAATTGTTCGGACTGCCGGCCAGATCATGAATGCCGTGATTGGCAGCCCACACCACTTGAACTGCTCCCGTGGCGGGTTGCGGAAATTGAAAAACATATTGCCACGGCGCAAAGGCGGTGACGCTCGCGGCGGGACTGCTGTTGATCAGCAAATCGGAAGCGTCCACGTCCCCTACGCCTTCGCTGAAATCCACCTCGAGGCTCGTCAGATTGCGAACTGTCGCGCCCGCCGGTGGGATCAAATTGGCAACAGTCGGCGGCGTGGTGTCGGTCGTGTACGACAGAGACACGTCGATCACAAAGTCGCTGCTGCCGCCGAGCGAGGCGTTGAACGCCTGCACCGCGATGACATTCGTGCCGGGAACCAGGTAAGCGCCGGGATTGCTCAACGTGTCATTCTGCGGCGGGACCGGCTCCGGCAGCGCGGGAGACGCCGTGCCGTCGAAAGGAACATCGCCCGCCGGCATGTTGAAGCGCGCGACTTCCGTCCCGTTTATCCAGGCGATGAACCCGTCGTCGCTGAACGCGTCCAGCCGGAGTTCGCTGATGTCGGCGGGGTTCGTTACCACAAAAGTTTTACGCAGGAAAACGCAGGTGTAACCGCCAAACATGTCGTCCAGCAGTGTATTGCCCGTGTACTCCGTGGCGCTGCCGGGCTGGTTCTCGTAGTAAAATGCGCCCTGACCCGTGGCCCAGGAGGAGTCGTCGAAGTCAGCGGCCCGCCATGCGGTCGGGTCCGGCGAAGACGCTTCGGATAGCCCTTTGAAATAGTTCCAGGTGGAGTTGGTCGGAACGAGGACGGCGCCGTTGGCCGCCCAAATCAGCACAAAGAACAGAGCGGCTGAGAATTTTCGCGTCACAGTAAAGCTGTCATTTTTGGAAACCACACTTTCATAGCAGGTTTCTTGCCTTCAAGCACGGCAATTTGGAGGCACAGCGCTTGAACCTGCCAGCAGCCCCCTCACCGCGTCACTCTCCCCCTCTGCGGGGGAGAGATTTCCCCGAAAAATTTCGCGCATGGAACCCCTGAACCGTAGCAGCCGACGTGAGGAGGCTCACTTTTCAAATGCGGAGTGCGGAGTGCGGAACGCGGAATTGAGCCAGAGCCTGCTCGTGTCGGCTGCTACGAAGTGCATGGGCAGGGCGCGGTGAGGGGGGTTGTGGGAACTTTCGCCCCTTGGTGCCCATCCGGAAACAATTCACACGAACACCATCTATAGCACCGTCCCCTCACCTGCCCTCCGGGCACCCTCTCCCCTTCGGAAGGGGAGAGGGACGGGGTGAGGGGACACGCGGCTTTTCGGAAAATGATTTCCGGCAGCCACTCTAGTCGGGCGAAGACCAGGAGGAACATCCAACTTCTAACATCCAACACTGAACATCGAATGGCAGCGCGAATCCTCGCTCACTTCGGCGTTCGAAGTTCGATGTTTTCCCTCGGTTCAAGGGTTCAATGCGCGAAATTTTTTCTCTCCCCAAAACGGGCCGTGCTCAACTCGCAAAGATGCGGTCCATTTCCTGCGACAGTTTCTTCAACCCTTCCGGGCTGTCGGCGCCGCCCTGCTCGGCGATGCCCCAGCCGTCGTAGCCGATGTCGTCAAGCGCCTTCATCACCGCGGGCCAATCATTGTCCCCTTTCAGGAATTCGACGTCGAAACCCTTTCCCAACCCCTGACGGCTGGCCTTTTCACGGCTGAATTCCTTGATGTGCAGTTTTTGAATGCGTTTGCCCAGAATGCGAATCCATTGCTCCGGCCAGCCGTAGGTGATGACGTTCCCGACGTCGAAATGCCAGCCGACCCACGGACTGTTGAACTCGTCCACATAACGCGCCGCCTCCAGCGGACTGAGGAGAAAATGGTTCCAGACATTCTCGATGGCGATCTTCACGCCAAGTTCTTCGGCCAATGGAATGGCCTTGCGAATTTCCTCCTGCGAACGCTGGTAGGCGTCCGCGTAAGAAACTTGCTTGTTCACCACTGCCGGCACGAACAACACGGAACTCGCGCCGTAACGTTTCGCGTCGCGGAGCGCCTGCTTGAGCCCTTCCAATCCTTCCTCGCGCACTTTCGGATTCGGGTCCGACACCGGCTTGTTCCAATGCGTGTTGCAACAGGTGCTGGCGGCCTTGAGCCCGGTTTCTTCGAGCGCCTTCAGCACTTGCTCCTGGTTCATATGGCTCATCGGCTCGACACCTGCAAAGCCCGCTTCTCTGATCGCCTTGAACTGTTCGAGCACCGACCCTTTGACGCCGACGGTCGCGTACATGATGGCTTTTTTGATGTTCCGCTTTTTGGGAGCGGCGGTGTTTTCGACGGCGGCGAGTGCGGCGGGGGCCAGCGCGGCGACCGCCAACGCGCTGCTGCCGGCCTTGAAAAATTCACGGCGGTTCAGGTTTGTTTTCATAATCCTTGGTGATTTGAACGAGTCCAGTCGGATTTGACTCCACAGGCTGCGAAGGCGGGCCTAAGCCGCACGATTAAACGAACTTCGTGATGCCCGGCATCGCCAGCGGCGGAACGTCCAGCGCCATGTTCCAATCCAGCTTCTCCGGCACGAGTCGCTCGTGCGAATGCATCGCCTGTTCCCAGGTGATTTCCTGCCCGGTGTAGGCGGCCATGCGGCCCATGATCGCCACCAGCGTGGTGTTGCACATGTGCTCGCTGTCATTGATCGGCTTGCCGTCGCGAATCGAGCGCAGAAAAGTCACGTGCTCATTCCGATACATTGAGCCGAACATCTGGCTCTCCGTTTCCGGCCCCTCGTAATGCCAGGTCTTTTCGCCGGTGAATTCGGCGCCGCGTCGGCTGCCGAGCCATCCGATGCCTTTCGTGCCGGTGATGTAGTCCTTGGTCTCGCTGTGGCAGCCGGCAATCTGTCGCTGCGCCATGAAGCCGCGCACTCCGTTGGCCCACTCGTAATTCACCTCGATGTGAT
>QHNT01000218.1 GCA_003218515.1 Verrucomicrobiota bacterium | reverse complement strand
GCGCCTCTTGCTGAGTGTATTGGTTTTCATATTTGCGTTTGGTTCGTTTGTGATTCGGTCTCTGTTACAAAAAGCCTTTTCAGGGCGAAGTGAGTTGGTCCAAGGAGATGAACGTAACCGGCTTCCGTGCCCAGCAGCGCACTCGCGGTTGCGCAACCTCGATGTTAACTCCAAAGCCGGCGGTTAACAAACAGCGTTCAGGAATAGAGCGCCTCCAGCAGCAAGCGGTCGTGCGTGTAGGGGTCCACCTTCCGCAAAATGGTCTTGATTCTCCCTTCAGGAGCAATAACAAAGGTGGTCCGCTCGGTTCGAAACGGGTCGCCTTTCCCGCCTTCTGGTTCCTCCATCCATACTCCGTATGCTCGCACGATGCGTTTCTCGGTATCACTGATCAACGGGAACGGGAGTGAATTGAGCTCGATAAACGCCCGATGGCTCTCAGGCGAATCGGTGCTGATGCCGAAAAGATTGGCTCGGCTTCCGAACTCCGCCCATGCGTCGCGAAGCTTGCACGCCTGGGCGGTGCATCCGGGCGTATGGTCTTGCGGATAAAAATAGAGGACGATCTGTTCGTCAAAGTAATCGCAAAGTCGAAACGGCTTGCCTTCTGCGAATTCGGCGCCCACAGCGATACCGGAAAAATCGGGAGCGGCATCGCCCGCCGTTAGTGTCGTCGTGTTCATATCAGGTGTTCGTTGGACCGCGCCAGACAGTCGCTGACCCAATCGGTTCATCCGAATTTTGTTGGGTGCAATGTGTCTCGCGGTTCATTTACTGCGACTTTCAGCAAATCCATTCGACATCTGAAACTCAGCCGACATCCTTATCCGAACGAAGAATCAAACGAAATGGCATTCGGTCCGTCACTTTCAACTGTTCCCAGCGATGTGCCAGTTCCTCGCATAGCTCGGTGTCAATGCAGTATTCGCTTTCCAATGACAATATCGCTGCTGCGGACAACAAAGGGCGTTCGGGTTTGTCGGAGACAAACGTAACCTCGAAGCTTTCCTGATCTTGCACGGCACCGGCGTCCAGTTGGAAGCGAAGTCGCAACCGGCCATCGCGAACATTGATATACAGCACGCGCACGGATGTCTCCAACTCTTCAACCGCGCAGACGATGAGCGTTGGAACAGGATGTCCGGTGCGGGCTTGACCAGGCTCCGCCATGGCGTGTCCGTAAGCAACCTGAATCCCGCCAAGCCGCTCGACGAACGACTGGAAACGCTCCGGCCAGATTTCCCACCAAGGCCGCGCCATTTCGAGCAGTCGCGCGGCGCGCGGCGCGGGCGGCGCGTCGGTCTCCGCCTTCGCCACGCGCCAGCGCAACAATTCTTCAATCGGTATCTTGGTGCTCATGGCTCATGCCTTCATTGCTGCACCGCGACCCGCCGCTTCCAGATGCAGCTTCACTTCCTTGAGCGCCTGGCGCACCCACCCGCTGATGCTTTGTTCAGTACGGCCGTAGCGCTGCCCTATTTCTGCGCACGATTCACCATTGATAAATCGCGCCACCAGCACCTCGCGCCGCTGTGGTGTCAACTGTTCCAATGCTTTGTCAATATCCAATGCGAGCAGTGTTTGGTCCTCTGGTGAGAGAGCCTTTAAATCAGGAATTCGGTCGAGGAGCGCCACACTTTCTCCGTCTTCGTTTGGATGCGCTGCGTCAAGGGATTCCAGGCGGTGGTCCGCCATGTCTCCAGCCCGCTGTGCTGACCGGTACCAGTCGCGCCAAAGGTTGGTGGCAATAGTCGTCAAATAGGCGGGAAAATTTCCACCCGGCTTGAGTGCGTGGCGGGCGCGTAAAACACGGCACCAGGCCTCCTGCGCCAGATCGCCCGCTTTCTGGTGATTCAGCGTCAAGAGTTGGCAACGGCCAAACAAAGTCTTCCAGTAGCGATTTGCCAGCGCATCGAGGGCCTGCACATCCGGCGGGTCGCGACGAACGGCCGCGATGAGCCACGTATCCGGCCAGGCGGCGACATCACGCAGCTGCGTCCATTCATCCGCAAATTTGGTGGAAGCTTCGACTGAGAACGCTTCATTCATCAGACGACGCGCGTCCGTCACTTCCCCGCAATCCAACGCGAAACGCGCCGCCGCTCGCAAAGTGTCAAGCCGAGCGCGGTGCGATCCCCCATCAGTGGCCTGGTTCGCGGCGTCCAGTGCCAGGCCAAACGCTTCGCGAAAATGCGCGGCCGCCGCGACTTCTTCACCCTGTTGGCGCGCCGCCGCGCCCAAAGACCCAAGGCTGGTCGCTCGGCTCAACAAACTTTCGTTTTCAGCCTTCATGATGACCTCCTGCTCGAGCAGAGTCGGGCTGAACCCTCGAACGATTGGAAAAATGCGAAGGTAATCTCGCGCTGCACGGTGCGCTGGCAGGTGGTCAATTCTGCTCCGTGCCGCAGCTCGGCCGAACCGATTGCTGAGTGGAGCCCTAACTTCACGCGAGAAAACAGAACCGCGACGGGCAATACCTGGTTCCTGGGGCATCTCTTTGATCCAATTACACATGCGTACGACAGATCGTCATTATCCTTGTTACGCCATTCAGCCGAAAGTTGAAAATATCGCTGATCGGCACGGTTAAACTCGCCCGTCATACTGCAATCGTTGCGTACAAAAAGCGCGGGTTGAGTGGGTGTTCTTCCCCTGGGCAGAATTAGGTTCGTAATTGTGTTCATAGTGTTTTGAGTTTGTTTATTCTTTTGCTGTGCTGACAACTGGCCGGGGCTCTATGGATCGTCGTGGCAGCGGATTCGATACCCTGGCCGTAAGCGGCGCAGTGCGCCTTCAGGACGGCCATGACTTCGTCATAGTGCTCCTTCCTCGCCCAATCGCGTTGGAATTCGAGCAACACCTGCAACGCAGTCATGGAAACACCTCCAGCCTGCTCGATTCGGCGGATGGCAGCATCGTGTGCGACGGCACTGGCGCCGCCAGACGCGTCTACGACCGCATAGACGGCATACCCATCGGTTAATGCCTGCAATGCGGGCATCGCGAGACACACCTCGCTCCAGAGCGCAGCGATGATGAGATTCTTACGTCCAGCCTTTTTAATCGCGGCGACAAACTCTTGGCTGTCCCAGGCATTCATGCTGGAACGCTCGATGGGCGTCTGGTCGGGAAACAAATCGAGCAATTGCGGCGTGATGTTTCCGTTAAGCCCTCTGGATTCGATCGCCGTTAAAATGACTGGCACGCCGAAAATCTTCGCCGCCTTTGCCAGCACCAGCACGTTGTCGAGCAGGTCCCGCCGGTCAATGTTGGCCACGCCGAAGAACATCCGCGGCTGATGATCAATGAAGATCACCTCGCAATTGTCCGGTGTTAACAGGCCTTTGTCGGTCGAACTCGCACTCATAGAATTATTGCCAATCCCGTAGCAATCGAGCTTACGAAGCTCAAACTTCAACACCCGCCAGCACATGAACTCCCCGTGCGACTTAGAACGTTCAACTTGGCGAAGATGCTTCGCAGGTGTGACTTCACCGTGGTTTCGCTGATGTAAAGATTCGCGCCAATTTCCTTGTTGCTCTTGCCGCGCGCCAGCAGCGACATGACCTCCAGTTCGCGACCCGTGAGCGCTTCGCTGCTGATGCCCGCAGCCAGTTTGGCCACGAGCGCCGGAGGAATGGAGGTTTCACCCGAATACACTTTGCGGATGCTCGCGAGCAATTCTTCCCGTGGCGCGTCCTTCAATAAATAACCCTTCGCTCCGGCTTTAATCGCCCTGGAAACGTCCGTGTCGGTGTCGAACGTCGTAAGCACCAGAGCACGGACTGATTCGTCCCGCAGGCGAATCTCCTCCAAAGCACGGACGCCATCCAGCATTGGCATTTGTAGATCGAGCAGTGCCACGTCGGGACGGAACTTTTGCCACAACTCGACCGCTTCGCGGCCGTTTGAGGCCTGGGCCACGACTTTCATGTCCTGTTGCCGACCAATGATCGCGACGAGGCCCTCGCGAACCGTAACGTGATCGTCCGCGACGAGCACACGAATTCTATCGGTCTGCGCTTTCGCCGGTTGCCTTTTGGCTGCCGTCCTCATTTTGCAGGAGCGATTGAAACTGCGGCTGAC
The DNA here is from genome assembly GCA_003218515.1 of Verrucomicrobiota bacterium. Taxonomy (GTDB): domain Bacteria; phylum Verrucomicrobiota; class Verrucomicrobiia; order Limisphaerales; family AV2; genus AV2. Next base: position 4,575 of record QHNT01000218.1, on the reverse strand, counting down.
CACAGTTGGACCCAGATAACTGGCACGCGGCTCTGCGAGTTGCAGCAGGGTGAGAGCAAAGGATACGCCGGGTTTGTCTGTAACTTCGGTTGCAGGCCAGGTTGCTGCAGGTCGCAGACCTGCGCTCTATTTCGGTCTGGCTGCGTCGTATTCATCCGTGTGTATCCGCGTTCATCCGTGGTTCAATTGAATCGGTGGCAAGGGGCAGGACGATCAAAATCGCCGTGCCTTTCCCAGTCGCGCTATGAATCGTGATTTTTCCGCCCATTCCCTCGACGCGCTCCCTCATTCCCGTCAGACCGAATCCGTCATGTTTGCCCGCTGGATCGAAGCCGCACCCATTGTCGCACAGGTCGAGGCGAACCGCACTTGGGACGAACAAAAGCTGCGCTTTGAATTGGCTGGCATGCGCATGCCGGAGCGCGTTCGTCAAAACCTCCTGGCAGATGCGCAGAATATTTTCCTCCCACTCGGGCGGAAGCGACCGTGGTTGGCCTTGCACATTGAATTCCGCCAGCAATGTTGTGCCCGCTGTCATCTTCCGAAGCAAATCCTCAAGTGCTTGGCAGAGGTTCTTTTCATCGAGCGCCTGCGGACGAAGCGCACGCACGGAACGTCGCGCCTCCTTCAAGCTCTCGCGCGCGAGATCGCCAGCCCGGCGGAGATGCTCTTCTGTTTCCTTCGCCAATCCTTTGGAAGTCGCATCTCCGGCGGCTTCCAACTGCACGATCACCCCAGTGAATCCTTGCGCGAGCGTGTCATGAATGTCGCGTGCCATCCGATTTCGTTCCGCTATGACCGCTGTCTGGCGGCTTTGCTGGGACAGGCGGATCAATCGAATCGCCACCATCGCCTGATGCGTCAGCGCGCGAGTTAACTCGATCTCCTCCGGGCGAAAGGAACGCTGTTGTTTGAAGCGGATGCTGATCAGTCCTGTGACCTTGCCGGCAACGAACGTGGGAACAGCCAGCGTGGCAACAATCCCGCTCGAGTGAAGCCGTTTGACTACCGCTTGAGAAGTCGGATTCACCACCACGTCCGAGCTCCAGTCATACCACAGTGAATCCGGAATCTCCGCGATGCGGACACGCACCGTGTCGGATTCCATGTTCCCAATGACGCAGTGAGCGCCCGTTCGAAAAAACTCCGTCCAAATGGGATGATATTGCGTCGTGAGACTGAGTTGAGGTGTGGCTTGAACTTCTTCCCGCGTGGCGAGATTAAGACGACCATCTTCGCAATTGACCACGATTTGCACACGGCCGGTGTTCCCGTTCATTTCCCACACTGCGAGGCTATGAGCGCCCAATTGTCGGCCCATCATTTCCAACACATGTTCAAGGAGCTTTTCCGGCTCTGACTCCTGGGAAAGTGCCGCCAGCGTGCTTGTTAGAGCCTCCACCTGGCCGCGCGCAAGGTGTTCCGACGCGCGAAGCGCTTCAGCCGCTCGCTTGCGCTCCGTCACGTCCCGCAAAATGACGGTGAAAATCAGTTCGCCGCCCAGATCGAGTTTGGAAATGGATGCCTCGGCAGGAAATTCGTGGCCGTCCTTCCGAATGCCGAACAGTTCACGACGTTGGCCCATGGCTCGCGAAACATCCGCAGATTTGGTGAACGCCTCGATGTGTCCCCAGTGCGCGTGAAAGAATCGCTGCGGTAGCAGCACGTCAAGCGGCTTGCCGATGACCTCGCTTTTACCATATCCAAACACTTTCTCGGCGCCTTGATTGAACAAAAGGATGCGTTGGTTGGAATCAATCGAGATAATCGCGTCTTCGGCGATTGCAAGAATGCCCTCGAACCGGGATTCGCTCCGACGCAGGGCCTCTTCTGCACACTTACGCTCGATCGCGACAGCCGCAAGGTGTGTCATCTGCTCGATGAGGTTCAGTTGCTCCGAACTGGGACTGCCCGGTTCGCGGGAATAAAGCGCGAATGTCCCTATTACGTCGCGTGTGGTGGAAAATATGGGCGTGGACCAGCATGCCCGCAACCCATGGTCGATGGCTAGATGGCGGTATTGGTCCCATAGTGGGTCGGTCGCGATATCGGAAACGATAATTCGTTCTCCCCTGTAAGCGGCGGTTCCGCAAGAACCGGCACAAGGACCAATTAGTGCGCCGTCAATCGCCTCCGTGTAACTTTTGGGAAGGCTGGGCGCTGCGCCGTGCCGCAGACTTTTCCCATCGGGGCTTACGAGGAGGATAGAAACCAGAACGTTGCCGGACATCTCTTCGCCAAATCGGCATAGCGCATCGAGCACCGACGCGAGCGAACTACCCCGGGCAATCATCTCAAGAAGCTTTTTTTCTCCGGCAACCAAAACCTCCGCGCGTTTCCGCTCAGTCACATCCATCAGCGCCCCGACGAACTCGATTGCGCCTGACTCAGCTTTGGTGGCGCGAGCCACGACGTGGACGTACTTGACCATTCCATCCGGCATCAGCACCCGATGCTCGAAATCCAAGTCTGTTCCACCTCCCGTCGCGCGATCGATCATCTGTTGCACGAGGGCGCGGTCCTCCGGATGGACCCTTTCCAGCAGCAGCTCCAGATTCGGCTTCATCGCCCGGTCGTATCCAAGGATGCAATAAGTTTCGTTCGACCAGGTGATTCCCCCCGTCGAGACGTTCCAGCCGAAACTACCGGTGCGACTCAACTTCTGCGCCTCCGCCAAATAGGCCTCGCTTCGGCGCAACTCCTCCTCCGCTCGTTTGCGCTCGGTAATGTCCGTCGAAATGCCGCTGGCAAGGCACGGCTTCCCTTCTGGATTCAGACTGAGCACTCCGCGCTCGTGAATCCAGCGTATGGCGCCGTCCGGCTGGACGATTCGATACTCAACATTGTGATAATTCACCTGCTCGCCCGCAACCCAGTGTGAAAACGTGCTGGTCACGCGTTGGCGATCATCCGGATGAATCGCTTCAATCCAAAGCCGCGGATTTTTATAAAGCTTATTAACTGGAAGGCCCCAGATCCGCTCGAAGCTCGGGCTGACGTACAAGACCTTTTCCGGCTCCAGGGCCGTGAACCAGATCACTTCAGGAATGGCATCGGCCATCCGGCGAAAACGTTCCTCACTCTCCTGCAGCGCCGCCTCAGTACGCTTGCGCTCGATTGCAATGCTTGCCAGATGAGTGATCTGCTGCGTGATGTGATGATGTTGAGGGGTGGGACTGCACGGTTCGCGAGAGAGGATGGCAAAGGTTCCTAAGAGGTTGCCGCTTGAGGAGAATATCGGCGTCGACCAGCTTGCACGCAGTCCATGTGCCAGCGCCACGTTACGATAATCGGCCCACAAAGGATCGGCGGCGATGTCACAGACTATCACCGGCTCTCTGCGATAAGCGGCTGTTCCGCAGGAACCCACGGATGGGCCGATGACGATTCCGCCCATTCCTTCAGTGTAAGTGGAAGGAAGACTGGGCGCGGCGGCATGCCAGAGGCGGTTACTCTCCGAATCCAATAACAGAATTGTGGCAAGGGAACCATTGGACACCTCTTCCACAAGTCGGCACAAAGCATCCAGAATCGGCTCGAGCAGACTGCTTTTGGCGATCATTTCCAAAATCCGCTTCTCTCCGGCGAGCAACGCCTCTCCTTGCTCCAGTTCTCCCATACGCTTGCGGCATTCCCCGAGTTCGCTCCGGTAACGCTCCAATTCCAGTCGCAACCTCTCGGCTGCGGCAACGGAATCCTCGACTGTCTGGGCGATGTTGTTCACCGTGGGCATCTGCTCACTCTCGCTCTCGACACCAAGCCCGGCGTTATGAACGGAACGGCATCCCGTAGAATCCCACAAAGCGCCGGGAAACGCCATCCCTCTCTTGCGCCCGAAGCCGCTTCGTGAACATAGCTGGAGCTTAGCCTTGGGCGGCAACGGGGGCGTTGGCCTTGCCGTCGATTGGGTACCGCGCGAAGAGGATCACCTTCTGCGGAGTTCACTCATGCCAGGTCGCCTCAGCTTCTCTGCCACGCCAGCCAGCGGCCCATCCATTTCTTCACCGTGGGGGTCAATCGGGTCCGATTGTAAGCATCGCCGCACTGGCGGAGCGCTTCGGCCTGCGTAGGGTACGGGTGAATGACCGAAGCCAATTTGCCCAACCCGATGCGAGCCGCCATCGCCACACTGATTTCGCTGATCATCTCGCCAGCGTGACGCGCAACGATGGTTGCTCCGAGGATTTCATCGTGCCCTTTCCTGACGTGGAATTTCACAAAACCATCGTCCTCACCGTCCAGAACCGCGCGGTCCACTTCCTTGAACTCGCGCACGTAGGTGTCCACTTCCACGCGGCGCTCGCGGGCGTCACGTTCATAGAGACCGACGTGAGCGATTTCCGGGTCGGTTTAAGTGCACCAGGGCATCGTGAGAGCACTTGCCTTCTTGCGGCCAAGGAACAGGGCATTCTGAATTACGATCCGGGCGGAAAAATCGGCGGCATGGGTGAATTTCCAGGCCAGGCAAACATCGCCGGCACCATAAATGTGCGGATTGCTGGTTTGGAGACAATCGTTCACCAGGACGCCTTTGCGCGGATCATACTTGACGCCCACAGTCTCCAGATTGAGTCC
>QHNT01000064.1 GCA_003218515.1 Verrucomicrobiota bacterium | reverse complement strand
GTTGCCGGTCGCGCCGACGGCTTTGTACGTGAGGAACGGGGCGCCGTCGGGCACTTTGATCCGCCACGAGTAACTGCGTGATTCCTTGGCGGGAATGTCGCAGTCGATTTCCGTCGGTGGTTGCGAGTTCGCGCGGCGGCTCCTCCTCACCGGCCCTGCGGGCACCCTCTCCCCCGCGGGGGAGAGGGATGGGGTGAGGGGGCGTTCTTCCACGGGTCGCAGCTCGAGCGCGGCGTCGAAAGACTCGCTGTTCAGCGCGCTGTTGAACGTCAGTCGCACCTTGCCGGTCTGGCGGTTCGTCGTCTGATTAGAAACCTTCACCGTGAACTCAATCACGTCCCCTTCGCGCACAAAGCGCGGCGGATTTGGCTGCACCATGAGGTCTTTCGACGCGACCGCCTTGCCTTCGAGGTAACCGGAGCGACACGCCTTGTCGTGCGCGAATCCCATGAATTTCCATTCCGTGAGCGCTTCGGGCATGGTGAACGTCATCCGCACGACGCCGTTGCTGTCCGAAACCAGTTGCGGGAAGAAGAAGGCGGATTCGTTCAAATTCTTTCGAGCGGTGACCTGGCTGAGGTCGGTGCCTGTTCGCGGCGACGCCGATGAAGAAGCAGTTCCTGGCTGAGCTCCGAGTTTATTTGCCGCAAAAAATGCCTCTGACCTTTTGGCTTTCAGTTCAAAAGGGGCTTCGGCTGCCATGTTCAAAGCCGCGCCTGCTGTGACATCGATCTGAGATTGCGCCGGAGCAGCCAATCCGTGCGGTCCTCTCATTACTCCCCGATATCCGTTTATCCCAAATTCATATCCCCAATAATTCGCCACCAAATCCGGCGGAAACTCGCGATAGCGCAAGTCCACGTACTGATACTCCCCATTCCAATTGCCTTGCAGGTGTTGAAATTGTCTGAGGCGGTTTTCAAACGACGCGCCGGCCGTCGAGTAATCCTGGCGAAAAACAGTGAAGCGTTGCTGCCAATACAGCGGCATGAACTGGTCGAGTGACGCGTCGTACAGGGTCGCGACCATTTCCGCGACGGCCTTTTCTATTTCGGATTTCGGATTTCGGATTTCGGATTTGGTTATGACCGCCGTCCACGTCTCTTTCTGATTGGGTTCCAGTTTCGAGGTGAAATGCTCCCATTTGACTTCGAGATCCTTGTTGCTCCACGGCACATCGACGTGTCGCGATTCGAGGTAAGCGCGGTTCTCGCGCACTTGCGTCACGTGGAGCGTAAACCCGCCGCGCAGCGCTTCGGTCACTGCCTGCCTGATTTGCTGTTGCGTCTCGCCCGGTTTCGTCCAGTAGCGCTGAATCATCTTGTGCCGATGTTCGACCTCGACGAATGCGCGCCCGGCGTCGTAGCCCGTTCCCCACAACGCCACGAATTCCTCGCCCGGTTCCAGGCTCCACTTCGGCGCGTCGAGCAGATGCGGAATTCTGATCGCCAGCTTCGCGTCGTCGGGCTTCAGCACGCGGATTTGTCGGCGCGCGGCGACCCTCTTCCCGAAGCGGTCCTGCGTTTCGAGCAGCGCGCGATAAACGCCGACACCTAGCTTAACGGACAGACTCGCATTTCCGTTTCGGGTTGGAGAGATCGGGGTTCTGCGCCGGGCCGGGGTGATAATCACTGATTCCGCCCATGTAAGTTCGATGCACTTTGTCCGGCTGCTTAAGTCGATAAATCCTCACGCTGCCCTCGGCCACTTGCGGTTCGCCATCGAGCGTCGTCGTGGTGATACCCGCTTCGACAGGCTTGTCCTCCGTCTGCCAGTCGCCGGCGCTCAGTGTCGCTTGCAACGCGGTGAAGCCGACATTGATGCTGCGCTGGGCGGATCGCGTCTCGCCGGCGGTGTCGGTCACGTCCGCGTAAATGCTGAAGCTGAACGACGCCTCGTCCTTTTCCGAAACCTTCGGATCGGGCCTGGCAACGAATTCAATTTTGAACGAGCCGCCCGTGTCAGTTGCAACGGCTCCATGCGCGATCTCCTGGCTGGCCGGGATGCTTCGTCTGCGCCATGAGTCATACCAACCCCACCAATACGGCCAGCGCACCTCGCGCGCGACGCGGTATTTTACCTTGGCGCCGTCAATCGCCGCGCCGGTGTAGCTTATCGCGTGGCCGGTCAACGAAACCTTGTCGTTCAACTTCGTCGCGGTCTTCGGCGCGTCGAGCGCGACCTGGAATTTCGGACGCTTGTATTCCTCGACGTTGACATTCGCCTGACCAGTGGAGCCTTGCGTCACGTAAATCCGCATCGTGCCCATCAACCGGTCGCGCGGCGCGGTGAAACTGCCGCTGAACGAGCCGTAGTCGTTGCAACGATGCGTTTGCCGCGCGATTTCCTTGTTGTTCGGATCGGCGAAAACGACGGTCAATTCACGGCCGGCGAGCACTTCGTAGTTGTCCTTCTCGTGGTCCACGCGGAGACAGATGCCTTTGTACTGAATCGTCTGACCCGGACGATAAATTGCGCGGTCGGTGAAAAAAATGGTCTGGTTATAAGTGCGCTGACGCTCGTAGTCGTAGGCCGAGTATTCCTGTTGCGAACCCAGCTCGCGCCCGTTGTGACGCGCGCGAAAGAGGTAGCTCTGCCCTTGGTTACCCTTGAACGTGAAGAAACCATTCTCGTCCGTGGTCAACGCCGGGTGCGGAACACGATTGCCCTGATTGTCCAGACGCCACGCCATGACTTCCGCGCCCGCGACCGGCTCGCCGGAATTCGCTTCGAGCACGAAACCCTCGATCTGACCGTCGCGCCGACGCAGCACGAGCGCGAGGTCGCTCACCCAGATGTCCGTGAATGTGATCTGGTTGTCCGTCTCGCTGAAATCGGGTTTGTGGCTCGCAACGAGGAAATAAAAGCCGGACTTGAGCTGGTCAGGCTCGGGCAATGCTTCAGTGCGTTCCTTGTAGTCCGGCGTCGCTGGCAGATTCGCTGACCATTCGAGCGTCGCTTGTTTGGCCAGCAATTCCTTGCGCTCGGTTTCGTTCAGGCTTTCGGGGCGGCTGTGATTCTTTTGGAGAAAAATGTTCCAATCGTAAGCCACCGCGCGAAAGTAAATGTTCGTGACATTGCGGTAGCGCACTTCCAGAGTAGGGCAGGCGTCGCGCCTGCCTTTCGAGTCAACTTGGGTTTGGGCAGGCGGGACGCCTGCCCTACGTTGACAATTCCAGACCCGCTCCGTCGTAATGGCGACAGCCTTCGCTTCGATTTCCGAAACAAGGTTTCGGCAGAGTTTACCACCGGCGCTGTTCGGAAACGCGTTGGCTCCGCGTAACGCGATCTTCCGCGCCTCGACGAACTCCTCTTCGCTTTGGACGGCGCGGGCCCAGTGGTGCAGCGCGAACGCGGACAACTCGTGGTCAGCCCATTTGTCCACGAGCGCCCTCAACGCGGCTTTGTAGCGCGCGTTCTTCTCCTCGCCGAAAGCGATGTTGTAACCGTACGCCAACCGCGCGATGTCGTCGTCGATGAAGGCTGAACGGTCTTTGTCGTTCCGGTGAAATTTCAGCAGGTCCTGATAGAGGCCAATGGCTTTGAAGATGGGCGAATCCTTATAGTAGCCGCCGACGTAAGGAGGCGGATTCGGAGTTTTTGGACCAACTGCTTCCTCCTCACGACGGCGGCTACCAGGATCCCACACCATGAACTTCTGCGCGTCGTCAAAAATCGGACTGTCCGCGGCAAGCTCAAAAGCATCCTCCGGCTTCGCCGCCGCCTGCTCGCCGCTGGCGTAAAACTTCAACGCTTCCTGCGCGATGAAGTCGTAAAGCGTCGGACGATAGCTGTCCGGTAAAGCGCCTTTGACCAGTAAATCGTCGAAGGTCGAGACCGGGAATTTTTTGAGTGCGTCCGCGTTGGCCAGTGTCTTCTGAAACTGCTTGTCGATCTCCGCGAAAAGGCGTGGCAGGTCCCAGGTGGTGAAATCCTTCCCCGGCGCTTGCGTGGTCTGCGTGCGTTGCACGAACCGCCAGCGATTCTGTTGGAAGTAGTGCCAATACCAGTTGGCCAGAATGGTATCGAGCAACGGAACGATTTCCTTCGGCGCTTTGGCGATTTCCGCCTCAAGCCGCGTGATTTTTTCCTCCGCCTTGTTTCCCTGAATGTTTCCTTCGAGGACAATTTTCCGCGCGATGGCTTTGGTCGCCTCGCCCCACGCGTTGTCCTTCAACGCGCCCTGAATGATGGGGTCCAATTTTTCAATCGCTGTCTTCGGCAGACCTTTCTGGATCGCTTCATCGACTTCTTTCCACTGCGCGTCGCGTGGGGCAGCCAAAACGACGGCAGTATTGAAAGCAACGATGATGAGGAAACTCGCGCAGGACCATTTCATTGACGTCATAATGTCAGAATCGAGGGTTGGACGGAATGACGGTTTGAATGCTCCGGGGGGATAGCGCTGGTTCTCTCCATGAACCCAGCAAGCTGCGGGTCGCAGACCCGCGGCTCGGACCGCGCCTCTGTGAGGCGCAGCGGTTCATGGTCCCAATGCGTGCGCAAAAGCGAATGGGGGCTTTCCATGAACCAGCTAACGGAGCGCGGACAGCCATGTCCGCACGAATCAAATCCAAGGAACTCGCGGACAAGGCTGTCCGCGCTCCTGTCCGTCGCTGGTTCATGGTCACTATGCGCGGTTGGAAAACCGTGGGAACTCTCCATGAACCACCCCTCTCCCGGCCTTCGGCCACCCTCTCCCCGCCTGGCGGGGAGAGGGCAGGGAGAGGGGTGCCAATCTGGTTCATGGTCCCAATGCATGCGAAAAACGAAAGGGGGCTTTCCATGAACCGGCCCCTCTCCCGGCCTGCGGCCAGCCTCTCCCCGCCTTGCGGGGAGAGGGCAGGGAGAGGGGTGCCAATCTGGTTTCGGCATCGCCCCTCCTCACTCCTCCGTCGTGGGGAGACGGAATCGACCAAGCGGCATGCTGGTGGCGTATTAGATGCCCCCCCTTTCGCAGTACGATCCGTGCTTGACAGGAGATTTTAACAGGAGGAATGTCGCGGCGTTACAAATGCTTCCGAGAATCCGGGGCACTTCAAACAGGTGGCCAGCCACTGCACAACGGCGCGTCGATTTCATCCCCGCTGGAAAAACGAGGGAGGCATTGGCGATAAGAACCGTGGGTTATCCCTGAGCCCGCCAAGCCCCTCCTGATTCAACAGGAAGCGAGCAGCTTGAACTCTGACTGTGTCGCAAACTCAACTCTATGACAAGGACGCAAGAACCTATGCTGGCCGTCCCTCCCGTTTCTGGCCTCTTCGCGAGACCGCTTGTTTTCACGGCCCTCGTGCTGCTGGCGGTCTCTGCAAAGTGCGCCGACTATCAAGCCATGGTCCTCAGCGACGGGCCGCGGGCGTATTATCGGCTCAACGATGACACCGGCAGGTCCCCCATCAACAGGAACAGCGGCAGTTTGGGAGCGGCGGGCAATGCCACCAACGATCTTCCCACCGGGGTGGTGCATCCCTTTCCCGGCGCGCTGGCCGGCGACGGCAATCGTTCTGAATTTTTCGATTTCTCCACCAGAACTGAGATTCCTTGGAATGCCGCCCTGAATCCGCCCAATACGCAATAACCGTTATGCCTATCCCACTTCCACTCCAGGTCGGCAAGGATGGGTGTTCTTCCAACGTAAGCCAAGCGCTGACTATGTGGGTGGGGAACAGGTGGGATGGAACTTCAGAATGTATAATGGGATCGGGACCAGCGGACGCCTTGATGTCACGAGCCTGGTTCCTTACGAGCTTGGCAAGTGGACCCATGTGGTCGTGGTTTACGATCCAGTCGAGGTAACAAATGCAACTGTGACAATGTACATTAACGGCGTGGCAGCGAACACGAACATCTGGACTGGTGGGGGAAGCGGAACCGATCCGGGCTACGTGGCCAACACGAATGACCACGATCCACTTGAGGCAGTAAACGGACCGGCAGCGCTCTCGATTGGAAACTACAACAATACGGCAGGGTCGAGTTTAAACCCGTATTTTGGCGCTATTGATGAATTCGCATTCTATACCAATAAGCTCAGCTCCGCGCAGATCCTGGCCCATTACCAGAATGCAACCAACGCGGCGCGCTCAGTCCCCTATCAAACGCTCGTCCAATCGGACAACCCGGTTGAATACTTGCGGCTCGATGAAATCGCCCCTGGGCCGGATATCGCAATCAACATGGGCGATTTGCGGAATGGCGGCGTGGCAACCAACGCCCCTGGCGTGCGGCACCCCGCCCAAAGCGCGCTGGCAGGCAGAATCGACGACGGCGCGTTTAGCGGTCACTGGCGGCATGGCGGAGGCACTTTTGCGGATATAGCGTGGAACGCGGCTAACAACCCGGACGCGAGTATTCCCTTCACTTTTGAAGGCTGGTTCAGACCGACTGCTGACCAAATGAACCCTGGCCCGTCTCCCGTCAACAACCGCTTGGCCAATGGCATCGCTAATCGTACCGGGTGGGTAATATACCAACGAGATCCCAACGATACTTATAAAGGCCCTCCCGCGGTGCCGGGAGAATCCGGTGTGGGATGGACATTCAGGATGTACACCGGGAGTGGGAGTGGTGGCCAGGATGTCCTGACTGGCGTTCCCTATAACGTGGGCGAATGGCAGCATTTGGTGGTTACCTGGGAACCGCAAACCGATGTTGGTCCTGCTGTCAACGGCGGAGTAGCGTGGCAAGGTAACTTGACTGCGTATGTTGACGGCCTCGCCGTAGCCACGAACACTGCGGCCACTTACTCGGCAAATACCGATCCGACCGAGGACGGCAGGCCGCCGACGGATTTTGCCGTCGGTTCCTATAACCTGGCTTCGGGAGGAGGCGAAGAATTCGAAGGGGACATTGATGAAGTCGCCTTCTACAACAACTACGTGCTGACGCCGGACCAAATCCTGGCCCACTATCAGGCCGGCACGAATTCCCACCCAGCCACGAACTATGAGACGCTGGTTCTGACCGCCCCGTTTACTGGCCCCGAAAGAGAGGGCCCAAAAACCTACTTGCGCTTTAATGATCCGGCCCCTTACCCGACGAGCAACGCCGGCGCTCTCGGCTCCCTGACCGATGGAAATCTGGTCCTCACTACCAATATCGCCGCCGGGCCACAAGCTCCGGCGTACGTCGGTTTCGAGGCATCAAATGCAGCGTTACCGCTTGATGGTCTCAAGCAGTGGGCCAGTCTGAACAACCCGACAGGCCTGAACATTTCCGGCCAGATAACCTTGGAGGCGTGGATAAAACCCGGCGCGACCCAAGGCGACCCGGCGCGTATCATTTCACACGGGCCACCTACCCCAACCGTCTATGACCTGAGCGCGTATCCGATCACGCTTAGCGGCTCGCTGCTCAGCAGCAACGAGGTCTTCCTCCGAATCGAAGGGGGTGGAGCGAATTATGCGGTCGGCTCGTCCGACGGCACCAACACTTATCGCGCGAGTTACCCGGTTCCTGCGGGTGATTTAGGAGGTGGCAATTGGGTGCACCTGGCGGGCACGTACGACGGCGCCAATTGGAGGCTCTTCCGCAATGGCGCACCGGTCGCAACCAATGCCGCGGCCGTCGGGGCCCTTCCGGTAGATGCTGGTGATTGGGCCATCGGTTCGACAGGCAACGGATGGGCGGATGGCTTTGCCGGCTCGATCGATGAGCTTGCCATCTATGACAAGGCGCTTTCGCCCAACCGTATGGCGGCACACTACTCGACCGCTATCTTCGGGTCGCATCCGCTTGGAATCGCGCTCTCGGGAGCCCAGGTGACCATCACGTGGTCCGTCGGCACGCTGCAACAATCGGACAACGTGACCGGCACCTACGCCGACTTGCCTGGCGTCACTTCGCCCTACAAACCGCCGGCAGGCCCGGTATCCAAGTTTTATCGCTTGAGACAATAAGACGAACCAGGGGGGAGTCGTAGGGCGCTTTCCGATCAGGGGTGGTTCAGGGGAAGGCTCGCCTCACCAAACTGTTACCACTACCGATTCGCGACGGGTCTTGCCCACAATGCGGCCGATGTTGTAACATCATCCAGACATGCCAAAGGTTCGAAGTTTGTTGCTTACACTGCGCCTTTACGGTATTGCCGGAGCGAGACGACTCCTCGCCAATAATTTGTACTCCACAACGCATTGCTTCCGGCTGCATCTGGACCTCAGAGGATGGCAGTCCAACGGCCACCCCGGCGTTTCCGGGCCTGTCAAAGTGAGACGAGGCCGACTGGAGGAACTGAGGCGGTGGAGGGAAACCGTAAAGCTGCCGCCAGACTTCTTTGAGGATCTGACTCACGAACTGCAGTGGTTCTATCTGGGTTTCTGGAACGAGGAGATCGCCCACATTCAATGGATCGCTGATGGCGAACGACCATGCACGGTCTCAAACCTTGTGCTGCAGCCAGGGGAAGTGGAAATCAGAAATGTGCACACGTTGGCCAAATTCCGGAGAAAACACTTGTATTCGCACGTGGTCGCATTTGCAATCAATGACCTCCAATCCTCCGGCATCAAGACCATCTATGCTCACGTTAATACCGGTAATAAGGCTTCCTTGAACGGATTCCTTGCCGCTGGCTTCCGTTCGATCGAGCGAATTACTACCCGACGGGTGCTCGGGGTTGACTGGATCAAACATGAGATATTGCAGGGCTCCGCGCAGAGAATGTGAACTCAAGCGATCAGTCCCCCTACCGGTTCGACATCTCAGCAGAACCACAAGATGCCGAGTGGGATGAATTCCTGGAGGCGACTCCCGACAGTAATCATCTGCAGTCCTCTCTCTGGTCGCAATTGAAATCCCGGGGCGGATGGCAGGCGCTGCGGCTCATAGCCAGAAGTGATAAAACAATTGTGGGAGGGCTAGAACCCAGCGCTTGACCTATCTCGCAATACAACCGCCTAGAAGAAGCGCGCAGTTTGTCCCGGAACTTCTCGAGCGCGGCTTCCGCCCCAGTCCATTTTCACTGGCGCCGACCGCAACGGTTCTGATTGATGCCAACAAGACCCAGGTCGAAATGCTGACAGCTATGCGTAAAAGCAGACGACGAGTCATCCGCAAAAGCGCCACGGGACCTATCACCGTCCGCATCGGCACCGAACGGGACCTGCCAACGTTTAATTCGCTTCTGGCCTCGACCGGGCGACGCCACCGCTTTCTCCCTCCGTCGGCCGATTATTTCCGGACGATGTGGGAGCTATTTTCGCGCTCCAACGACATCGTGCTCTTCATTGCCGAGTGTTCGGGTGAGCCCGTCGCAACCGAATTGGACATCGCGTTTGGCGATACCTTGGTCGCCAAACGTGCCGGATGGTCGGGTCAGCGAGCGAACGACCATCCCACTGAGCTACTCGTCTGGGCGGCCCTTAACTGGGCCAGAGAGCAAGGATTGAAGTATTACGACATGGAAGGCATTAATCCGGACTTCGCTCGATCGCTTCTAGACGGGAATCTCAACTCCGCTGCCTTCGATCAGTTGGACCAGGGGTCCAAGCTCGGATTCGGGGGCGAAATTGTCCTGTTGCCCGAAAACCACGAGTTTGTTTACCCGGCAATCCTCGGCGCGATGCACCGGACCTGCTGGCTGAGAGCCGCCAAGTCGCGGATGGTGAGAACACTCGCCAGAAGGGCGATCTCCAGAATTGCGCCCTGGTTGCGGGTGCCGTCTCCTAGTTGTTAGACACTCGACGACGGGTCGGTTTTGGCAGTACGGAAGCACTGTTCCGCGCTGCTCTCTTCATCCAAGGTCCTTCAATTGTTCAAAGCATACTCTTCGCCTTCGCCAGCGCCTCGTCCAGCTTGCTGGCGTCCTTGCCGCCGCCGCGGGCGTTGTCGGGTTTGCCGCCCCCTTTGCCGCCCACAATCGGTGCGATCTGTAGTATAATCTTTCCGGCCTGGACTCTCGCTGTGAATTCGGGAGAGACCGAAGCGACGAGAGCGACAGCATCGCTCGCAACGCCACCGAGAACGACGACGCCCTTGAATCGGCCCTTCAGCGCGTCAACGACTGCCTGGAGAAAATCGCCGTCCGCATCGCCGAGGTTGTGTGTGATCAACGGAATGCCATTGACCGTCTGGGCGCGACCCAGCAATTCGCTGGCGGCGTTCGACGCGTTGCGCTGGAGGGCGATCTTCACTTGCTTCTCCAGTTCCTTCTGGTGCGCAAGCACCGCCTCGATCTTTTTCTCCAGCTCCTGAATGGGCGAATTCACTTTGCCGGCGAGGGATTTGATGAGGTGCAACTCATCCGTGGCCCTGCGGTAGGCTTCAAGGCCGGCGACGGCTTCGATGCGGCGCACGCCGGCGGCGATCGCGCTTTCGCCGACGATGCGGAACAAACCGATCTCGCCGGTCGCGCGCACGTGCGTGCCGCCGCAAAGCTCCATCGAATAACCGTCGAACGCCTGCGGCTTGCCGCCAATCTGCACGACGCGGACGGTGTCGCCGTATTTGTCGCCGAAGAATTGCAGCACGTCTTTGCGCGACTTCACGTCGGCGTAGGGAACTTCGATCCAGCTCACGGGGGCGTTTTCGAGGATGCGTTCGTTGACGAGCTTCTCGATATCGGCGATTTGCGAAGTGGTGAGCGGGCCGCTGTTGAAGTCGAAGGTCAGCTTGTCCGGACCGACGTAGGAACCTTTCTGCGTCGCATCCTTGCTGACGACATCGTGCAACGCCCAATGAAAAAGATGCGTGACGGTGTGGTGGCGCTGGATGGCGAAGCGGCGCGGTTGGTCAACGCGAAGAACGAGCTCGTCGCCGATGGCAGGGATGCTCTCGCTCTCGACGAAATGAAGCCAAGTGTTGCCGGACTTCTGCGTGTTCGTGATTTGTAGCCGCCGACGTAAGGAGGCGGATTCGGCGGTTGCGTCGGGTGTCCGCCTCGTCACCTCGGCGGCTACGAAGATTTCGCCCGTGTCGCCGACCTGACCGCCCATCTCGGCGTAGCAGACGCTGGTGTCGAGGATGACGGCGGTCTGGTCCTTCACGCCGACGACTTCGAGCACTTTGGCTTTGGTTTCAAGCTGGTCGTAGCCAATGAACTTTGTCGGCGTGGTGGTTTCGATTCCGGAAAGCTCGATGACTTGTTTTTTTTGGGCGTCTCTAGCACGTGTCCGCTGCAGATCCATGTATGTATCGAAAAGAATCTTATCTACCTCCATTCCTCGTTCACGCGCTAATAGTTCAGTCAGATCGAAAGGAAAACCGTATGTATCGTAGAGCATGAAGGCCCACTGTCCGTCGAACACCGGTTCGTTTCCGGAGGTTTCGGCGATGTAAAGCGCCTGCTTTGCGTAATCCTCGAAAAACTCCAAGCCGCGGTCCAGCGTCTTGTTGAACGCTTCTTCCTCGGACCTTATCACCTGTTCCACTGACGATTGTTTGATGCGAATGTCTGGGAACGCGCTACCCATTGTCTCCACAAGAACACCGACTAGTTTGTGGAAGAAGGGATCTTTGAAGCCAAGTAAGCGTCCATAGCGCACAGCGCGGCGCAGGATGCGACGCAATACATAATTGCGGTCGGTATTGCCGGGTAGGATTCCGTCAGCTATCGCAAAGCTCAAAGTGCGGATGTGGTCGGCGATGACGCGGAAGGCTACATCGGTTGATTGTTGAGGGTTGATGGTTGAGAGATCGGCGGGCGGCAGCGTGGAGCCGTATTTTCTGCCGGAGAGTTTCTCCAGCGCGTCGAAGATCGGACGGAAGATGTCCGTCTCGTAGTTCGAGATTTTCGCATTGGCGAAGTCTTGGAATCCCTTTGTTCCCTGAATGATGCTCGTGACGCGCTCAAAACCCATGCCGGTATCGACGTGCCGGGCAGGCAGCGGCGTGAACGTGCCGTCCGGGTTCGCGTTGAACTGGATGAAGACCAGGTTCCAAATCTCGATGCAGCGCGCGTCGCCTTGGTTGACGAGGCTGCCTTTCGTGTCGCCGCCGGGCGTGAGGTCCACGTGAATCTCACTGCACGGACCGCACGGACCGGTGTCACCCATCATCCAGAAATTATCCTTCTTGTTGCCGTAAACGATGTGGACCTTCGGATCGAGGCCGGCGGCTTCGAACAGTCGTTCCCAATGGCCGTAGGCTTCCTGGTCGAACTCGGACGGGTCGCCCGCCCCAGGTTTATAGACCGTCGCATAGAGACGTTTCGCCGGAAACTTCCATTTCTCGACCACCAACTCCCACGCCCATTCTATCGCTTCCTTCTTGAAGTAATCACCAAAACTCCAGTTGCCGAGCATTTCGAAGAAAGTGTGGTGGTAGGTGTCGAGACCGACGTCTTCGAGGTCGTTGTGTTTGCCGCCGGCGCGGATGCACTTCTGCGTGTCCGCGACGCGCGTCCCGACAGTGTCGGTTCCCACTATCGCGCCGGGCCATTTGTCCACATCCGGTTTCCGTTGGCCGAGGAAGATGGGGACGAACTGGTTCATGCCCGCATTGGTGAACAGTAGGTTCGGCGAATCGGGCAGGAGGCCGGACGACGGCACAATGGTGTGTCGCTTCGACTTGAAGAAGTCGAGGAACGACTGGCGGATTTCCGGCGATGTCATGGTTGAACCGCTAAACCGTTAATTGTTGAATCGTTGAATCGTTGAATCGTTAAATCCCACGAAAACAGGCGCAGAAGATAGGCGCAAGCGGCAGGCAAGGCGAGGAAGTTTTTTCCCGTAGCAGCCGACGTCAAGAGGCTCTATCTATAAGGCGTTAGCAGAAATGACTTGGCGCAATCGGACGGTCCTGGATAGTGTTCGCGTGCGTTCGCCGATGAGCACTCCACTCCCGCGAGCCCGGCGCCGGGCGCTGCCCTTTGCGCTGATGTTTTGCCTCTGCGCAATGGCAAATGGCGTGATTGCCGCCGACACGAATGATCTGGCGACGCAGTTGCGGCAGTTGCAGGAACAAAATCGTGTGTTGCAGGAACAGTTGCGGCAAGAGTCGGAAGCAGTCAAGCGCCTCAGCGAGCGATTGAACAGCCTGGAACGCGGCCGCGAAAATGCCCAAGCCGCCCCGACCGATGCAGGAACTTCCGACCGGTCCACCCAACCCGGCCTGCTCACGCGCGGGCTTTCGTCCGAAAACGTCGTTCTGAGCGGCGAGGGTGGATTGGCATTTTTTCACCAGGGTTCACAAGGCCAGTTCCCCAACGCCGAGTTCCGCGTGGACGAGGCGAAATTGTTTCTCGACGCGAAAGTGTGGAAGGACGTGTATTTCTTTGCGGAGGTGAATCTCATCACCCGCGAACAGGACGAGGAATACCTGGAACTGGGCGAACTCTACGTTGATTTTGAGAACGTCTCTCGGCTCTGGGGCCAGGACCGGTTGCTCAACGTGCGCGCCGGTCGCATCGATATCCCGTTCGGCGAGGAATACCTCGCGCGCGACGCGATCGACAATCCGCTGATTTCACATTCGTTGAGCGATCTCTGGGGCGTGGATGAAGGGGTTGAACTTTACGGAAGGTGGCAGCGGCTTCAGTACGTCCTGGCGGTGCAAAACGGCGGACATCCGCTGTTGCGCGACGGCGACGCAGACAAAGCGGTCGTGGGCAAGATTGGTTACGATCCGGGCAAGTGGCTGCACTTGAGCGCCAGCGCCATGCGCACGGGCAACCTCGACGTGCAGAAGGACCAGTTCTCAGAAGTGTGGTTCGGCGGCGGTTTCATCCGCCAGCTCGGCGCTGCCGCAACCACGACGAAATTCCATGCCGAACTCCTGGAAGGCGACGCGCAATTTCTCTGGCCGCGCGGTCACTTGAAGTCCGCCGGCGGCTGGTTGCGATTTGATGACAACGACCCGACGACCGACCACAGGCGCCACGTCCATTACTACTACATCGAGGCCGTCCAGGGCGTGAACGAAAAGTTCTATGGCGCGGTACGCTGGAGCCAGGTTTTCGCGCCGGACGGTTTTCCGCTCGTCGGCGCCGGCGACTTTGGCCGGCGTTTATTTGGAAACCTGACGGAGGGCCTCTGGCGGCTCAGTCTTGGCGCAGGCTATCGCTGGAGCCGCGACCTGGTCTTCAAGGTCGAATACTCGTTGAACCGCGGACAGGAACTCGGCGGCAAACCTCGCGACCACGAAGACCTGGTCGCTGCCGAAGTGGCGGTGCGTTTTTGAATTGTGAAATCGTTGACGCTCGCTTTCATCATGGCTATGGGGCTGGTTACCGCGTTTGCCGGCGAAATCACCGGCATTGTGCGTGCCGAAGGCAAACCCGGCGTCGAATCGGCGCCCGACAGCGGCGGAAAGTACGAGAGCCGGAAGTTCAAGTTCGTTGAGCGCGTTGATTACACACAGTTGCGCGACTTCGTCGTTTACGTGGACCAGCCGACGGCGGAGAAACCGACGCCACCCGCGAAACCGCTGGAGGTGGTGACCCAGAAGGATGCCACGTTCAAACCGCACGTGTTGCCGGTCGTGATCGGAACGACTATTGCCTGGCCGAATCAGGACGAAATTTTGCACAACGTTTACTCGTTCTCGGAAGCGAAACAGTTCGACCTGGGATTGTATAAGAACGAGGTGAAGAAGGTCACGTTCGACAAACCCGGTCGGGTCGATGTGTTTTGCTCCATCCACAGCAAGATGCACTGTGTGATCCTGGTGCTTGAAAATCCCTATTTCGCCGCGACGGACGCGAAGGGCTCGTTCACGATCACCAACGTGCCGCCGGGCGCGTATCGCCTCAAAGCGTGGCATGAGCGAATGCCCTCACAGGTGAAGGAGGTCAAGGTGCCGGAAAAAGGTATGGTCAAAGTGGACTTTGTTCTGGGGATCAAGGGACTGCCGCAATATTGAAGCGTCCTCATGAGAACCCGATTGCCTCAATGGCGGTTGCGATTTCAGGGCAAGGTGCTGCTGCCGATGTTTCTGATCCTGGTGACGTTGGTCGGGTTCATGTTCTGGCTGGTCAATCGTCATTTCGTCCATCAACTGCACGCGCAGGCGCGCCAGGCCGTCGAGACGGCGGACGCCGCGTTCGCTTACTATCAGGCGGCACGCACGCGCGATCTCAAGTCCCGCTACGCCAGCCTGGCCACCGACAGCCGTCTGCGCCAGGTCCTCCAGCGTGATGATCCGAAAACGCTCGAATTCCTGCTCGAGGAACTCCTCGATGAACTCGGCGCCGACGCCGCGATGTTCACCGGCGGCACGGGCCGATCGCCGGTGGGCGCTCAGAAGGCAGGCGGGGCGAGGTGGGCGGATCTGGAGCCGGCGTGCGCGCCGTCCGTGACCCAGGCATTGAACGGAAGCTTCAACATCGCCACGGTCACCGCCCGGGGCACTCTGTGGGAAGTCGTCTCCCTGCCGGTGTCGGTGAGCGAACACGCGGGCGCGCTTTCGTTGATACACGAGCTGAGCCAGTCGCTCGCGCGGGAGATTAAACAACTCACACATAGTGAAATCGTCTTCGTCGCCGACGGCAAGATGGCCGCCTCCACGCTGACAGAAGCCGGACCCGATCCGCGGTTGATCGCGGTGTTTCGGCGCGTCTTCGAGGCCGGGGACGGGAACGACTCGGCGGGGCGTCAGATCGAGCCCGTGCGCTTGGGCCAGGAGCGGTTCATGGCGCTGGCAGGACGGCTGGTCGGCTTGAGCCGGGAACACAAGCTCGGTTATCTTCTGCTTTATTCGTCCGAAAACGCCTGGCGTGAACTGGGCGCGAACCAGCGCCGGCTCGCCATTGCCAGCGTCTTCAGCATTTTGCTGGGTTCTGGTCTGGTCTGGATACTGGTGCGGCACGTGACGCATCCGCTGCGCGTGTTGCGCAGCGGAGCCGAAGCCGTTGGGCGCGGAGATTTTTCCCGCCGCGTGCCAACGGCCTCCAGCGACGAGTTTGGCGAACTGGCGGCCGCGTTCAACCGGATGACCGAGAACCTGCAGAGATCGCGCGCAGAACTCGAACAGACGGTCGAACGGTTGAGGACCACCCAGGCGCAGCTCGTCCAGACCGAAAAGCTGGCTGGGGTGGGGGAATTCGTCGCCGGAGTCACGCACGAGCTGAACAACCCGCTCACCGCAGTGATCGGGTTCGCGGAGTTGCTGCAAAACGCGAATCTGAACGAGGAGCACCGTGGCTATGTTCGGCGCATCGTGGACGGGGTGGGGCGCTGTCACAAGATCGTGCGCAGCCTCCTGAGCTTTGCCCGGAAACACCGTCCCGAACGCAAACTCTCCAGCCTGAACGATCTGGTTGAAAACACGCTGAGCTTCGTTCAATATGAGTTTCGCACCAGTAACCTTCAGATCGTCCGGAAGCTCGACCCGACTCTGCCGTCCATCCTGGTGGACCCCAATCAGCTTCAACAGGTGTTCCTGAACATCCTGAACAACGCGCGCCAAGCCGTGGAAGACTTCCGGCATGACGGCCAAATGGAGGTCACAACTGAAAAGGTCGGAGACAAACTGCGCGTTTCATTCGCCGACAATGGCCCCGGCATTGCGCCGGAAAATGCCGTGAGAATCTTTGATCCGTTTTTCACCACGAAAGAGCTCGGCAAAGGCACAGGTCTGGGCCTCAGCCTTTCCTACGGCATCGTTCAGGAACACGGCGGCACGATCCGGGTGGAGAGCGCGCCGGGTGCAGGCGCCACCTTCATCGTTGACCTCCCGATCGTCACCGACGCAGCCGGAGCACCGATGGGCGCGGCATCCACGGACACCTCCTTCACGCGGCTCTCGCTGGAGGGCGCCGGCAAACGCATCCTGGTCATCGACGACGAAGAACCGGTCCT
The DNA here is from genome assembly GCA_003218515.1 of Verrucomicrobiota bacterium. GTDB lineage: Bacteria > Verrucomicrobiota > Verrucomicrobiia > Limisphaerales > AV2 > AV2. Next base: position 15,035 of record QHNT01000064.1, on the reverse strand, counting down.
CGATCTGATTCAGTCCACCCTGGTCCGCCGTGGTTTCACCGTGGAAACGGCGCGCGATGGCGAGGAAGGCCTCCGTCGAATCGCTCAAACGCACTTTGACCTGATCATCTGCGACTGGAAAATGCCGGGACTTAACGGCCAGCAGGTCTTCGAACACTTGCGGACAAACCACCCGCACGCGGCGGGTCGCTTCATCTTCCTCACTGGTGACGTCGTCAAGGAGCGGACGCAGCAGTTCCTCCACGAAAGCGGCGTCCCCTGCCTCGCCAAGCCGTTTTCGCTCGCTGAATTTGGCGCTTTGATAAAGAAACGGACGCAGCTCGATCGGGATCGCCAGGACTGAACAGGGCAATTGCCTCGATGTTGGACTTCAACACTCCTACTTTTTGTTTGCCCGAACTCACGGGCCACCTATAGTGAATGCCCTCAACAGCGCACAGGCCGGTCGAGGTATGGCAACGTGAAGACGGTCGTCAACATCCGCGTCAACGGGGTCGAGCAAAAGCACGAAGTCGAGCCGCGAACGTTGCTCGTCCATTTCCTCCGCGACTGCTGCAGGCTGACGGGCACTCACGTCGGCTGCGAGACGAGCATCTGCGGGGCTTGCACTGTTTTGTTCGAGGGCAAGGCAGTGAAATCCTGCACCTTGCTCGCTGTCCAGGCGGACGGTTCGGAGGTCACTACGATTGAAGGTCTGGCCGGAGACGGCCGGCTGCATCCGGTCCAGGAAGGATTCTGGGAACGTCACGGCCTGCAATGCGGCTATTGCACGCCCGGGATGATCATGATGGCCGTCCAACTGCTTGAGCGGAACCCGAAACCGACGCGCGAAGAGATCAGCCACGCCATTGAAGGCAACCTCTGCCGCTGCACCGGCTATTCCCACATTATCGATGCCATCGAATACGCGGCCAGGAAAATTGCCGAGGTGAAGAAGTGAGTGCAGCCAAAGGCTATTTCGGCAAACCGATGAAGCGCGTCGAAGACCCCCGCCTCATCAAGGGGATCGCGACTTACGTGGACGACATTACTCTGCCGGGCATGCTCCACGCGGCGGTCCTGCGCAGCCCTTATGCGCACGCGAGGATCAACAACATCAAGGCCGACGCCGCAAAAGCCTCGCCCGGTGTGGTGGGGGTCTTCACCGGGGCGGATGTGAACGACAAGTGCGGCCTGGTGCCGTGCGCCTCACCGATGCCTGATTCGAAGATTCCCAAACATACCGTGCTCGCCAGCGACCGCGTTTATTTCGTCGGCCATCCGGTGGCGGTGGTTGTGGCGGTTGATCGCTATGCCGCCCGGGACGCGCTCGATTTCGTCGAGGTGGATTACGACCCGCTGCCGGTGGTCAGCGACCCGGAAAAAGCGCTCGAGAAAGATTCGCCACTCACGCATCCCGAGTTCAGGACGAACGTCGCGTTCACCTGGTCGGTGGCAAACGGAGGCCTCGACGCCGCGTTCAAGCGGGCACACCGAGTCATCAAACAGCGCATGATTCACCAGCGGCTTACGCCGATGGCCATCGAACCGCGCGGGTGCGTCGCTTCGTGGCACGCGGGCGAAGGGACGCTGACGCTTTACACGTCCACACAAATTCCGCACCTTGTCCGCACGCTGCTGCCGGGGATGATCAGCGTGCCGGAAAACAGGATTCGCATCGTCGCGCCCGAAGTCGGGGGCGCTTTTGGCTCGAAACTCAATCTCTACGCTGAAGAAGCGCTGTGCTCCCATCTCGCTCAGCGGCTGGGTGCTCCGGTAAAATGGATTGAATCGCGCCGTGAGAATGCTGCGGCAACCATTCACGGCCGCGACCAGATCGGCGAATACGAAGTAGCGGTAAAGAAGGATGGCACGCTGCTGGCGATCAAATCGAAGACTCTGGCGGACATTGGCGCTTATTGCCAGCTCAACACCCCGGCCATCCCCACCCTCACGGGTCTCATGCTCACCGGCTGCTACAAGTGCAAGGCGATGCGCATGGACGTCGTCGGCGTTTACACGCACAAGATGGCCACCGACGCTTACCGCGGCGCGGGCCGGCCCGAGGCGACTTACGTCATCGAGCGGCTCATGGACATCATCGCCGACGAGCTGAAGCTCGACCCCGTGAAGGTGCGTTTGAAGAATTTCCCGAAACCGACCGAGTTTCCGTTCGACACGCTGACCGGTCTCACGTACGACAGCGGTAATTATCAAGGCGCGCTCAAGAAGGCGCAGCAGATCTCAAACTGGAACAAGCTGACCAAGCAACGGGACGCGGCCCGGAAGTCTGGCAAGCTTTTTGGCATCGGCCTCTCGACTTACGTCGAAATCTGCGCGCTCGGTCCCTCGAAGATGATGTCGGCTGGCGGCTGGGAATGGGGCTGTGTACGCATCGAAATGTCCGGGAAAGTCACTGTCATCACCGGCGCGACGCCCCACGGCCAGGGACAGGAAACCAGCTTTGCCCAGATTGCTGCCGACAAACTCGGCGTGCCCATCGAGGACATTGTTGTCATGCGCGGCGACACAGCCGTCGCGCATTACGGTCGCGACACGTACGGCAGTCGCGCCACGGTCATTGGCGGCGCGGCCATCCTGATGTGCATTGACAAGATCATTGCCAAAGCAAGGAAGCTTGCGGCCCACTTGCTCGACACCAAAGAAAAGAGCGTCGAGTTCCGCGACGGCAAATTCTCTGCCAAGGGCAAGCCAAAGAAGGCGCTCACCTGGAAACAACTTGCGCCGGAGGCTTATGTCGCGAAAAACATACCGCAAAACTGGGAACCAGGCCTGGAGGCCTCCAGTTTCTTCGAGCCGCCGAACTGCACGTATCCTTTCGGCACACACATCGTCGCGGTGGAAGTGGACCGCGACACGGGCGAAGTGAAAATCGTCAAATACGTGACGGTGGATGACTGCGGCCATCAGGTGAATCCCCTGCTGGTAGAAGGCCAGCTGCAGGGCGGCATCGCGCACTCGATCGGGCAGGCACTTTTCGAGCGCACCGTCTATGACGAGAACGGCCAGTTGCTCACCGGCGAGTTCATGGACTACGCCATGCCGCGCGCGAAGGACATTCCCGAGTACCTTATGGACAGCACGGTCACGCCTTCGCCGAGTAATCCGATGGGAATAAAAGGCGTGGGCGAAGCGGGAACGATCGGCGCAACGCCGGCCATTGCCAACGCGGTGATGGACGCCCTTTCGCCTCTGGGCATCCGGCATCTTGACTTGCCGTTAACGCCCGAAAAAATCTGGCGAGCGATAGCGCCGGTAAAAGTTAAATGATTTACATGGAATCACTCCCTTTGTGACTCAGGTGACCAAGCAACCCTTAAAATGATTCCCGCCGCGTTTGATTATTTGCGGCCTGCGACGCTCGACGAAGCCATTGCCCTTCTTGAACTGCACGGCGCCGATGCCAAAGTGCTGGCGGGCGGGCACAGCCTGGTTCCAGTGATGAAACTGCGTCTTGCCCAGCCGAAAACCGTGATCGACATCAGCAGCGTTGCGGATCTTAGCTACGTTCGTGAGCAGGGCGACAAAATCGCCATTGGCGCGATGACGACGCACTACGACATCGAGGCCTCCCCGCTGCTCCGCGACACATGCCCGTTGTTGACCGAACTCGCTCCGCAGATCGGCGACGCGCAGGTGCGCAACCGGGGCACGATCGGCGGCAGCCTCGTCCACGCCGATCCTGCGGCGGATTGGCCGGCAGCGATTCTGGCGCTGGACGCGGACCTGGAAATTGCGGGCTCGAACGGCCGCCGCGCTGTTAAGGCCACCGAGTTTTTTGTCGGGATGATGGAAACAGTCGTGCAGTCGAGCGAGATTCTCTGCGAGATTCGCGTGCCGACGACGGCAAGATCGGTCGCTTACGTGAAGTTCGCCCAAAGGGCGAGCGGTTTTGCCATCGCGGGCGTTGCGGTAGTTGTGGATGGAGCCAACAAAACGGTTAGTGTCGGCGTGACTGGGGTCGCAGCCAGGCCGTATCGTGCCTTGGCGGTGGAGAGTGTCTTGCGCGGCAAGGTCCTCAACAGAGATGCTATCGACCAGGCTGCGGGAATAGCTGCCGAAGGCGTCGAGCCGCTGGACGATATTCATGCCTCGGCCGCATTTCGCGCCCACCTGGTTCAAGTCAATACCCGACGCGCCCTCGAAGTGGCCGTCTCGCGGGGGTGAACGGAAGGCCCTGATCAAAACTCAGCGCCGGATTGCGAACCAACAGTTCATGATTGTTCAAGGAACATATACCCTCCCTCTCCCGCCCGCCCGCGTGTTCGCGGCTTTGACCGACCCGGCTGTCTTGCAACAGGCCATTCCGGGTTGCGAGAAACTCGAAAAGACCGCTGATGATGAATACAAGGCGCATTTGAAGATCGGGATCGCAGCCGTGAAGGGCAGCTATGCCGGCAGGGTGCGATTAAGCGACAAACATCCACCCGACCGGTTCACGATGCACCTGGAGGGGAAGGGCGCCGCGGGATTTGTCAACGGAACGGCGCGAATCGAACTCGAGGAAGAGGGCCGGAACACGCAACTTCATTACAACGCGGATGTGCAGGTGGGCGGACTGATTGCCGCGGTGGGCTCGCGAATGATCGAGGCCGCCGCCAAAAAGCTCGCCGGCGATTTTTTCCAGGCGTTTTCCGAGGCCTTGCCGCAGGCGGAGTAATCTATAAGGCTGCTTGGGCGGTTGTCGATCGGGTGCCGGAAGCTATCGCGAAACGCCGAAGGCGATGGACTTTGGAGGAGCACGCGGCTGATACAGCCAGACTTTCCGGCAACCGCCGCCTCACCCGGTCAATGGATGATGCGAAGGAAAACGCAGTAGGAGTAAAGAACTGCCGCTTCTAAAGTGATAAATACAGCGAAGCTCGTCCATGCGATTATCCAATCCACCCAACTCTTGATCTTCCAACCATCAACCCATTTACTCTTCGCGCTCACGTTCGCCGATGTAGCAGTTGAAATGCCAATCGGTGATCTTGCCTTTGGGGCCGCTTACAACCTTCTTCCTCGATTTGTGTCTGTCCCGATTGACGGTGTCGGCCCGCAACGATAGCTTCCCTGGAGATGATTGCAGCCACCACACCTATCGCAAGCGCGCAGCCGAACTTCCGCGTTGGCGACGAACGCCTCATTCGCGTCACATCCGGCGCCGCTCAGAAGGTCAGCTCGTTGCTGGCCAAACAAGGGCGTCCAAAAGGTGTACTCCGTGTCGCGGTTATGGGCGGTGGCTGCTCCGGGTTGCAATACAAGATGGACTTACAGGATGGCCCGGCGAATCGCGATATCCTCGTTGAAACCGGCGGCATCAAAGTGGTCGTTGACCCCAAAAGTGCCCTCTATGTCAGCGGAAGCGAACTGGATTATGTTGAAGCTCTCCAAGGCGGTGGCTTCAAGGTGAAGAATCCCAACGCGGCCAGCAGTTGTTCCTGCGGCGAAAGTTTCAGCGCGTGAGCGCGCCGCGCGCTCCCTTTGGAACATCCAGGATCTCCAGATGACCGATTACTTTGCTCTGCTCGACGAATCGCGCCGTCCCTGGATCGATCCCCTATCACTAAAAACCAAATTTCTCGCGCTCACCGCAGAGGTCCATCCCGACCGTGTCCACACCGCGTCCGAAGTGGAAAAACAGGCCGCCAACCAGCGGTACGCCGAGTTAAATGCCGCCTACAATTGCTTGCGGGAGCCAAAGGAACGACTGCGGCATCTGCTTGAGCTGGAGCGCGGAAGCAAACCCGAGGGCGTGCAGAAAATTTCTCCCGCCACAATGGATTGCTCCGTGGAGGTCAGCCGGCTTTGCCACGAAGCCGACGGATTTCTTGCGGGACGAGCCAGGGCCAGTTCGCCGATGTTGAAAGTGCAATTGTTCAATGAAGCGATGGCATTGAGCGAAAAATTGAATGCGCAATTGCAGAAACTGAATGTGAAACGTGACCTGCTGGTTGAGCAGTTGAAAAAACTCAACACGGCTTGGGAATCGGCTCCTCCGGTCGGCTCACCTGCGCGTGTCAACGTCCTTCCCTGCAGCCCGCTTGAGCATATTTATCGGGACTTTAGTTACCTCGCTCGCTGGGCGGAACAAGTTCAAGAACGGATAGCTCAACTTTCTTTTTGACTGTCCAACTTGAATCCAGAAACGAGTCAACGCTGCCAACATTTAAGACAACAGGCTCGAAGCAACTTCACGCAGCAGAATCGGCGCAACGCAGTTTTTTCATCGAGTTGTGGTCAAAATCCAACAAATTTGCAAAAGAAGCCCGGACTCGAACTGCGTAATTCCATCAAAATCCAGCGGGGGAACGCCTTTGGTATGCCGACTGCTCGATAGTTGAGCATGGAAACCGTACTGAATTTCGACAGTCGAAATGCAGTATTTGCCAACCGTCTCCATCATCACGGTGGAGGCAGAAAGTCTTACCTTACTCTGCCTACTTGCGTTGGGCCCCTGGTCCGGCGCACTTCTTGAATTGAGTTGTAGCCTGGCGGTCTGCTTCCACAGGCCGCCAGCTTTCTTCTGAAACGAGTCTGCCTGAAATTTTGCGGTAGTTCTCCAACATTCCGATCTGAGTGATTAGCGGAGGGCAATAGTAGGCGCAAAACCCCGCGCGTCAAATCGCAAGCCCGTCAGAAGAAAAGGTTCAAAGCAACGGCACACCTCTTGGCACTTTGACCATTACTGTCCCGGCGATTTTATCGTGCCACGATTGCTTCTCGCGATTCCAGCCGGCCCAGAAAAATCCAAGGCCCAACACCAGCGCGGAGAAAATAGCCGCCGCCGCCCGCACCAGCGCGACTCCCACATCCACCGCCCGGCCGTCCGTCCGAACCAATTTGATGCCAAAGACAATGCCGCCAACGGTCGTCCCTTTCCACGCCCACATCGCCACGTGATAGACAAACCAAAACAGCAGGACTTTCGGACCCGTGACGATCAACACGAACACGAACAGCAACACGTCCAGCACCGTCGCGCAGGTGCGCAGCCAAAACCCGGCGCGCGGCATCGAAATGAACTCGGTCGGCGAAGGCGCAGATTGCATCACCGGCGGCCCTGAGCTCGCGGGCGCTGACACCGCGGCCGTGCCGGCGACCGCCGGCGCAAGTGTGGCCTTCCCGTTGCCTTCACGGCGAAGCCCGCCAAACGCCGCCAGCGTCGCTGCGCCCATGCCGAACGGAATGATGGCGCACCAGACCAGGAAACCCAGAAGTGGGATAGTGTACAGCAAACAGAAAATCAGCGCGCCGACCAGGAAGGCAACGAGCGGAAGTTGAAACGTCGGGAGATTGAATTGTCTGCCCAATTGCGTCCCGGCAAATCGATACACCGCCACCTTTCCAAACAGGAAAGCCACAACCATCGCGCAGAACAAAAAGGGAATGACCGCGATCCCCACGACCGAAACCACCAGCAGAATTGTCAGCGGAGCAATCAGGACGAACAACAGAACGCCCATGAAGAACGAACTGACCGGCCTCTTTTCCAACGTGTCAACGCACGCCTGGATCGGGTGGGGAAACAACACGGCAATCAGCAGGTAGACGAGCAGACAGATCCCCACCACGATCCAAACCCAGCCGACCTGCGGCGCGATGGGTCTCGCCTGCATCAGTCCGTGAACGAGATAGGTTTGAAGCGACTCGAATTTGGGTAGAATTCCGAACCTGGACACGACGTGCGGCGTTCCGCCAATCTTCGACCCTGGAGCCCGCGTCAGCGTGCCGCCGATCACAGTCACATCGCGTTTGATCTCTGAATTCGGCTCGAGGGTCGCAGACCCGAGAACTACTGTCATTTCACCGTCCACTCTTCCCGACACCTTGGCCAAGCCTCCCACCACGACCAGGTCGCCCTCCACCCGCCCATTGATCGTGGCGCTGCCGGACACAACCACAACGTCCTTCGCTACTTCGTCCTCCTTCAGAACAAAATCGTTTCCAACCATCACGACATCGCTGCCACGGGGCCGGTCGTGACCCTCGTCCTCATCACCCGATTCCGCCGATGGCGTCCGCGAGACCGCAGGCTGCTCGACGGCAACGGGTTCGTCTTTCTTTTCGGCGGTATCGTCCTGCGCCCGCAACGGTGGAACACTCACCAACCCCAACACTCCCACCACCAGCGCCAATCTGAGACTTCCCGACAATATTTTCTGTTTCATTTCAAATACTCCTTAACGTCGATTGAAGGCCAACCGGTAGCACGCCGTGCCCGCCGCAACGCACATGAGATACATCGTGACCGCGACGCCCAAAGCGATGAGCAGGTATTGCTGGCCGGCCTTTTGCAAAACCAGGACGACCGCGTTCACCAGCGTCATCAGCCAGTCCCGCAATGGCGACAGGGAACCAACCCACTGCCAGATCCTGTCCAATGGATTGACAATCCCCGCTGCCTGCCACGCGCCCGCGCCGAAATACACGAGAGCGGTGACAGTCGCGACGCACAGCGCGGAGGAAGTCACCCGCATCGGAAGCGGCCAGGTCAACCAGGGGCGTTGCCACCAATGCTGGCGTTCTTTGGCGTGGACCGCCAGCATGACGCGATGCACCAGCGTCTGCGGCGCCGGCAATTCGGGCAGCTTCCGCAGCTCGCGGTGGATCAGTTGCTCCAGTTGTTTTTCGTTTTGCTCGTTCATTGCGTCTTTAAATTTTGCCGGTTTATGTCGGGCACGGACTTTCCGCCCCGTGCAACCCGCCCCATGCTTCTTCGCCGGCCATCTTCAGCTTCAATTTTTTCCTCAACGCTTCGCGCGCGCGATGAATGTCCGTTTTCACTTTACTCAGTGAAACGCGCAGCTTCGCGGCGATTTCTTCGTAGCTCATGTCTTCAAAGTGATAGAGCACCAGGGGCACGCGCTGCGCCGACGGCAGCTTCTGCAAGACCGCCTCCAGCAGTTGCCGATGGTCGCCGGTCGCAACCTGCTGCTCGTGGGTGTCCGGCGCGGCCCACTCGGGCGTCGACTCGTCGTCGTCGTTTTCCCCGCGCATTTCGGAAAAGAACCGCCACCGCGCCCGGTAACGCGAGAGATGATTCAGACAGAGATTTCGTGTCACCGTCTTGAGCCAGCCACCGACCGTCGGGCTGTCTTTCAACTCGTCGTAACGTTCGTAGGCCTTCAGGAAGACTTCCTGTGACACATCCTCGGCTTCGGCCTGGTTGCCCAGCAACCGAACCGCCGTGGAAAACACCATGTTCTGGTAGGCCTTCATGAACGCCTCGAACTGTTGCGAGTCTATCATCGTTTGCCCTATACCGGCGTAGGGTCATCTTATGGGCAGGACACAGCCAATGGAACGAAAGTTGCATAAAACGCGTCTCGGGAACGTTGAATCGTTAAAAGGTTAAATCGTTAAATCGGCTAAAAGGCCGGGTTAACCGGTTCAACAATTTAACGCTTCCACGGTTTAACGCCCAGATCAGCCAGAATCATCTGCGCCGCGTTGTGGCCGGGCGCTCCGGTCACTTCACCACCCGGATGCGTTCCCGCGCCGCAAAGATAAAGACTCGCAATGGGCGTGCGATAACTCGACCAACCGGGCAATGGGCGCTGCGCCAGAAACTGTCCAGGAACCATGTCCAGGTGCCGAATACTGCCGTCGGTCATCGCCATCCGCTGCTCGATGTCCGCCGGCGTGAACAGCGACGAGTCCATAATCACATTGCGAAGGTTCGGCGCGTAAGCCCTCAACGTTTCAATCAAGCGCGCGCCGACTTCGTTTCGCCGCTCTTCCCAGGTCCCCTCGCGCAATCGCACGGGTGCATAGAGCGCCCAGATCGACATCACATGGTGGCCTGGGGGCGCCATCGTCGGGTCGTAGGCCGATGGCACCTGCACTTCCAGCACCGGCGCGCGCGACGGCAGGCCGCGCTTAGCATCGGCCCACGCCTGCGCGTAGTAATCAATCGAAGGACAAATCTTCACCTCGGCGAGGAATCGCGGGTCGAACTCGCCCTCGGCGAAGTAGGCCGAGAAATCCGGCAGGCCTTTGAGCGCGGCGTGAAATTTAAGATACGCTGCCTCCGTTCTTAGCGATTTGATTCGTTGCGTGAATCTTGAATCGAGATGTCGGGCGTCAACAAGTTTGAGAAACGTGCGTTTCGGATTGCGTGACGCCGCCCATGCCGCCTTTCACCAGTCCGACGTTTTCCGGATCGCTGAACATTGTGCATTTGATGTAGGCGTAACACCACGCGCTGCCCGGCGCCGTTGGATCGCCCACGTCGTGGGCGTGAATGAACGCCGCTCGCGCCGGTTCGGACTCGAAGAATTCGGTGACGACATCGCTCATGCTCGCCAGCAGCAGGCGCTCAAAGAATTCCTCGTCATCCGTCCCGGTCAGTCGGTCGGCGATCTCCGCGACGGTAGGCGGCGGCGTCAGGAAATGGGGGTAAATGATGCCCGCCGCCCGTTCCCAGAATGCGTTCCACCTTGGATAGTTCGATGCGTCGTGTTTCGAGAACCGGGCGATCTCCTCCTGCGTTTGCTCAACGCCGTCCCACAACAGAAGTCGGTTCCCGTCCGGCAACGGCAGGAACCGCCACGGATCGATGTGATAAACCTCGAAGCCATACTTCCGCAGTTCCAGGTCTTCGATGACTTTCGTTTGCAGCAGATAGCAAAAATACGAACACGCGGAGAAATTGTAGCCTGGAAACAATTCCTCCGTGACGCACGCGCCCCCGAGAACGTCGCGCCGCTCCAGCAACAGCGTCTTCAAACCCGCCCGCGCCAGATAAGCCGCCGCGACCAGCCCGCTGTGCCCGCCGCCAAGAATGATGCTGTCGTAATCAACGGATGGCATGACACAAACTCCATCGGTGCGCCACGATGCGTTCTCGACTCACCGAACGAGGGAAGCAGGAAGAAGCATCGAATTGTAGTCGAATCAACGACCCGCTGTGGATGCAAATCTACCGATATCCGGGCCCGCAATAGAGCTCGTTGGGTCGCGGGGCTTTGTTAAGTTTCCAAAATGTCCCGTATTTGACGAAGTCAGCCGTGGCGCCCGCCCGCCCGACGACTGCCATGCCTTCACCATTGGCCAGTTCGTGTCTCCGCGAAGCTGTTTCAAGAACCGCTTCCGGGTTCGCTCCGGCATCGTTGAAATAGGACGAGTCGCTCTCGTTCTGGTCCCAGAGCAGCATGTCGTTCGAAAGAAAATCGGTTATTTTATAAGTCTTCCCCCTCAGACCTCCTGCTGGCGCTTTCGGACCCACGTAACCGCCGACCGTGCCGCTCATCACGTAACTGGTCAGTTTCTGAGCTCGGCCAACATACAAGGAGCTCTTGCTGCCCATGGATTCGCGCCAGTCGGTCGGGCAAACCAGGAGGCGTTGGCTCTCAAGAAATTTAGCCAGTTGTCCAGCACGATAAAACGGGGGTTGATTTGTGTGCGCGTCCGGACCGCTTCTGCGATTTGCGCTGGGAGCCGACTCCCCGGTCGGGAGGCAAGTCGCATAACACCAGTTGTCAGGTCCAGTGAGGTCCGATCCCCAACTGCAATGCGGCAGAAAATCGTTGTTGTCGGTGGAATACATCGCCACCGCCGCCATGATGCGCCGCATGTTGTTCAGGCAAACTGCGCGCTCGGAAGAGTCTATGTCCCTGGCCAGCACCGGCAGAACGATCAAAACGAGCAAGGCGATGGTGCCGAGGACGGCGACCAACTCCGTGAAAGTGAAGGCCCTTTCTGGCGCCTTATTTGATCGTCCTTTTTTGGGGTGCATAAACGTCTCCCGTTCCGGTTTTCGTTTTGTTGGCCGGACATTAGCAGCAACGGCAGTTGAAAACAAGCATTCCCTTCAAGAAGGACCCCCACGGCCCTCCACGGGCTCAAATCGCTTTTGGACAGTGAGCGCTTAGGCCGTGAGCCACGTAGTGGCGATAGACGGTAGCCCACGGCGCGAGCCGTGGGGAAGAGCGCGCCGGCGCAGAAAACCCCGTCAGGGGTGACAGAAATACAGCTCAAGAGGATTTTCTTTCGCGCTTTGCGGCTCCGAATTCTAATACCCCAACCCCACGGCTGACGCCGTGTATGTGTTTAGCGTCGTAGCGGCGGGCGTCTCGCCTGCCGTAGAGCCGGGCATCCTGCCCGGTGGAACAAGCCCACGCATACCCGAAAGATCGCCGAACAACCGGGGCGTTCTTTTCCGGGCGGCAAGATGCCGCCCTCTACGGCAGCCAGGATGGCCGCCGCTACGCTAAACACATACACCGCCGTGGGCTTCTTACGCTGCTCCGCAGCTGTTTGCCGACGCCTCTCGAAGCCTGCTTCGCTTTAGTGGAGTGCGGGCTTGTGTTTGAAGTGAAATACGGATGGGAAAACATCTTCGTGTGCGACATGGTTTCAGGCGTCACCACGCTGGTCCGAAGAACGACAGCTCAATTGTGCGCGCGTTGACCGTCACTTCACACTTAGTGATGGGAGCACTACCGTCTATTGGAGCGCGGTTTCCGGCAGAACATATCAGGTCCAGTATAAAGACTCGGTTTCCGACACGAGTTGGTTAAGCCTGCCCGGCACGGTCATTGCAGCAGATGTCACGGCCGCGAAAGTGGACAACACCGCGACCACGAGTCCAAACCGCTTCTACCGTGTCATGCTGGTAGCACCGTGATGCGTGACCGCTGTCCGGCCACGAATGGATCGGCTTCGAGCTTCGGACGAACCCATGTTGTTGCTTCCGGCACGGCAGTCTGAATCATAGCAGATACACCCTGCCCAGTGCCCCATCGACTTTCACCTTTTGTCCGTTCTTCAAACGTGTAAGCGAGTCTCTTACCGACATCACGGCGGGAATTTTCATCTCGCGGGCGGTCACCGCGCCATGTGACAGCGGTCCGCCGCTTTCGGTCACCACCGCTGCTGCGCTGTAAAAAAGCGGCGTCCAGGTCGGATTCGTTGTTCTCGCGACGAGAACTGAGCCTTTCGGAAATTTGGCGAAATCCTCCGGACTCAAGACGACGAACACCTCGCCTTCCGCTTGTCCCGGACTGCCCGCCAGTCCCGTCAAAAAGTCGCCCGCGGCTTCCTCATCCTTTCGGCATTCACCCAGCACCCATTCCGGTTTGCGGACGCGGTCGCTCTGATAAGCAGCCTTTTGCTGGCGGACAATTTCGCCGAACTTCCTCCAACGTGCATCGTCGTCCGCTCTGACGGCATCATCGACTTGGTTCCACTGAGCAAAGAAGATGTCCATCGGTTCTTCGAGGATTCCCCGGTTGACGAGGCGCTGGCCCATTTCACGGAGGCCTTTGCGGAGCGGCAGAGTAAGCCGGGTCGTTTGGTAATGTTCAAGGTCGTCGAGGCTTGTGTAAACGCGGGCCAGGCGCAGGATTTCGTAAAAGAAATAGTGCAGGTCCGGTGGCAGTTTGCTGAAGAGTTCGAATTCGGATTGCTGCATTCGCACCTTCAACTCGCGCTCTTTCTGCGACGGCGTCCGGTCCATCGGCGTTTGGAGAATCAGCCGGAGGTTGTCGAGCACCACCCAGGGGACCTCGATCCACGTCGGCTGATACGCGTCGAAGTCCACTTCGCGATGGCCATGGTCGCGGAGAAACTTCTGAAATCTGGCGTTGAATTCGGGAAACCCCGCGAGCGCGCCCCGCTCCACCAGGCTGCGCGAATCGATCTCTGTAAATCGTTGTTCCAATTGCGGCAGCGCGCGCGCCTGTTGCGCCAGCTCGAACAATTCCCGGTTGATGACACCCGTCTTCGTTTCGCAGTAGGCCATCAGACCGTCGAACAGACGATTGGCGTCGTGCGGGCCGAGCATCATCGTCAACAGTCCGTGGAGGAGCCGATAGAGCGTTGCGTGAGTGATTGAGATGGCGATGTTGGGGAGGAAATATTGCGCGCCGTGCTCGTTGACGTTGAGAACAAAGGCCCAGACACCGGCCAGGTCTTTTTTGTCGAGCGGTTCGGCCATAAACTCGCCGACCTTCAAGAGGTAGTAATCCAAATCGCGCGACCAGAGGACCGGCAACTCCTGCACCCAACGGTACTGCTCCCGCAGCCGCGGAATCAGCATTTTCAAATCGGCCAGGGACTTTACGGAGAACGGCGGGCGCTTGAGGTAAAGTTCCACCGCGTTTTGATTTCCGTAGATATAGTGGCCGTGCATTCCAAACCACTTTCCGTCGAACGACGGAAAACCCATCAACCGAAAGGAGTGGTTGAGCGAGCGGTGAAAACCGCTTTCCACAAAGTCCCACGTCAACGGAGTGATGGCATTGGGAAAACGTTCGGCTGACTCGTCCCGTGTCCAGCGCGGCGGAATCGTCGTGACCGGCCGCGATTGCAACAGATACAGTCGGCCGCCAGCGAAACCCCATTCGATGTCCTGCGGGAAGCGGAAGTATTGCTCGACGCGTATCAACAGGGCCGCGAGGTGCGCAATTTGCTCATCGCTCAAGCTGGGTTCCATCGCCTCGTCATCGGCGACCTGGACCTCCTTCGTCCCGCCGGCCACACACACGATCCTGCGCGTTTTGCGGGCGATGTAAGATCGGCGCAAGGTACACGCAGCCTTGTCAATCTCGAAGTGATCCACTTCCCCCTCGCCGCTGACGACCGATTCGCCGAGGCCGAAGTTGGCGTCCACCACCATCTGCCCCGGATCGCCGGTCACCGGATCAATACTGAACCCGACGCCCGCCGCTTCGCATTGGACCATCTGCTGGACCACGACAGCCATCTCGGCCTGTTGATGATCGAAGTGTTGTTGCTGGCGATACGCCATCGCCCGGACCGACCAGAGCGACAAAAAGCACGCCTTGATCTTTTCCAGAATCTCATCGGGACCGGAACAATTGAGGCAGGTGTCGTGCTGGCCGGCGAACGCCGCGCTGGCCAGGTCCTCCATCGTCGAGGACGACCTGACCGCGAAGGTTCGATCAGCGGGATAGCTCTGGAGCATTGAACGCACTTCATCGGCCAATGCTTCCGGCAAAGGCAGCTTGGACAGCGCCGCACGGACCTGTTCACTTTCAATCCGCAACCGGCCGGGATCATGCGAGGCTACTTGTTCCTTTCGGACC
>QHNT01000063.1 GCA_003218515.1 Verrucomicrobiota bacterium | reverse complement strand
GCTTGATTCGATGTCGGCGTTGACGGCGGGCGCACTGATTGGCGGTGGCTTGAAACCCGGAGGACTGGTGGCAGTGATGCTGAAGAAAGGTTGGGAGCAGATTGTCGCATGCCTCGCAGTGTTGAAAGCCGGTGGAACTTATGTGCCGGTGGACCCGGCCCTCCCGACGGCACGTTTGAAGGCCATCTTAGGGCAAGGCAAATTCCACGGCGCGATTGTGGCCGACGCCACGCCGCGTGAAAATTCGTGGGCGAGCTGTTTGCGATCGATCGTGACGATCCATTCTCCAGCTCCGTGCGGGCTGGCGCCGGGACGGATTCGCGCGAAACCGGATTCGCTGGCCTACATTATCTTCACCTCCGGATCGACCGGTGTTCCCAAAGGCGTGATGGTCTCGCATCAAGCGGCGATGACGACAATCCGGGAGATTAACCGCCGTTTCCGGTTCGATGCCGACGACCGCGTCTTCGCGGTTTCCGCGCTCGGCTTCGACCTGTCGGTGTTTGACATCTTCGGAACGTTGCGCGCGGGCGGGACGATTGTAATTCCGGCAAGCCACGATCCGAACGAATGGATCGAGCTGGTTCGGACCGAGAAGGTGACCGTGTGGAATTCCGTTCCTTGCCTCTTCGAATTGCTGCTCGATGAAGCAGCCGCGCGTAGTACCCCGCTTGAAACGCTTCGCTTAATCCTGCTCAGCGGCGACTTTGTTTCCCCGGCGTTGGCGTGCCGCGCGCGCAGGATGCTGCTCCAGTCGCGCTTTGTCGCTCTCGGTGGCGCGACCGAAGCGGCGATCTGGTCGATCGCGCACGAAGTTGAAGGTGTCGATTCCGCGGGGCGAAGTATTCCCTACGGGCGCGCCTTGCGAGGGCAGGAAATGTTCGTCATGGACTCCGTGCTCAATCATTGCGCCACGGGCGTCACGGGGGAGTTGTTCATCGCGGGCGCGGGCTTGGCCGAAGGCTATTGGCGCAATAAAACGGAGACTAAACGCCGCTTCGTGCTGCATCCTCGGCGACATATCCGCCTGTACCGCACCGGAGATCAGGGACGTTATTTGGAGAATGGTGAAATCGAAATTCTCGGCCGGCTGGACGCGCAGGTCAAAATCAACGGCGTAAGGGTTGATCTGGGAGACGTAGAAGCTGCTCTTTGCTCGGTGCCGTCGATCCGCCAGGCCGTGGCTGAAGTTCGCGTGGACGGGGCTGGGAACAGACGTCTGATTGCGTTCGTCGCCGGCCAGACCGGAACGGACGCCTCCACTATGTCTGCTCACATGAGAAAGATGCTTCCCGCTGCGCTGACGCCTTCTGCGTACGTCTTGTTGGAGCGCATGCCGCTGACTTCCGCCGGCAAGGTTGACCGGACCGCCGTCCGCGCCATGAGCGTCTCGCCGCTCGCCCACGCCGCCGCGACACCGGCGAATCCAACTGAACGGGCGATCGCGGAGATCTGGAGTGTCTTGTTGGGAGGCGTGGAGGTTGGCATTGAGCAGGACTTTTTCGCTCTGGGCGGACATTCCCTGCTGGCGATACAGATGTTGCAGCGCGTGCGGTCCCGTTTCGCGGTCGATTTGCCGCTCTCGTTCATCCTCGAGCCTCCCACCGTGCGAAGCCTGGCCACAGCCGTGAACGCGGCCGTTGCCCTCGCGCCGAAACCAAGGTTGCCGCGGCGCGCAACGAAGGAGTTCGAGCACGATTCGGAACCCGTCATTTCGAAGCCCATGCACCGTACGCAACGGGTTTCCAACGCGGTTGTCCTGACCGGAGCGACAGGACATCTCGGTTCGGCGCTTCTGGTCGAGTTGCTCAAGAGAACTACCGGCCGCATTCACTGTCTTATCCGCTCCGTCTCCAGGCAGGAAGCGGAAGCGCGCCTGTTGAAAGTTTTGCAGCCGCACAACATTCAGGCAGATCTCATGCGCCGTGTCGTGGCCGTTCCGGCCGATCTTAGCCGCGAACAGTTCGGTTTAAGTCCGTCTGCTTTCGCCTCACTGGCCGGTGATATCCGGGCCGCTTACCATTGCGCGGCAGAAGTCAACTTCATCGCTCCGTACGAAAAGCTGGCGGCAAGCAATGTCGGCGGGGTGCGGGAAATGATCCGCCTCGCCACCGCTGGCGGTGCGATCCTGCACTATGTGTCCAGCGTCGCCGTCTTTCCATACGGCGCCAGTCGTATTGTGCGCGAGGACGACGATATCGCGGGAGTTACGACGCTGACGGGCGGCTACGCGCAGAGCAAATGGACTTCAGAACGGATGGTCTGGAAAGCGATCTCGCGAGGCCTCCGCGCAGTCATATATCGTCCGGCGCAGATCGTCGGGCGGCACGTGGACGGCCAGCCTCACGACCTTTTCCATCATATACTGCGCGCGTGCGAGATCCTGCGGGCGGTCCCGGACATCGACGCGAGAATCGATATGGTGACTTCAGAGTACGCTGCGTCGGCAATTCGTTGTCTTTCCGCTCAGGAATCGTCGCCAGGCAAAGCCTTCCATCTCGTGCATCCCGAACCCGTGTCTCTCCGAGACTTTGTCGAACTCTTTCCCACACCGCTGCCTCTCGTTTCGCTCGAGATCTGGCTCGGGCGGATGCGCCGAGAAGCCGAGTGCTCTGACGACCCCAGCCTGCATTTCATCTCCATGCTCGCTCAAGGGCTTGAGCGCACGGACCTGACTCCGCCTGCTTTCGATTGTAGCAACACAATTGCAAGCCTACATGGAACGGGCATTATGTGTCCGCCGCTCGATCGAGAGTTCATCCAGCGCGAACCGGCTCTTTCAGAGACAACTAGAACTAGACTCCAAGACGCTCCAGCCGTTCGATGGGCGCTGTGCCGTTGTAAAAGCACGGACGCTATTCTCACAAAAGCACAAAATCGAAAATAACGCCCGCGCTTATTTGCGAGGTTGAAACAAGGCCAGCGGCTGTTTTCGGCCGAAAACGGACACCAAAACGGACACCAAAACGATTAAAAATGACAGGATCTGATAAGCAGGTAATGCTTGAATCGCCAATAAAATCAGGCGTATTCGAAGCGCAACGGCGGCGATAGACAGCCGATCCCGGCCATTGGCTCCACTTTTCGGCGTTTGGGGATCAGGAGGTTACGAAATCATCGGGGCCGGGTTTCAGTGGATTTTTCCGTGCCGGGCTTGTTCCGTGGCAATCCGAGCTAAATGGAGTTAACGGATCCGCTGGTCGCTTGCGACCATTCGAAGCGCGCTTCGGGCCCGGTCGCGCTTGTGAACAGGCGTGCTTACGCTGACAAAAATCACGTCTGCACAACATTTCTTGCTGGACAAGTCGCTTGATAAGATCGACAAAAGAAGGAATCCGTGTTGTCGATTGTGAATAAAGAACTGCGCATCCTGGTCCTGGAAGACGTAGCTGATGACGTAGAGCTGATCAATCGTGAATTGCGCAAAAGCGGTCTCGCCTTTCGCTGCAAGCGCGTGGACACCCGCGAGGATTTCGTCCGTGAGCTTGAGCATAATCCGCCTGACCTGATTTTCTCCGACCACGGCCTTCCAACGTTCCACGGATTCTCGGCGCTGGCCATCGCCCGGAACCAGTGTCCGGACGTTCCCTTCATTTTCGTCACCGGTTCTCAAGGGGAGGAAATGGCGGCGGAAACGTTCAAAGGCGGCGCAACGGATTACGTTCTGAAAGACCGGCTGTCGGGCCTCGTACCCGCGGTGCAGCGGGCGTTGCACCTGGGGGAGGAACGAGCGCGTCGCCAGACTGTCGAGCATGCGTTGCGGGAAAGCGAGGAACGCTTCCGCATGTTGGTCCAAGGGGTGGAGGACTACGCCATTATCATGCTCGATCCCGAAGGCCATATCACCAGTTGGAACACCGGTGCGGAATTGGTCCAGGGTTACGGGGCCAGCGAAATCATCGGCCGCCATTTTTCCTGTTTCTACCTTGCCGAAGACGTCAAGCGCGGGAAGCCGGAGAAGGCTTTGGAGTTGGCGAAGGCCGAGGGCCGCTTTCAAGAAGAAGGCTGGCGGCTGCGCAAGGACGGCACGCCGTTGTGGGCCAATGCGGTCATCACGACTTTGCGCGACCCCCAAGGTGAGTTGCGCGGCTTCGCGCTGGTCACTCGCGACGTGACCGAACGCAAGCAGGCGCAGGAGGCATTGCAAAGGAGCGAGGAACGCTACCGGCGGCTGGTGGAGCATTATCCGGATGCGTTTCTTGTCCCGAACGACAGCCGGATTGCGTCCGCCAATTCAGCGGCTGCCCGCCTGCTTGACGCTGTGCGGCGGTGCCTGAACCTGAAATTCAGAATCATCGGGCGCGTGACAACGATATCTGTTGATTCGCAAAACAGGACGATCAACTTGCAACTGGATCTAAGAGGAGAATCGGCTCCGGTAGAAGTAAAAGTCCACGGATACACGCTCCGGGAGGAAAAAGGAGCAGCCTTCCTTGAACTGGGATTCGTCGAGACTTCGCGGAAATGGGTCAACGCCCTGCTCGAACGGCATTTCCCACGGCGCCGCGTGGAAGTGACGGGATGGGAAAAATTGATCAAGGCCCTCCTCTAAGCCCCGGCAGACGGGCACAGCCAAATCGAATTGGCCCGATTCCAATACGGCCGCCTTCTGCGATGTCAAGCGCCGCCGCGCTGATGCATCCGCCAAAAATTACCAGCCGTATGCGATGAGAACCGTTGCGCGGTTGTGCCGATCAAACAGCTCAAAGCATGGCTTCCTGAGGCTCAGCGCGAATATCGGACGCCGAACTAATCCAAGGATGAAGAGAGGTGTTGGCCGTGGGAATTGGATGTTGGGATTTCCTTGGTGTTTGGGGTTTGGAATTTGGCGCTTTTCATCGTGTCTGTTCGGACTTCTTCCAGAGCGCCGTTTTCAACTCATTGAGTTGTTGACGCAGTTCCTGGATTTCGCCGTCGCGACGGTTCAATTCCTCGGTGAGTCTGTGGTTCAGCCCCTGAATCGCCGCCAACGCCACGCCGGCTTCGTCCACCGTGGCAATGTGCCGGTCATCTTCGCCGACGGCAAAGGCAGCGTGAAAGTCCTGTGCCGTCGGGCCGATGTGTCGGACCGATTCGCTCTGGCTTTTGTAATTCCAGGTTTGAATCGGCAACTGCGCCAGACGGTCGAGCAACTCGCGCGAATTGACCGGCGCGAAATTGGTTTTGGCGTTGCGATCGCTGAGCGATGACCACGAGCCGCTGCCCGCCGGAAGCGCCACACCGGCGACCGGCACGCCGTTGCTGTCCACGCCGGACACGAAACGGACACCGCCCGTGGCGCGCGCGGCGAATTCATTCGTTTGCGATGACGGGAAATCAAAAAATCCTGATGAATCGGCCCAGACAAACGCGCCGTTGTGCTTGGCGTTAGCGTGGCAACCTGCAGCGAAGCTGGAGTTGCCAGCGGTGGTGCAATGCTCCCCACCAGGAATCGTGGAGAATTGAGCGTTGCTCTGGATAGTGTTAAATGATCCGCCGCCGATGGTTGACCAACCGCCGCCGGTCTGGATCCGGTTTTGTGAGCCGCCGCCGATGGTGGCGTAAGAGCTTCTAGACTCGATGGCGCTGCTGGATCCGCCGGCGATGGTGGCTCCCAAGGCGTTGGCTTGAATCGTGTGGTTTTCGCCGCCGCTGATAGTAGCGAAGAAAACGCCGGAATTTTCACGCCCTTTGGTGTTGGAATTGCTTCATGGGGACTCACGTCGGCTGCTACAAGGCACGAGCATTTTCACAACGCGCTTATCGGAACACCGAGCTCTGACTCGGCGCTCCGTTGATTCGCGTCGATTCGCGCAATTCGCGTGAGGTTCCCCGCCCGTTCGTTGACACTCGACCGCCCAACGTCTAGCCTCCGCGCGATGTCCAGGCTGCCATTTGAGCTGCTGCTCGCTCTCCGTTATCTGCGTCCCAAGCGGACGTTTGTTTCGGTCATCACGCTCATTTCCATCATTGGCGTCATGCTCGGGGTGGCCGTGTTGATCATCGTGATCAGCGTGATGAGCGGTTTTGATCGGGAGATGCGCGAGAAAATTCTTGGGTTCAGCGCTCATCTCCGCGTTCAAGAGGATGCGCCGATGCGTGATTACGAACCGATGATGCGCGTCATTTCGTCGAACAAAAACGTGAAAGGAGTGAGCCCCTACGTCATCGGCCGCGTCATGGTCCAAACCCAACCTGAAGAGGGAAACCCGGTGGTGGAGGCGCCGCTGATTCGCGGCATTGTTCCGAGGCTGGAGACCAAAGTCAGCGTGCTGATGTCGAGCGTTGTCGAAGGGACGAATGATGTGACAGGCAAAGGGTTGCTGGTGGGCAAAGGGTTGGCCGAGCGGCTGGGTCTGCAGGTGGGTGATCGGCTGGCGGTTTATTCACCCCGCGATTTTCAACAGTGGCAGGAGAGCCGTAAACGGGGAGAGGAGGAAGTGCCGATGGCGAGGGATTACGAAGTCACAGGTATTTTTGACGTTCGTTACTACGAGTTCAACAACGAGTTCATCGTTTGTTCGCTGGCCAATGCGCAGGACATGTACATGCTGGAGGATTCAGTGCATGGGCTGTTGGTGATGTTGAATGACCCCTTCCAGGCGGACCAGGTGAGGCGCCAATTGCGGAAGGTGCTGAGCCCGGGTGTCGAAATCCGGACGTGGGCTGAAGACAATTCGAGCCTGCTGGGCGCCGTCCTGGTGGAGAAGAATCTGATGATCTTTATCCTCTTCTTCATTTTGATTGTGGCGGCATTCGGGATTGCGAGTGTTTTGATCACCTTCGTGGTTCAAAAGACGCGGGAAGTCGGCATGTTAAAGGCCCTCGGAGCGACCAATCTCCAAATCATGTCCGTGTTCTTCTGCCAAAGCGTGCCGATCGGGGTAATCGGAGTCTCGGCGGGATATTTGCTGGGTGTCGTAGCCGTGTCCTATCGCAACGAGTTCTTGAACTTTCTGCGAAGCTTGACCGGTTTCGAGTTGTTCCCCGCCTCGATCTACAATCTGTATGAATTGCCCGCGTTGATGCTGCCACGCGACATCATCGTGATTTGCGGCGGGTCGCTCCTGATTTGTTTGCTCGCGGGCGTGTTGCCGGCGTGGAACGCGGGACGACTCAAGCCCGTGGAGGCGCTGCGTTATGAATGAAGCAGCGAAGGAGACGGAGTGCCGCAGACCGGAGCCCGGAAAACAGGATGCGCTGCCGACCGTCCAGGCGAACCAAGCGCTGGTGAACGCGCGGGACATCGCGAAAACGTACTCCATCGGCAAGCGGTCGCTAGAAGTGCTGCGGCACCTGAACCTGACGGTCGCCCGCGGCGATTTCCTGTCGGTGCGCGGCGCGTCGGGCGCGGGCAAGAGCACTTTGATGCATTTGCTCGGCGGACTGGACGTGCCGACGGCGGGCGAAGTGTGGTTCGACGGGAAAAATCTGGCGACGATGCCTGGTTTGGAACTTTCGCGATTTCGCAATCGCAAAATCGGTTTTGTTTTCCAGGCTTACCATTTGTTGCCGGAACTGACTGCCCTGGAGAATGTTTGTCTGCCGGCGCGAATGGCGCGGATGAACGCGTCGCAAGCCGCGGCGCGCGGACGCGAATTACTGAAGCGAGTCGGACTGGGCGAACGCCTGGAGCATCGGCCGTACGAGCTCTCTGGCGGCGAACAGCAACGCGTCGCCATCGCGCGGGCGCTGGTCAACGAACCGGAGCTGATTCTGGCGGATGAGCCGACCGGCAATCTCGATTCTCATACCGGCGAGGAGACCATTGAATTGCTGTGCGCGTTGCGTGCCGAGCGCCGGACGACACTCATTATCGCGACCCATGACTCGAAGCTGGCGGCTCGCGCTCCCCGAGTGATCGAACTGGTGGACGGTCAGGTGAAAGGGGAACCGGCCTGACGAAGGCAAAGAGCGTTGGAGTGCTGAGGCATTGGACGACATGAGGCCCGGGAGCACACCGCTCCGTCCGGCTATTCTTCTGTTGCGCGCTGCTGGCCGCTTACCGTAGGCTGCCGCGGTTCGACGGGCATGAAAATCTACGTTGACGGCAAGTATTGCGACGAGAAGAACGCCAAAATTTCCGTGTTCGATCACGGGTTGCTTTATGGCGACGGTATTTTTGAGGGGATTCGCGCTTACAACGGGCGTGTCTTCCAACTCAAGGAGCACATCGACCGTTTGTTCTGTTCCGCGAAAGCAATCCTGCTCGACATTCCGATGTCGCACGGCGAAATGATGAAGGCGGTCGTCGAAACCTGTCGCCAAAACGGCATCCGCGATGGGTACATTCGTCTGTTGGTGACGCGCGGCATCGGCACGCTCGGGTTGAATCCGCACCGGTGCAAGGACCCCTCCATCATCATCATCGCCGACAAAATCCAGCTTTATGCCCCGGAACTTTACGAGAAAGGAATGGAAATCATCACCGCGCCGACGACGCGCAATCTACACAGCGCGCTGAACCCGGCCATCAAGTCGTTGAATTACCTGAACAACATCCTCGCGAAAATGGAGGCGAGCTCCGCGACGCTCACGCCTTCCTGGCGCGGGAGGAAGGCGTGAGCGTCGCGGAGCCGAATCTGACCCGCTATGATCTGTTCAACGCGGACGAGTGTTTCCTGACCGGCACGGGGGCGGAATTGATTCCGATCGTCAAGATAGACGGACGGGTGATCGGCACCGGCAGACCGGGGCCGCTGACCGGCAAGCTGGTGGACAAATACCGCGCGTTGACGAAAATTTCGGGTGAGCCGATCTACGATGAAATGGGTTGAGTCTGCGCTGAAATATGCTTTGCGACTTCTGTGGACAGAACGCGGCGACGGTGCATATTACCCGGCAAATGGCGATGGCGGGCAACGCTGTCCACCTTTACGAAGCCTGCTCGAAGGCAGAAGGCAAGGGCGACCGGAGCGGATTTTCCTTAATCAAGCTGCTTGAGAGCAGGTGCAAGTTGGGCCAGTCTGGAGGATGAGAGATATATGCTGTGCGACATTTGCAAACAGAACGTGGCTACGGTCCACCTGACTCAGATGGTAGAAGGCAAAACCAAGAAGGTGGACCTGTGCGAGGCGTGCTCGAAGGAAAAAGGGGTTGACGACCCGACCGGCTTTTCGCTGGCCGACCTGTTGCTCGGACTGGGCGCGGCGCAGGAAATGGCGCAGGCCGCCGCCGGGTCCGATCTTAAATGTCCCGCTTGCGGTTTCACCCAGGCCGACTTCAAAAAGACCGGGCGGCTTGGCTGTGCGGATTGTTACACGACATTTGGCGAGGGCCTGGAAGGGCTGCTCAAGTCAATGCACAAAGGGACCAAACATGTAGGCAAAGTTCCGCAACCATTGCAGCAGCACAAGGACTACCAGGAAAAACTCAACCGGCTCCAAAAGCAGTTGGAGAAGGCTATCGGCGACGAGGATTTCGAGCAGGCCGCGCTTTTGCGTGACGAGATCAAGCAAACGCGCGAAAAGTTCGACAACCTGACTACCGGCTGAAGCCATGAAGAACATCAAGGAATTCCTCGCGGCCCCGGCGCAGTCGTGCAAACGGGAAGGCCCGCACGACCGGATTGTGATGTCCAGCCGCGTCCGGCTGGCCCGGAACCTTAAAGACTTTCCGTTCCCCGGCTGGGCGAAAAAGGCTGATCGCGTCAAAGCGCTGGAGGCGATCCGGCCCGCAGTGGAAAGTTTGCCGCAGATGAGCGGCGCGTTTTCCGAATCGATGGACAATCTGAGCGCGATGGACAAGCAAATCCTGGTCGAACGCCATTTAATCAGCCGCGAGCACGCGGCCAAAGGCGTCGGCAGCGGACTGGTGCTGAACAAGGAGGAATCGCTTTGTGTGATGATCAACGAGGAAGATCATCTGCGCATGCAAGCCTTGCGCCCCGGCCTGCAACTGCGCTCGGCGTGGCTGGCGATAGACCAGGTGGACACGATTTTGGAGAAGCGACTCGACTACGCTTTTTCCAATGACCTCGGTTACCTGACCGCTTGTCCTACCAATATCGGCACCGGCATCCGCGTCAGCGCGATGCTGCACCTGCCCGCGCTGGTGTTGTCCGAGCAGATCAATCAGATCATTCAAGCCGTCAACAAACTCGGCCTGGCGGTGCGCGGGCTTTACGGCGAAGGCACCGAGGCGCTCGGCAACGTCTTTCAGGTCTCAAACCAGATGACCCTCGGCGAAGCCGAAACGGACATCGTCGAACGGCTCAACAAGGTGCTGACGCAGCTCATCGAGCACGAAGAAAACGCGCGAGGATCGTTGCTGGAAAAGAAACCCAAAATGGTCTTCAACCACATCGGCCGCGCCTACGGCATTTTGGCCAATGCGCACAGCATCTCCTCCAAGGAAACGATGAACCTGCTCTCGCTGATGCGCCTGGGGATCGATTTGGGAATGTTGCCCGGCGTTGAGCGGTCGCTGGTGGACGAATTGTTCATCCTGACTCAACCGGCGCATTTGCAGCAGCAGCTCTCGGAAAAGCTTTCCGCTGAGGAGCGGGACTTGCTCCGCGCGGACATGCTGCGCGAGCGTTTGCGCAACGTCAGTCGTCCGGTAACGCCGCCGCGGTCGGAAGGATCCAAGTCCGACAAGTCGCCTGCTTCCTAGACATTCCCGGACTGAAAATGCACACTGCACCTCTGCCAGCCCTGAGAACGCTGGACAAATGGCGCCGTTCAAAGCATGTTGAGCCAAGAGAGTTATGAGCGATGAAGCCATGAACAATTTCACGCCGCGAGCGCAGCAGGTACTGGCGCTGGCGCGCAAAGAAGCTGACCGCTTCAATCACAATTTCGTCGGCACCGAGCACTTGTTGCTCGGCTTGATCAAACTTGGCCAGGGCGTCGCCGTCAACGTGCTGCAAAAAATGGGACTCGACCTGGAGACCGTCCGGATGGAAGTCGAGAAGCAGGTCCGGACCAGCCCCGACCAGAAGATGATCGGCAACATCCCCTACACACCGCGGGTTAAAAAGGTTCTGGCCCTGGCGGCGAAGGAAGCCAAGGCGTTGAATCACACTTACGTCGGCACCGAGCATATTCTGCTGGGCCTTTTGCGAGAAGGCGCCGGCCGAGAAAAAGGGCGAAGTCAAGACGCCCGCGCTGAAAGCGTTTGGCCGCGATCTGACCGAGATCGCCCGCAAAGGCGAGATGGACCCGGTCATCGGGCGCAAGAACGAGATCGAGCGCGTGATTCAAATCCTCTGTCGTCGCACCAAGAACAACCCGGTTCTGCTGGGCGAAGCGGGTGTGGGCAAGACGGCGATTGTGGAAGGTTTGGCCCAGGAGATAGCCAAAGGCAATGTGCCCGAACTGTTGCGAGACAAGCGCGTCATCACGCTCGACCTGGCGTTGATGGTCGCTGGCACCAAGTATCGCGGCCAGTTCGAGGAACGTATCAAGGCCGTGATGGATGAAATCCGCCGTGCCAAGAACATCATTTTGTTCATCGACGAGTTGCACACGATCGTGGGCGCCGGCTCAGCCGAAGGGACGATGGACGCTTCCAACATCATCAAGCCGGCGCTGAGTCGAGGCGAGATGCAGTGTATTGGCGCCACGACGTTGACCGAGTATCGCAAATACATCGAGAAGGACGCCGCGCTCGAACGCCGATTCCAGGCGGTCAAGGTTGAGGCGCCTTCGATTGAGGAGGCCGTCCTGATTTTGAAAGGGCTTCGCCCCAAATACGAGGAACATCACAAGATTGATCTGACGGACAAAGCGCTGGAAGCCGCAGTCCGGTTGTCCGACCGCTACATCACCGGTCGTTTCCTGCCGGACAAAGCCATTGACGTGATGGATGAGGCCGGTTCGCGCGCGCGCATCGGCGCGATGACGCGGCCGCCGGACGTGAAGCAACTGGAGGTGGAAATCGAAGAGATCAAGACGCGCAAAGAACGCGCGATTAAAGAACAGGACTTTGAAGGCGCTGCGGCGATGCGCGACAAGGAAAAGCAGGCCAAGGAAAAACTGGAATCGTTCTTGAGCGCGTGGAAGACAACCCGCGAAGAAAAGCGGGTGAAAGTGGACGAGGACGACATCATGCACGTCGTCGCCAAATGGACCGGTATCCCGCTCAAACGCATGGAGCAAGGCGAGGCGCAGAAGCTCCTCGCGATGGAAGAAGAGTTGTCACGCGTTGTGGTCGGCCAACGCGAGGCGGTGACAGCCTTGTGCAAGGCGCTCCGCCGGTCGCGGGCCGATTTGAAGGATCCAAAGCGGCCGATCGGCACGTTCGCGTTGCTCGGGCCGACCGGCGTCGGCAAGACGCTGCTGGCCAAGTCGATGGCCGAACACATGTTCGGCGACGCGAAAGCGCTCGTCCAGCTCGACATGAGCGAGTACATGGAGAAGTTCACGGTGTCGCGGCTGGTTGGCTCGCCTCCGGGTTATGTGGGTTACGAAGAAGGCGGTCAATTGACCGAGCAGGTCCGCCGGAAACCGTATTCGGTCATCTTGTTTGACGAGGTGGAAAAGGCCCATCCGGACGTGATGAACATGCTCCTGCAGATTCTGGAAGAGGGCAAGTTGACCGACAGCGTTGGACGCGTCGTGGATTTCCGGAACACGATTGTGTTGCTGACCTCGAACGTCGGCGCGGAGACGATCCGCAAGCAGTCGACCATCGGGTTTACCGCCGCCAGTGAAGAGTCGAGCTATGAGAAGATGAAGGAGAAAATTCTGGACGACGCCAAGAAAGCTTTCCGGCCTGAATTCCTGAACCGGTTGGACGATGTCATCGTTTTCCGCGCGTTGAACAAGCCGGACCTGATCCAGATTCTGGACCTCGAAGTGAAGAAGGTCATGGAACGATTGAAAGGGAAGAACATTCAGCTTCAGCTCGACGAGAAGGCAAAGGATTTCCTGGTCGAGAAGGGTTACGACCCGATTTACGGCGCCCGGCCAATGCGCCGCGCGGTCGAGCGCTATTTGGAAGACCCGCTGGCCGAGGAAATCCTCAAAGGCCACCTGCACGAGAACGACCCCATCCAGGTCACTATGGAAGGCGACAAGCTGGTTTTCAAGCAAACCGCCGCGGCCGAAGGCGCGCTCTCAAGCTGAGTTTAACGCCCCGCAGCACCACCCGCCCGCGCGCGGGGTTTTTGACTGGTTTCATAATTATCTGGAGGGGTAGGGCGAGCGTACCCGCGAGCCGCAAAGACGCTGGCAATTCAGCGCTCTCAACCTCGGCAGCTTCGCACTCGATAGAACTGGCCAACCGCTCCGCTGCTGGTTAAAAATCCATCACATGAACGGCCTGGCAACGCACCGCGTTTTGGGCTGGCTGGAAGGCCTGGGGCGGATCACCCTGCTCGGGGTGGAGGCGGCGCGCTCGCTGATTTCACAGCGAGTGGACTGGCGCGGCCTGACCTATCAGCTTTATTTCATCGGGGTGAAATCGCAGTCCGTCGTGTTGATCACCGGTGCGTTCACCGGCATGGTGTTGTGCGCGCAAACGTATTTTCAGTTTCACAAGGTAAAAATGGACACCGCAACGCTGGCGGTGGTGAGCGTGGCGATGGGCAGCGAACTGGGGCCGGTGTTGACGGCGCTGATGGTGGCCGGCCGGGTGGGCGCCGCGATGGCGGCGGAACTCGGCTCGATGCGGGTGACCGAGCAGATTGACGCGTTGCGGACTCTGGCCACACATCCGGTGGATTACCTGGTTGTGCCCCGCTTGTCGGCGACGGTCTTGGCGCTGCCGTTGTTGACGGCGGAGTCGATCGCCGTGGGCATCCTCGCCGCCTACACCGTCGGAACGACGCTGTTGGGAATTGATCACGCCTACGCCTGGCACAACATGCTGAAATACACCCAGCCGCAGCACGTCGTGATGGGCACCATCAAGGCGGTGGTTTTTGCGGCCGTGCTGGCGTTGATCAGTTGCTACAAAGGGATGAACTGTCGGGAAGGTGCAGAAGGCGTCGGGCGCGCCACCACGGAAGCGGTGGTTTATTCTTCCATCACGATTCTGATCAGCAATTTCTTTCTGACGTTGTTTTTGACTCGTCTGCTGGGGGCGTGATGATCGAGACGCGGCGACTGAAAAAAAGTTTCGGGCCGCAACGCGTGTTGGACGGCGTTGATCTGCGCGTCGAGAAGGGCGAGTCGGTGGTCATCATCGGCCGGAGCGGCGGTGGCAAGAGCATATTGTTGAAACACCTGATCGGTTTGCTTAGTCCCGACGAAGGCGACGTGCTCATTGAAGGGGAAAGCGTCGCCTGGATGAGCGAGCGGCAGTTGCTGGGAGTGCGGCGCAAATTCGGCATGCTGTTTCAAGGCGCGGCGCTGTTTGATTCGTTGACGGTCGCGGAGAATGTGGCCTTCGTGCTGCAGCGGGAAGGAAGGTTGACGGAAAGCGAAATTGGCAAAAAAGTGGACGAGGCGTTGGCCATGGTGGACCTGGGCGGCACGCAAGATAAAAAGCCCGCCGAATTGTCCGGCGGCATGCGCAAACGAGTCGGCCTGGCGCGCGCGATCATTTATCAGCCTCAGATCGTGCTTTACGACGAGCCGACGACCGGGCTGGACCCCATTGTGGCCGACAGCATTGACCAACTCATTGTGCGGGTCCGCGAACGATTGGAAGTGACGACGGTGGCCGTGACGCACGACATGCGCAGCGCACGGCGGATCGGCCAGCGCATCCTGATGCTGCACCAGGGGCGCATCCACTTTAGCGGCACGCCGGAAGAAATTTTTCAGTCGAAAGACCCGGTGGTCTATCGTTTTGTGAATGGCGTCTCCGATCCGAAGGAGCCGCATTTTTGATATGAGCCAAAAACGATTGGAATGGAAAGTCGGCCTGTTCGTCCTGGTGTGCCTGGTGTTGCTCGGCCTGTTGGTGCTGAATTTCAGCAAGGGGCTGACGTTCCTCACACCCACTTACACGCTGCGCCTCAAGACGACGAACGTCGGCGGCATCAAACGGGAGGCCGCCGTTCTCATGGCGGGCGTCCCGGTCGGAAACGTGACCGGCGCTGAGCTGGCACCCGAAGGAACGAACGTGATTGTGTTTCTGAAGATTTTGAAGCGCTACCAGATTCATGGCGACGCTGTGTTCGCCATCGATTCGATGGGTTTCCTGGGCGATCAATACGTCGCCATCATTCCCGGCAAAAACGGAAGGCCGGTGTTGAATGACGGCGACGAAGTCGTCTGCCGGGAGCCGTTCAACCTGCAGGAAGTCGCGCGCTCGGCTCTCGGGTTTATTCAGCGGATCGACGAGACGGCGAAAAGGCTGGACAGCGCGCTGACGCGCGTGGAACAGCATGTCTTGAACGACGAAACCCTGACCAACCTCTCTTCGACCATCACAAGCTTCCGCCTCGTTTCCGAGCACGCGCTGGCGACGGTGGATAAGGTGGACCGGGTGGTTCAGTCCAACACCTTGCCGGTCAGCGCGACGACCAGCAATCTGGCGCTGTTTTCATTTCAGCTCAAGGACCTGGCCACAAATCTTCAACAGGTATTGACGAACAACAAAGCGGGTCTGGCCGCCGCCGTAAAAAACGTTGAATCGTCCTCGGAAATGATGAAGAGTCTGTTATCGGATCTCGAGGCGGGAAAGGGACTGGCCGGTCGTTTGTTGAAGAACGAAGAACTGTCGTCCGGGGTGTCGCAGTTGGTCAGTAACCTGACGGTGTTGAGCAGCAACCTGAACCGCCACGGATTGTTGTGGAGACCTAAGAAAACTGAACCGCGGCCGCCGTCGCCGCTTTATCCCGGCCGCGACCCGTGGCGTTAGATTTATGTCCGTCTGGATTCTGCGCGTTTTGTTTCTCGGCCTGTCCACGCTGGGCGGCTACGCGGTCAGCCAGGTGCGGCCGGAGTTGATCGACGATGGCTTTCGGGGCGTGTTGATCGGCTTTGGTTTTGGCGGCCTGCTGATCGCCATCGACGAGATGGTCAAGGGCTTTTCGCTTCGCGCCTTTTCCGCGGCCTCGTTCGGCCTGTTGCTGGGAACAGTGATCGCTCTGTTGATTGACAACTCCGGCTTGTTCATTTACGTGGAGGACAAGCCGGTTCGCTGGTTGATTCGCCTCTGTTTGTTTCTGGCTTTTGGTTACATCGGCATGATCCTGGCCATGCGCAGCAACAAAGAGGACTTTTACCTGATCATCCCCTTCGTTCGGTTCGCGTCGCAGAGCAAGGCCGAAAATCTCCTCGTGCTCGACACCAGCGCCATCATTGACGGACGCATCGCCGAGTTGATCGAGGGAAACTTCCTGGAAGGGACCATAGTGGTGCCGCGCTTCGTGTTGAAAGAGCTTCAATTTATCGCGGATTCCACCGACCCGATCCGTCGTGCTCGCGGCCGGCGTGGTTTGGAAATGCTCAGCCGCATCCAGCGAAGCCCCCGCAAAGAAGTCAAAATCCACGAAGCGGATTTTCGTGAAGAGCCGGAAGTGGATGCGAAGCTGATCAGCCTGGCGCGCGCGTTGGGGGCCAAACTGATTACCAACGACTACAACCTCAGCAAAATCGCCGAGCTGCAATCTGTTCCCCACGTCAACATCCATGAACTCGCCAGGGCGCTGAAACCGGCGATTTTGCCGGGCGAAATTTTCAACCTGAAGATCGTCCGCGAGGGCAAGGACAAAGGGCAGGGTGTCGGTTACCTCAACGACGGCACGATGGTTGTGGTAAACAACGGCCACAGCTTCGTCGGCCAGCAGATTGAAATTCAGGTGCAGAGTCTGGTGCAGACCGGGGCGGGCGTGCTGATCTTCGCCGATGCTAAAACGCCTGTGGCGGCTTGATTTTGCGCCCAATCGACCTCATCGTCTCCCATGCAACTCGTGACTGTGTTCCGCAGTTTCAGCCCGGCCGAAGCGCAACTGATTCGGTCGCGCCTTGACGCCGCTGACATCCCGGCCGAAGTCGTAAACGAACTCGCCGCGCTGAGCATGGACGGCTACTCGATGGCGGCCGGCGGTATCCTCGTGCAGGTGCCCGACGACTATGCCGAGGAAGCCAAGGCGCTGATTGAGGCGGCCAACGGTTCGAGCGGATGAACCCGCGACGGCACACGACGCTGCTTGAGTTGCAATGCGAATTGCCGGCCGGCGAGCTGCGGTTCGACAGCGACACGCTTCAAAGCCATTCCGGCGACAAATGGTTCGCCAGTCGCCTGCCTGACGCCGTGGCCCTGCCGCGGAGCACGCGTTCCGTCGCCACGATCCTCCGTTTCGCTCATCGGCACAACCTGCCGGTGACTGCGCGCGGCGCGGGCCACGGTTACGTGGGCGGATGTGTTCCATCGCGCGGGGGCGTCGTGCTCTCGCTGGCGCGGATGAACCGCATCAAGGAGATCAATTCGCACGACTTTGTCGCGGTGGTGCAGCCGGGTGTGGTCACGCAGCATCTGCACGAGGCGGTCGAGAAGCAGGGGCTTTATTATCCTCCCGACCCGGCCAGCCGCGCGGACAGCAGCATCGGGGGCAACATCGCCACCAACGCGGGCGGCCCGCGCTGCCTGAAATACGGCGTGACGCGAGATTATGTGCTCGGTCTGGAAGTGGCACTGGCCAGCGGCTCTGTCGTTCGTCTCGGCAGCCGCACGCATAAAAACAAAACGGGGTTCGATCTGGCGCGCCTGTTCGTCGGCTCGGAAGGGCTACTGGGCGTTGTCACGGAAGCGACGCTGAAGCTGTTGCCCTTGCCGCCGTTCCGCGCCTGCCTGGGCGTGGGATTTGGTTCGATGAAGGGCGCTGCGCGCGCCATTCGAGCGGTTTTCGGCTCCGGCACTTTGCCCAGCGCATTGGAAGTTGCGGACGCCTTCACCCTGGCAGCCGCGCAAAAGCGGACCGGCAGCAAGCTGCTGACGGGCTGCCGGGCACATATCATCGTCGAGCTTGACGGTCAGGAAGGATCCGTTCGCTCCGAATTAAAACGATTGGAAGAAATGATTCGGGCCATGAAACCGGTTTTTGTTCAGCGCGGTTACGGCGCTGAGGGCTGCGAAAAATTCTGGCAATTGCGTCGCGAGTTTTCCTACGCGTTGCGTGACACCGGCCTGACCAAGCTTAACGAAGACATCACGGTGCCGCGAGGCCGACTGGAGGACCTGTTTTGTTTTGCCGAGTGGCTGCAAAAGAAGCATCGCCTGCCGGTGGCCTGTTTTGGTCACGCCGGCGATGGCAACATTCACGTCAACGTGATGGTGGACAAAACGCAGCCGGGCGCGCCAAGACGGAGCGAGGCTGCGCTCGACGACTTGTTCAAGCAAGTGCTCGCCTGGGGCGGCGTTATCACCGGAGAGCATGGCATCGGTCTGGCCAAGAAGCGCTGGTGGCCGGATGCGGCGTCGGAGGACGTGCGCGCCCTGCATCGCGTCATCAAGCAGGCCCTCGACCCGAAGGGCATCCTGAATCCGGGAAAATTTGTCTAGCGGCAGGCGTTCGCCTGCGCGTCAGTCTGTGTCCTGCCTTGCGGGCTGCGAGTTGTCAATCAGCACTACGAACTCGCCTCGCCACGACTGTTTTTTGACGATCTCCAAAAGCTGTGCCGGTTTTCCTCGCAGAAACTCCTCGAACTTTTTGGTCAATTCGCGCGCCAGAACGACGGACCGGTCTGGAAAGATTTCGTTCAGCTCTCTGAGCAGTCTTTCCATCCGGTAAGGCGATTCGTACAGCACCAGCGTGCCGGGAGAAGACTTCAGCGTTTGCAGCTTGTTTCGGCGCTGGCCGGATTTGTGCGGCAGAAAACCGATAAAATGAAATTCATCCGCCGGCAGTCCACTGGCGGTGAGCGCCGCAACCAGCGCGCAAGCGCCCGGCACCGGCTCCACTCGAAAGCCGGCGGCCAACGCTGCGCTGACCACGCGCTCTCCAGGGTCGCTGATTCCGGGGCTGCCGGCGTCAGCCACGAGTGCCACCTTCTCTCCGCGCCCCAGCCGTTCGATGATTTGCCCGGTGCGTTTAGCTTCATTGAACCGGAAATAACTCAGTAAGGGCCTGGAGATTCCGAAATGCTTCAGCAGTTGTCCGGTGCGTCGCGTGTCTTCCGCCGCGATGACGTCGCATTCCCGCAACGCCCGCAGCGCCCGCAGCGTGATGTCTTCGAGGTTGCCAATGGGCGTGGCCACGAGGTAGAGCGTGCCCGGCGACAGCGGCGGCAAAGTTTTTTCCATTGACCGATTTAGCCACGAGCAGAACAGCGAATAAACGCGAAACTTTGAACCCGTCGGCAGTTCACCAGCTCAACGTGGGGCAGGGGACATCCTGCGAGGTGGATTCGATACGGACGTGATCAGCGCCGATTTGCCGGAGGCGCTCACTGACCGCGCGATGGGCGAGCTCAGGCCGGTTACAGTCACGGCTCAGGTGCCCGAGATACAAACACCGCAGTTCATCCGAGACGATCTGCTCAGCGACTTCGGCGGCAGCGACATTGGAGAGATGACCGTGCCGGCTGAGGATGCGCTGTTTGATGCTCCAGGGACGCCGGGTGTCTTCCTGGAGCAGCTTCAAGTCATGGTTGGTTTCCAGCAGGAGAACGTTCGCCGCGCGAACGCGTTCGATGACCAGCTTCGTGGCATAGCCGAGGTCGGTCAGAAAACCGAAGTTGCCCGCGCTGGTCCGCAGGAGAAAACCGACCGGATCGCACGCGTCGTGTAGAACGGAAAACGGATCGACTGTCACGTCACCTACCTCGAACGTCACGCCGGTGGTAAAAATGCGGCAGTCGAAGAATTTGGCATGGAGTTGATCTTCCATCGCCTCCTTGGTGTCCCGGTTGCAGTAAATCGGAATTTGGAGTTTTGCGCACAGCGTTGTCAGGCCTTGCACATGATCGCTGTGTTCGTGTGTTATGAGGATGCCGTGGAGACTTTCTGGCGTGCGGCCAATAGTAAGGAGGCGCTCGCGGATCTCCCGCCCACTGAAGCCGGCATCGATGAGCAAACGGGTTTCTTCAGTTTCCAGATAAGCGCAATTGCCCGCCGAACCACTGCCCAGAATCGTGAGTTTGACTGCCACGCGCCGACGTTAGTACCAGGGAACTATCAGGGCAAATCTTTTGCGCGGCGCGCAGACGGCGGAAAACGGGCTCCCATTTCGGCATTGACTTTTCATTTTCCTGCGCTGGCATGATTTGTGAAGGAGCAAAGCTCATGCCGCAAATTGCTTGAGCTGTGGAAGCGGAGGATTATCATTCTGCCAATGGCCCAGGCCTTGCATCTTTCGCAAAAGATGACGCTGTCGCAGGTGCTCGCTCCGCAACTGCAACAGTCTCTGGCGCTATTGCAGGCGCCCACGCTGGAATTGAAGGCAATGGTCGAGCAGGAACTCCAGCAGAACCCTGTGTTGGAGGAGGAGGCGGCGACGGAAATGACGCTGGAGGAAAAGGAAGACCGCGAGGCTGAAGAAGCCGCCCACGCGGCCGACCCAACGGAACCGCCGGCGGACGTGACATTTGATCCGGCCACCGAAAAGAGCAACAGTGAGCCGGCGGACGATTTTCAGGCGGAGTTCGAACGGCTGACCCAACTCGACCAGGAATGGCGCGACCATTTTGCCCAGACGAACATGCCGATGCGCCAAAGCCAGGAAGACGAGGAGAAACGTCAATTCATGTTCGATTCGCTGGTGGCCGGCACCTCGCTTCAAGAGAATCTGCTCGAGCAGATCCGGTTGTCGGATCTGACCGAGGAACAACGTCAGATCGGCCAGATGATCGTCGGGAACATTGATGATTACGGCTATCTTCAGTCCAGCGTGGACGAGCTGGCGTTTGCGACCAACATCCGGCCCGAAAAGATTCTGGAGGTGTTGAAGGTCATTCAGACGTTTCATCCGCCGGGGGTGGGCGCTCGCGATTTGCGCGAATGTCTCCTGCTGCAACTGGAACGCGACGGGAAGCAAGACACTTTGGAATACCGCATCGTAAGCGAATTCATGGAAGCGTTGGGCAAGCGGCGCATTCCGGAAATCGCGCGCGGTTTGGAGGCAACCGTGGAAGAGGTGCAGAAATCGGTTGGGCGTATTGGCAACCTGGAGCCGAGGCCGGGCCGGGCTTTTCTGCCGGACAACAATCAGTACATTCTGCCGGAGGTGTTCGTTCAAAGAATTGGCCACGACCTTGTCGTCAGTACGAACAATGAGCACGTTCCACACTTGCGCATCAGCAACACCTACAAAGACCTCATGGCGCAAGCGGACAGTTCGCCGGAAGTCCGCGAATACATCCGGGAAAAAATCCGCGCCGGTAAATTTCTGATCAAGAGCCTGCACCAGCGGCAGCAAACTATTCTGAACATCGCTAACGAAATCGTGAAGCGACAACGCGAGTTCATGGACAAAGGCGTCGCCTTCCTCAAGCCGCTGACGATGGTGCAGGTGGCCGAAGTCGTCGGCGTGCATGAAACCACGGTGAGCCGCGCCGTATCCGGCAAATACATGGAGACGCCGCAAGGCATCTATGAGATGAAATATTTCTTCACCTCCGGCATCCAGACAGCCAGCGGCGTCGGTGTCTCGAACACCAGCGTGAAGGAGATGATCTCGGACATGATCAAGGGCGAAGAGCCGTCCAAACCGCTGTCCGACGAGGAGATCGTCAAGCTGCTCGATCAGAAGGGAATCAAGATCGCCCGCCGGACGGTCGCCAAATACCGCTCCGAACTGAACATCCTTCCGTCGCACTTGCGGAAGGTTTATTAACCAGCCACGCGGGCCGATGATGAAAGGAAAACTCTCTGTGGCCTCTGTGCCTCAGCGGTGAAAATAACCACGGAGTCACAGAGAGCAGGGAGAAAGCCCGAACCTGCCGGACGCCGCCGAACTATTGATTGACTCCAGGCGCGTCATTCGTCCTGTTTTTTCAGCGCCGCCTTGGTCGCCGTCTGCAATCGGTCCAACGGCGGCTTGAGTTCTTTCTTCGTCTCGGCGCTCATCCGGTCAATGAAAAGAATGCCCCGCAAGTGGTCGCGCTCGTGTTGGACTGCGCGAGCCAGCAGGCCGCCGCAGCGGAACTCGATGCGTTCGCCCTTTTCGTTCATCCCAACGACGTCCACCGATTCCGGGCGAACGATGTCGGCGTAGATTTCGGGGAAGCTCAGACATCCTTCCGCGCCGGCGACCGGTTTTCCCACGGGCGTGATTTCCGGATTCATCAACACCAGGGGCATGAATCCGGCCACCTCGGCAGGCTTGCCTTTCAATTCGAGTGTCGAAGGGCGGTCCTTCGACTCGCGCACGTCGATCACCGTCAGTTGGAGCGCGTGGCCGACCTGTTGCGCCGCCAGGCCAACCCCGGCCGCGGCATGCATCGTTTCCAACATGTCGTCGATCAGTTTCTTGACCGCGGGCGTGATTTTTTCGATCCGCGCGCCTTTCTGCCGCAGCATCGGATGACCGTATTTCACAACCGGAAGAATCATTCGAACAGCGCGGGGGGTTGACGAGGGCGATTCCACGAGTCGTACTCCAGAATCGCGCCTCGGGACCATGAACCGACGACGGACAGGAGCGCGGACAGCCTTGTCCGCGAGTTCCTTGGACTTGGTTCACGCGGACATGGCTGTCCGCGCTCCGATAGGCGGTTTATCGGTGGGCTCGACGATTCCAGAATCGCGCATTGAGACCATGAACCCAATCGTTCTCGTCCGCGAAACCAAGAGGACGAATCGAGAACGACGAGGAGGACGAAGGGGCGGTTCATGGAAACCTCACTTTCGCTTTTGCGCACGCATCGGGACCATGACCCCCCCTCACCCGACCTTCGGCCACCCTCTCCCCATCCGATGGGGAGAGGGAAGGGGTGAGGGGTCGGTTCATGGAAAGCCTCCTTTCTTTTGCGCACGCATTGGGACCATGAACTACCCCCTCACCCCGGCCCTCTTCCCCAATGGGGGAGAGGGTGGCCGGAGGCCGGGTGAGGGGGCGGTTCGTGGAGAGCGAATTCATTTTCCCGGCCACTTGCGCAAAAGATCAGCCAATTGAGGAATGGACGGGCTGGTGGCGGTGCGAACGTAGTAACCGCTGGCGGCGACGCCGGTCAGCACGCTCATCGCGTTGTCGAGGCCGAGCAGTTTACCGAGGCAAAAGCCGGCGTTGAAATGATCGCCGGCGCCCGTCGTGATCTTCGGTTTGAAAATGTAAGGCCCTTTGACGACATCCACCCCATCACCGCTGGCCGCCAGCGCGCAGGAAACCGGATGAATGACCAGGGTGCTGACAGGCAGCCTGGCGCGCAGCTCGCGCGCCAGGGAGGACAAAGCCTCGGCGTTATGCGCCTTGCGCTTCAGCCCCAGCACTTCGCTGATTTCGTTGGCTTCCGTTTCGTTGAGACCGAGAATCACGTCGAAGTGTTTCTCGAATTGGACGATCAACTCCAACGCGCGCGAAATATCCTGCGCGGTACGC
This sequence comes from Verrucomicrobiota bacterium, assembly GCA_003218515.1. Classification (GTDB taxonomy): domain Bacteria; phylum Verrucomicrobiota; class Verrucomicrobiia; order Limisphaerales; family AV2; genus AV2. Next base: position 5,766 of record QHNT01000063.1, on the reverse strand, counting down.
TTTTCCGGGTCGGCGAGATCAAAAAACATTTTTCGGCGCCGGCCTTTCAAGTTTGGACAAAACTCCCGTTGCAACGCCTCCCACACATCGCTCATGTAAGGGATCATCGTCCAGTTCACAAACGCGATGAGGTCGGAGCCATCAAACTGAGTGGCAAATTTGTCGCGGCCAAACCGCGCCAGGATGTTGGTCCAATTGACCTCTTTTAACGAGGAGTGTTTGCCGAGCATGATTTTGCCATCGTCGAATTCCAGCGCGTCCGTGTGACCGGGCTCGGCGATGGAATAGACCTCCGCGCGCCGCGCGAACTCGTGGAAAACGGGATGGAGATGAGGATAACCTAGGTTGCCGAGGTAAGTGACCTTCATTCCGAAACCGGCCAATGCGTTGGCCATGATCGGGCCGTTGCCGCCGAGTTTCGTGATTTGGTTGACGAGTTCGATGTTGGTGCTCCTGCCGGCAGCCTCAGCAATCCGTTCGGCCAGGCGAGCGATGGTGGGGACACGCGCATAATGCCGTGCGTCCATCCGCTTATCCACAACGTCCAGAATTTCGTCAACGAATCCGTCCAGGCCGACAAAGGCGGTCAACTGGCCAACGCGGTCAACGGCAGCCGACAGTTTTTGCGCGCACAATTCGCGAAACTCAAAGGTGGCCGTCATGGGAACTTAATCGGGTTGCGAAACGTCGAGGGACAAAATCTGCTTCAATCGGGCCTCACGCCAATCATCTCGAGCACCCGTTGGAGGTCGTCATCAGTATAGAAATGAATTTGCAGCGCGCCTTTGCCCCGGCGGTATCGCAAATCGACCCGGGTGCCAAACCGCTCCTGCAAGCGATGTTCGAGATCGGCCACGTGCGTCTCCTTGGACCGGGAAAGCGAAGCGGATTTGGCGTCGGCCGCCGCGACGCCGCGGTTCCGCCAGTGCGCGACGAGGTCCTCGGTCTGGCGAACGTTCAGCGACTGCTTGATGATGCGTTCCGCAGCGAGCCTTTGTTCTTCGGCGCGGTTCAATCCGAGAATCACTTTGGCGTGGCCAACGGATAGCCGGCCATCGCGCACGAAGGCTTGAATTTCCGGCGGGAGGTGCAGCAACCGCAGCGCGTTGGCAACCAGGGCGCGGCTCTTGCCGACTTTGGCCGCCGCTTCCTCCTGCTTGAGCTGAAATTGTTCAATCAGCTGCGAGTAACCCTGCGCTTCTTCGATCGGATTCAGGTTTTCACGCTGGAGATTCTCGATGAGCGCCAGTTCCAGCACGGCGCGGTCGTCAGCTTCGCGCACAATGACCGGCACCTCACCCAGGCCAAGCATTTGCGCGGCGCGCCAGCGGCGTTCACCGGCAATCAGTTCGTATCCTTCACCGCGCGCCCGCACGATCAGCGGCTGGACGATGCCTTGTTCCTTGATCGAATCGGCCAACTCGCGGAGGGCCTCTTCCGAAAAATCCTTGCGCGGTTGAAGCGGACACGGGCGAATGCGCGTCAGCGGCGCGCGTTCCACGCGTTCGCGCGCGTCCACGACCGGCGCGGCCGTCATGGCGTGCGCCGGTTGGATCGGCACAGGCGGTGTTTTCGCTTCCGGCGGCGAACCGCCCAGCAACGCGGCCAGCCCACGGCCTAGAGCAGGTTTTGCCATGGCGCGAGAGTGTCCAACGGGTAATCAGTTGTCAACGTGAAGCTCAGAGCGCGAAGGGCGCATCGCTGCACTACCACGCTATCGAGTCCGGTCTGCAAGATTTCCGAAGACCCCTGTCCCTCCCCATCCGATGGGGAGAGTGTGGCCGTCAGGCCGGGTGAGGGGAATCTCAGCTTGTTGTTGGAAGATGCGCCCGAGCGCGAACCGTGATTCGGGACGGGTGCCTGCCAAAATGCAAGCGCAAGGGCCATCTTGGATACCACCCCATCGTGGAAGCCTCCCGCTCCCCTCTCCTTGCGAGGCACGAGCGGGGAGAAGGCTGGGGAGAGGGGCACCTTCCATCGAATTGCGCTAAATTGGAATCCCCTCTCCCTTACCCTCTCCCCACTCCTCCGTCGTGGGGAGAGGGAATCGAACCAGCGGAATCGAACCAGCGGCATAGTGGTGGTGTCCAGATGCGCCCCAAACGCAGCCAGTTCGCGCTTCACGATTTACATTTCAGCCCCTAGGCTGGTTCCGATGGGCAAAAAAAGCGCCAAAATCGCCGCCTTGATTGAAGCTTACCGCGGAGAAAAACTCGACGCGCACTACCTCGGTTACTTCCAGTGCTTTAACCTGGGTTTGTTTTACGAAGCGCATGATGTCCTGGAAGAGCTTTGGCTGGCCGGTCGCCAGGGGGCCAACGGCGCGTTTTACAAAGGACTCATTCAATTCGCGGGCGCGTTTGTCCATTTGAAAAGAGGCCGACTCCGTCCCGCCGCCGCGCTTTTCAAGCTGGCGCGCGCGAGCCTCCGGAATTACCCGCCTGTCCATGAACAACTCGAGGTGAACGAAGTGCTGGCGCTGATTGAGAATTGGCTGGAACGATTGGAATCGCGGGATTTTGCTGTCAATCCGCTTTCCGACGACAACGCGCCCCAATTATCACTCTCGCCGCGGTGATGCCCCGTCGCCTGATGAATCTTTTTCCAAAAGCTTGCACAAGCCGCCGCGTTCGTTATCGTGTCAACCGCTGACGCCGAACCGGTTGACGCGAGAGTTGCGGATCGGTCGCCCGGTCAACCTGAACTTTGAAGCAACCGATGTCTGATGATATCCGATACGATTGGCAGCGGGAGGAAATTCGCGCCGTTCATGACACGCCGCTGCTCGAGCTGGTGTTCCGCGCCGCAAGCGTGCATCGCCGCCATCACCTCAGCGACGAAGTGCAGGTGTGCAAACTGGTCTCCATCAAAACCGGCGCCTGTCCCGAAGACTGCGCCTATTGCGCGCAATCCGCGCGTTACGAAACCGGCATTGAGCCGCAACCGTTGATGGATAAGGACACGGTCGTCGCGATTGCGCGGCGGGCCAAAGCGAATGGCGTCAGCCGCGTCTGCCTGGGCGCCGCCTGGCGCGAGGTGCGCGACAACGCTCAATTCGACCGCGTCCTCGAAATGGTCAAGGAAGTCACGGCCCTGGGCGTCGAAGTGTGCTGCACACTCGGGATGTTGACGGAATCACAGGCGAATCGTCTCGACGAAGCCGGGCTTTATGCCTACAACCACAACCTCGACACTTCAGAGAGCCATTACCGGACGATTATCACGACGCGGACGTATCAGGATCGTTTGAACACGCTGCGCAATCTCCGCAAGACGAACATCACGGTTTGCTGCGGGGGCATCCTCGGCCTGGGCGAGAGCATCCAGGACCGGATTGCTCTGCTGCACACACTGGCGAGCATGCGGCCGCATCCGGAATCGGTTCCGATCAACATCCTTTCCAAAGTTCCCGGCACACCGCTCGCGAATCAGCCGGATGTGCCGTTCGACGAAACGTTGCGGATGATTGCCGCCGCGCGCATCGTGATGCCCAAGTCCGTCGTCCGTCTTTCCGCCGGTCGCGCCAAACTCAGCCTGGCCGAACAGGCCTTGTGCTTCCTCGCCGGGGCGAACTCGATTTTCTCCAGCGACACCAAGAGCATGTTGACCAGGGCCGTGCCGTCGCCCGATTACGCTGCGGATCATGAAATGCTGGACTTGCTCGGCCTTAGGATGCGTCCTCCGTTCAAGGACCAGCCTCTGCCGACGGGATGTGCGATGTCACCGGTTTAACGTTTTAACGCTGCAACGCTTCAACGTTTCGACGGGCCGCTCCGTGTTAAAGCGTAAAATCATTGAATGGTTAAAACCTCGCGCTAATTTCCTGTTATGTCTCATTCCGCCCAACGGCTTGGTAAAAACAGAGGCGCCTACCTGGGCGAAACCATCGATATCAATCAGGTCCTGCGCGATGACCTCGACGCCGCGCGTAAGTTTGGTTGGCAAATCGAGGAAATGCCGGTTTCTGACCAACTGGATTTACTCGCGTTTCGTCGAGTGGCGGGCGCGCCGCGCAGACGGCTCTACATTTCCACGGGCATCCACGGTGACGAACCGGCCGGGCCGCTCGCGGTTCGCCGGTTGTTGCAGGAGAATCATTGGCCCGACCACGCCGACGTCTGGCTTTGCCCGTGCCTGAACCCGACCGGCTTTCCGCTCAACCGCCGCGAGAACGCCGATGGCGTGGACCTCAATCGCGACTACCGCGAAGCCAAAAGCGCGGAAATTCGCGCGCACATTGCCTGGCTGCAAAGGCAGCCGACCTTCGATCTGACGCTTTGCCTGCACGAAGACTGGGAATCGCACGGGTTCTACCTTTATGAAGTCAATCCCGACCATGAACCTTCGTTAGGCGAGAAAATGGTGCAGGCGGTGTCGAAGGTTTGTCCCATCGATCTTTCACCCGCGATCGAAGATCGTCCGGCGCAGGGCGGCGTTATCCGGCCCGACATCGATCCGACGAAACGTCCGCAATGGCCCGAGGCCTTCTACCTGGTCATGAACAAGACCCGGCACAGCTACACGCTGGAAGCGCCGTCGGATTTCCCTTTGCAGACGCGTGTGGCGGCGCTGCGGGCGGCCGTGCGAACGGTCCTGGATGAGATGTGATAGAGGTGCTCTGAGGGCGGATGAGAGGGAGTCTCGACGCCCCAAAGAGGGAAGGTTCATGGGAAGCCCACGGTCTTTCTTCGCGCATTGGGGTTATGAACCGTAGCAGCCGACGTGAGCCTCTGATCAATTCCGCGTTCCGCACTCCGCACTCCGCATTTGAAAAGTGAGTCTTCTTACGTCGGCTGCTACGAGTTTCATGGGGAGAGGTTTCCCCGAAATATTTCGCGCATTGAACCCCTGAACCGAGGGAAAACATCGAACGTCCAACATCGAACACCGAACGTCGAAATGAGCGAGGATTCGTCCTGCCATTCGATGTTCGGCGTTGGATGTTCGATGTTGGATGTTCCTCTGGGTTCATCGAAAGTCCCCGCGCGCTACCTCGGTTTGCCCAGCTCGGATAGAAAGCGGACGAGGTCGCGAAACTCCGCCCGCGTCAGCGTATCAGCCAGACCGCTGGGCATGACCGATCCGTGCTGCTTCCTCTCTTTGATGGTTTCCCGGCGAAGGCGGACCTCTTTGTTCTGCAGCACATCGCGCAACACCAGTTCGCCCCTGGTCTCGCGAACCTGATAGCCCTGGAACTCTTCGCCATCTTTCGTTACGACCGAAACAGACATATAACCTTCCTTGACTTCCTTTTGGGGGTCGAGAATGGCGCCGATGATAAAATCCACGGGCTGCGCGGTGCCCAGCGCGCTGAGGTCGGGGCCGACATTGCCGCCCTGGCCGTTCACGGTGTGGCAGGCCGTGCAACCCAGGTCCGCACGGCGGAAAATCTCGGCGCCGCGCCTGGCGTCGCCGTGGGCGCGGACTTCGACAGCGAATGCGGCGATTTCCGCGGAGGTCACTGTTTTGACTTCGCTCTTGAAGCCGGCAGCATCGGCCAGAAAGCGGGCCAACTGATCGTTCCGCCGACCACCGGCGTTCATCAAGCGCAGTCCAGCCTCGGCGGCAAGCTTGGGAAGCGGTCTTCGAGCGAGTGCGACCGCCAGTGCGGCAGCTCCTCCCTGACGGTGGAGGAAGGAGGAGAAAATTTCGTCGAACGCGGCGCCATTGTTCAAGCGGGCAAGGCTGCGGCTCGCGAATTCTGCAGCGCTTTCAAGATCAAAACCGCACAAAGCCGCGATCGCGGCGCTGCGGACGGAGACGGCT
>QHNT01000217.1 GCA_003218515.1 Verrucomicrobiota bacterium | reverse complement strand
GAGCGGCGAACAACCAACATCCAACGTTCAACATTCAACATTCAACATCGGGCCTATTGTCCCTGGCCGTCCGCGCCGGTGCCGTCGAGGTCAATCAAAATGTCGCGCGGTTCGGCGCCTTTGCTGGGGCCGACGATGCCGCGGTTTTCCAGTTCGTCCATGATGCGCGCCGCGCGGGTGTAGCCGAGGCGCAACCGGCGCTGAAGGAGCGAGACGCTCGCCTTTTGTTCGCTGCGGATGACTTCGATGCACTCCTGGATCAGGTCCTCGTCTTCGTCGATGCCGTTTTCGCCGTCGAGGCTGCTCAGCGGTTTGGAGAGTTGCTGGTGGATTTCCAGTTCGTAACTCGGTTTGCCCTGCCGGGCGATGAATTCGACGATGCGATTGGTCTCCTGGTCAGTGATGAGCGCGCCCTGGGCGCGGACGAGTTTGGCGGAGCCGGGCGGCAGATAGAGCATGTCGCCTTTGCCGAGCAGTTTGTCGGCGCCCATCCCGTCCAGGATCGTGCGCGAGTCCACCTTCGCCGCGACCTGAAAAGCGATGCGCGCCGGGATGTTCGCCTTGATGACGCCGGTGATGACGTCCACGCTGGGCCGTTGCGTGGCGACGATGCAATGAATGCCGGCGGCGCGGGCCATTTGCGTGATTCGGGCGATGGCCATTTCCACGTCGGCGGGCGCGACAAGCATCAGGTCGGCGAGTTCGTCGATGATGACGACGATGTAGCTGAGCTTCTCCGGGATGACGATGTCATCGTCGCGCGGCACGACGATTTCCTCGTCCACTTCGACCGCGAACCCGTCCGCGCCGGCTTCGATTTTTTCTTTTCTGGCCTTGAGGGGCAGTTCGGGTTCAGTTCTGGGCAGAGGTATGTCCTTGGGCCGTTCGTTGAATGATTTGATGTTGCGGACGCCGACCCGGGCGAAGATCTGGTAGCGCTTGTCCATTTCATTGACGACCCAACGCAGCGCGAGGATCACTTTTTTTGGATCGGTCACGACCGGGACAACGAGGTGCGGCAGGGCGTTGTATTGCTGCAGCTCGACCACCTTCGGGTCAATCATCACGAAACGGAGCTGGTCGGGCGAAAAGCGGTAGAGCAGGGAGGTGATGATGGCGTTGATGCAGACGGATTTGCCGGAGCCGGTGCTGCCGGCGATGAGCAGGTGCGGCATCTCCGTGAGATCCGCGACGATCGGGTGGCCGTAAACGTCTTTGCCGAGCGCCAGCGGGATCCGCGCCCGGGTGCTGCGCCATTCCTCCGATTCGAGCAGATCGCGAATGATCACCTTCGTCTTGATGATGTTGGGAACTTCAAAGCCGACGGAGCTTTTGCCGGGGACGGGCGCGAGGATGTGGATGCGCTCAGCTTTGAGCGCGGCAGCAATGTTGTTGTTCAGGGCGGTGATTTTTTCGAGTTTCACCCCCGGCGCAGGATGCAGTTCGTAACGCGTGATGGTGGGGCCTTTGGTGATGTCACCGAGGGCGACTTCAATGTCGAACTGCGCGAGGGTCTGTTGAATGAGCCGCGCGTTGGCCATCAGGTCTTCCTTCGATTCGGTCGGGCGAACGGCGGGGTCCGGGTAATTGAGCAAATCGAACGCCGGCACCTGGTAATTGCCGATGAGCGGCGTCGCGGCGACGGCGATGGGCTTGGGTTTTTTAGGCTGGGTCCTTGGTTTGAGGGGCGGGTCCGGCGCCAGGTGGACGACCGGCAGCGCTTCGACGGCCGTCTTTTCGTCCACGATAATGGTTTTATCCTTTCCGAAAACGGCGTCTTTCAGCGTTTCAGCAGTCGGCTCTTCTGTTTTCGGTTCCTTTGCTTTTTCTTTTGGTTTGCCGAGGATGTCCTGTTTGGTTGCGGCAACAATTTCTTTCGCCGGGATTACCTCACCTTCAGCGCCGGCAGGCTGTTCGGTTTCAAGCTCGGGCGCTTTGCTCCTGGGCCGCAGGCCGGAGCGGAACGACGGCTTGGTTTGAGGCAGGCTGAGATCGCGGACGGTCGGTTCAGGGACCGGCTGCAGGTCAGCACCGAGGCCGGCTTTGGCGACCTGTTCTTGCAGTTTTTTGGCCTGACGTTCGAGTTCGCGCGCGCGGCGTTCGAGCGCTCGATCCTCATCGGGGACATCCTTTTCCGCTTCAGCCGGTTCACCGGGCAACAGGCCGCGCAACCATTCGCCGAGTTGAAAATTGGTCAGGAACAGGAGACTGATGAAATAAAGCGTGGTGAAAATGATGGTCGCGCCGACGGAACCGAAGTGGCCGAACAGATATTTGTTCATCATCAGCCCGACCCAGCCCCCAACGGAAGTCGCGTTATAGTTCCGCTGCCAGTGGGCGAGGAAAGCCACCGGTTTGTTCAGATCGAGCAGGCCCATGCCGCACAGCAGCAGAGTGGCCGCCCAGACCCAGCGGCGATGGAAGTAGGCCATCCAATGAAACAGATAACTGAGGCCGAAACAGAAGAGGAGAATCGGCAGAAGATAAGCGCCGGCGCCGAACAAAAAAAAGAGCAGGAAACCAATCCAGGCGCCGACCTGGCCGATCCAGTTATGGGTGGTGAGGTTGGTCTCGGTGCTGTTGACGGAGATGTCCCGGGGATCGTACGAGAGCAAAGCGACGAGCGTGAGCACGGACACCGCGATGAGCGCGATGCCGATAATGTCGCCAAAGCCGCGCGCGTGGACCTGGCTGGACGATGCTTTACGAGCCATGGGCGCAAGCCTAAGGCACGACATTTCAAAGTTCAACTCGCGGTTTGTCCCGGGCCATCTGGATAGTACCACCATCGTGGAAGCCTCCCGCTCCCTCTCCCTGCGAGGCACGAGCGGGGAGAGGGCTGGGGAGAGGGGCACCTTCCATCGAATTGGCGCGGCTAATTGGAATCCCCTCTCCCTTACCCTCTCCCCACTCCTCTGTCGTGGGGAGAGGGAATCGACCAGCGGCATGGTGGTGGTGTTAGATGCGCCCGTTTGTCCCGGATCGGTGGCCGGTCGGCGGTCGGGCGAAGGGAGCCACCCGCTGGTCAGCAACGCACAGCGGAACAACCGGGAACCGCCAAGGAACAACTTTGAACCTTGAACGCGCAAGGCGGAACTCTACACTGGCCGAGCAATGGTCAAAGATTCCGTCTCGCGAGTCAAAAAATTCCAGGCCGAAGCCCAGGCCTTGCTCGATGAGCAGGGGATGGTTCTGGTGGACGAGGCGCGGCTGCATCCCTTACGAAGGTTCATCCATTTCTGGGTGCTGGTGGGAAAGAGCTTTGTGCGCAACCGCTGTCCAGTGCGCGCCTCGGCGCTGGCCTACACGACGCTGCTGGCGTTGATCCCGCTCCTGGCAGTGGGATTGGGCGTGTCCACCAAACTGCTTCAAAGCAGCGAGGACCAACAGGCCGAACTGATTCAGACGGTCGTGGACGAACTGGCGCCCCAGTTGGGCCTGGTTCCGGCGACGGCCGAGGAAAAGGAGTCGGCACGGAGTCGGCTTGTGGAAAAAATCGGAGCCGCGCTGCCCCGGCTGGTGGAGAGCAGTGGCCAGGAGCGCACCCACCTGGTCAACCAGTTGGCCGCCGAACTGGTTCCAGGCGCAGCCACCGGCCAGGAAGCCGGCGCGGACTACGGACGCAAGATCGCCAAACAGATCGAGGAATTGTTGCCGCGTCTCGCGAAGGCAACCGAACAACGCCGGGTCAAGCTCGTCGAGAAGCTGGCGGACCAACTGACCTCGCTGGTTCTCCGCGCCACTCACGGCGAGGACGAGTCCAGCCAGAAGGTGGTAGAGACGATCCGGACGTTCATCGCCAACGTTCACAGCGGCGCCCTTGGCCTGGTCGGCACTGTGGCGCTGGTCTTTGTCGCGATTGGGCTGCTCAGCACAATCGAAGCGACGTTCAACGACATCTGGGGCGTGCCGCGCGGGCGGAACTGGTTTGTGCGGATCATTCATTACTGGGCGGCCGTCACGCTCGGGCCACTGGTGGTGATTCTCGTGATGGGGCTTGCCATCGGCTCGCGGTTTCAGGCCGCGCAAGACCTGATCGAAGAGACGCCGATCATCGGCGGGCTGTTGTTCAAGATGATTCCCTTTTTCCTCCTCTGTGGTTCATTCACGCTCTTGTATCAGTTCATGCCCAATACGCGGGTGAACTGGCAGGCGGCGGCGTTTGGCGGGATGGTCGCGGGCGCCCTTTGGATCCTCAACGGCAATTTTAACGCCCTGTTCACCTCGCGGGTCATTTCGGCGAGCAAGATTTACGGTTCGCTCAGCGCCATACCGATCCTGCTCTTTGGCCTGTACCTCTCCTGGACGATCCTGCTGTTCGGCGCGCAAGTGGCCTACGCCTATCAGAACCGACGGGCGTACCTTCAGGAAAAACAGGCCGAAAACGTCAATCAGCGCGGTCGCGAATTCATCGCGCTGCGGCTGATGACGCTGGTCGGACAGAAATTCCATCGGGGCGAGCTGCCGCCCACGGTGGGGGAGGTTTCCGAATCGCTGTCGGTGTCGAGCCGTCTGGTCAGCCAGATCATCCAACCGCTGCTGCAGCGCAAATTGCTGGCGGAAGTCGCGACGCCGGAGACGGCGTATTTTCCCGCGCGGCCGCTTGACCGAATTTCTTATGAGGACATCCTTCAGGCCTTGCGCGCCGGTCTGGGACAGGAACCGGCGACGCGCGAGGAGCCGACGCGCGAGCTGGTTCGCGGCGCGTTCGAGGAAATCCACCAGTCCGAACAGCGCGTGGCCAGGGCCGTCACCTTGCAGGCCATGGTGGAGCGCATCGAAGCACAAGGCCGCGCCGCGGCGGACGCCGGTTGAATTGTTTGGGGGGCCGAATCCCGGTGCAGCGGCGAGCGGACGCCTCAGGTGACCCTGTGTTGCCCCGGAATTTTTGACCACTCATCTTCACTAATCGGCGCTGATGAGATTAGTTAGCGATGATGAGCGTAGATTGGCGGTTCGCTATTTTGATCGTGGAGGACGCGATTGGGCGCGGATTTGTTTTGGTGTATTTGGCGTGTTTCGCGGGTTACATTTCCGGCGGGGTGTGATTAAAAGTGGGTGAAAA
>QHNT01000062.1 GCA_003218515.1 Verrucomicrobiota bacterium | reverse complement strand
ATTCAACAACAGCTTCGGCGATTCGAACAGCACGGTCGTGAACAAAAAGGAATTCACTGTGATGTCGAAGTGCGGAACATGGTACGGGTGGGCAATGATCGCTGTGGTGTCTTTGTACACATGGCAGTGATCGCTGGCGGAAGGATCATGCACCTGATCGCACCCGGCCGCGATGACTCCGGCTTCCGAAATGCCATAGACCGGAACGGCGATGGCGCCGACCTGCTCAATCTCCCGTTTCCTTTGCTCGGTCAATGGTTCGCCGGTCACCAGGAAACGCACCCCTTTGAGATTGAGCCCGTGTTCCTGCCCGGCCATGCACACGCGCACGGCCGAACTCGCAAACGTATAGATGACACAGTTCGGGTGCTGGTCCAGCGCCACGGTGGCCCATTGGGCGACCTTGAGCGCATTGTTCAAATCGGCGTACTCCGGTTCGGCAAAACGGATGCCGTGCAGTTTGGCCATTAAAAAGATCAGCCGGGTTCCCCAGACTTTTTCCCAGTTCACTTTCACCTGCGCCTTGGCCACCTGGGAAAACCAGCGTTGCGGCGGATTGCCGATGCGGGAGAATCGGAGCGAGGAATTGATCCCCGGCGCCCCCGGAAACAACGGGAACCAGTTCGCGATCGGCGACGTCAGCGCGCCGTGCGTCTGCAGCAGGAACGCATCGTAGAGTGAACGTTGTTCAAGGTACTCGAAGTCGATGCGGATTCGGGTGCCGGCACTCCGGGTCGCTCCGCTCCGCACCTCATAAACGTGCGAAAGGAAGGGATTGTCGAACATGCTCTCCTCACACTGGAAACGGACGCCTTTACGCTGGACTTCCGCCTTCCCCTTGAATTCATCGACGGTAAAATACACCCCTTCGTGCAGCAGCCGGACGAGCGTGGCTTCGATGCCCTCGCCTTCGACCCATTTTCGAATATCGGCAAAGTCGATGCGCTTCGCCGCGAGCAACCGCAGATAAGGGCTTTTCGCATAACCAAAGATCCCCTTTTCCACAAGGCTGAGAAAATTCCGCTCGCGAGAGGCGATGCGCTTTTTCAACAGTTTGCGGGCCTGCTCGAGCGCTTCCTGAGGCTCCAACCGCCCGGACAAATGCATCCACCATTTCTTCGGAATGCGAGAAAAGCAGGTTTGATACCGTCTGTGTTTGGTGGTTACAAAAGCGCACCAGACTCCTTTCGCCGCCAGTCTCTCGACATGATGTGAATCGCAGCCTGGGCAAGCTCTTTTCTGTGTTTGCCGAACGATCCCAGCGAACGCTGCAGGACGGGGACACTGGCGGGAAATCAACCTGAACAAAACGGAATTGGGCCCACCATCCTGAGGACTCTACGCCCTCAGTAGGGTCTCGCCAGAACTCATCGAGGTTCCGTGCCCCGGGAAATCTGCAGGATATACCCATAATCGCAATATCATTTTCACTCTCCATGGACTTATGTGATTGAGGTACTTCTATTCCCGCCCTCCCACGAGGAAAACAGGCACTGGCAGATCAGGTAAGTCCGATGACGATGATGGGCATTGTTAGGAGCTGCGCAGCGTCAAATCCATGAGGAGGTTCGCAGCAGGACTGAGCTTGGCTTGAAGGCACTCTGCGACATCAAACCAGGTTACAGAGGCGCCTTGGCTACGCCTCTTTTGAAGAACATAACTCCCTCGTCGGCGCCTGCTACCATCTCGCCAAAGATGGACACTTGACATACGCGATGCAGTTAGCAGTCTGCGTTCCGTCGGGCTCGACTCCCACTTGCAATTCATATCTAATTGTGTTGTAAGCATTTCCGATTTAATTGTCTTACCGCGATGAGATGCAATCGAATAACCGCATTGGAGCTGCAATGCCGTTGCAGAAGCCGAAGTGCGTCCGAAAACTCTTATTCAGGATAGGCATAAAAGCCCTTTCCGGTCTTTCTTCCCAGGTGCCCGGCATCCACCATTTTCCTCAACAGGGGAGAACAACGGTACTTTTGATCATGATACGCTTCATAAAGCACGTCCAGCGACCGCATCACCGTATCCAACCCGATCAAATCTGCCGTTTCCAACGGTCCCATTGTGTGACCGAAGCATTTCTTGAATATAGTGTCGATCTGCTCCGCAGTTGCGATGTTGTCCTGCAACACAAATACCGCCTCGTTCATAAAGAGGTGCGAGATCCGGTTGGAAACGAAACCAGGTAGATCGTCGACTATGATCGCCTGCTTATTCAGTTGAGCAAACAGTTGCTGAAGGATTTCAAGGGTGTGTTCAGAGGTGTGGTAACCGCGAATAACCTCCACGGTTGGCTTCAAGTGAACGGGGTTCATGAGGTGGATGCCGACAACTTGAGTCGGCCGTTTCGTAACACTGGCTATCCTCGTGATTGAAATACACGAGGTGTTTGCACCAAAACACACTGCGGGGGGCGCCACAACATCGAGCGTCTCATAAACCCGCCGTTTGATATCCCAGTTCTCCGTGACATTCTCGATAACGAAGTCGCAGGATGAGACATCCTTTAAATCCTCCGTAAACACAATGCGCTTCAGGGCATCCTCTTTGGTCAATCGGGGAGCACTCTTTAACAACAGCGGCGCAAATCTGATGTTCTTTAATACTTCGGCTTCCGCCCGCTTAAGCTGCTCCTTCGAGACATCCACGACCACAGCATAGAGTCCATGGAGAACAACATCGGTAACGACTCCAATTCCGATGTTGCCTGCGCCTAAAACTCCAACGCGCTCGAGATTCATTTGCGTTTTCCCTATCCGCGGCTTTCGGAGGATTCCCGAGCCTCACCTTTGTGAGTCTGGTCGAAGCACGCCGCCAATCGAGCGGTCAAGCGGGAGAACTCGAACGACTTGAGCAGTTCCAAATTTGGGTTGTAGGGAATGGACCCGGACCTATGTGCTTCCCAGAGAGAAACGAGAGTAGATTTGATTGTCTCAGTGTCATCGGGGTCCACCACCGGACCGAGGTTAAGGCTCTCCACGATTTGCGCCGTCGAGCCTCGTTCAGAAACGGTCAAGACGGGCCTTCGGGCTGCCGCGTAGTCGTAAACCTTTCCCGAGATGCCATAGACAAAAGCCCCCTCCTTGGGCACCCGCCCAATGATCAGGAGTAAAACGTCAGCCCGCACTATGTACTCCAGACTTGCCTTGCGCGAGACGAAACCAGTGAGCTTGACCACAGAACTGCAACTGTATTCCTGAACATAGTCCTCGATAGTACGCCCGTCGGTGCATGGCGAGTTCTGGCCCACAAAAATCACTTCGACCTGGCCCGCCAGTTCGGGGTTCTCTCTAAGGAGTTGGCCGAGCGCCAGCAGGAACTCCCTGGGCGAACGCTCTCGACCGAGCGTCCCTGCATGAACGATGGTCAGGACGGGACGCCGCGGACGACTCCCCACCGAAGTGTCCGCCAGGAAGTCGGATTGGTCGAATCCATTGAAAATCGTCACGTACTTCCCGGGCAGATCAGGATAACGTTTCTCGAAGTCAGCTCTGATGCCGTCGGTCGTGCAGACCACGACCTTTGCCGAACGGACGCAGAATCGCTCCAGAAATGCGTTCCCTTTCGCAATCCAGGCTTTGGGCATTCTCCTCGCGGGATTTCCCACCCACGCGTCCCTGAAATCAATCACCAGCGGAAGCCGGGTGACGTGTGATAAGATGGCGCCCACGACGTGATTCGTGTGACTCGGCCCCGAAGTGTAGATGACGCGGCAGCGGTTCTGCCGGATTGCCCGCAGACCTGAGATCACCGCAAAAGGAAGCCAGAGTATCCTCGAGTCTGGCAGCTTCGTGAATCTTCCCAATCTGCGATAAAGCCGGACTACCGCGCGACGGAGTGCCGAAGAAAGAGGTCCCGGTTTCGCCTCCCCAGCGCCATCGCCGCGCACACCATCTCCCTTCGATGAGCCATGGAAGAGACTCTCGAGCGTCCGCGCGCGATAAATGGGGAGACCAGGCGGCAGTTCCGCAAAAAGGGAGTCATCATGGAATGAGAGATTGGGGCTGCTTCGGACGGTCAGTACGACGGCCGACCAACCGTGAGGCGGAAGATGCCGGATGAACTTCAAGGACCTTTTTGTCCCCCGCGAACCTTCGGGCGGAAAATCGTAAACCACGAATAAAACCCGATCGGTGTCCATCCCCATGGGCGCAACGACGGCAGTCTTTCCTGACGCAGGCTTCGACTCTGGACGAATACGCGTAAACACTGGACTCCTTTTGGCGGGATCAAGGCGCTAAGATTCCCTCGGAGAAGCAGATGGCTGAGCTTCTGCGTAGGTCTCAAGGTGCTTGGCATCGATCTGCTCGAAAGACGCTGCCGGAATATTATTCTCGGCCAGGAGTTGCAGCATGGCCTGGAACGATGCAATCGCGGCTTCATCGGGCACAAAGCCATTCGCCTGGCGTCGTGTAAAACTGAAGCTGTGCAGAAACGTGACGATATAAGGAATCGTACCGTGCAGCTGCTCGATCGCCTTACACAATTGCGGGCCCGACATCCAATTCACGTCCAGCTTTCCATACCGCTTAACAAATGGCAGGGAGATGCCCAGCCTCCGGACCGGCCTTGGGTGAACCGTAACGGGCACTTCCCATATTCCGTCGGCCTTGAACGGAGAATTCAAATTGGCGAATGGGAGTCGACAATTCCCGTGGCGGTAAAAGAATGAGCTATCGAGAAAGATTCCATTAGCATGAAGGGCCTTCAATGTGTCTTTGTTGGCTCCATAGCTTCCAGCGCGATGAGCGATGGGGGCCTTGCCGGTCCACTCCCTCAACAGCGCCATCCCGTCCCGGATAATCGTAGTTTGCTCTGCCAGTGAGTATTCGTGCATGCTTTGACGTTTCGGGTCATACATCAGGTCAGGATGGGTATGCAGTTGAATCTCGTGGCCGCCGG
>QHNT01000061.1 GCA_003218515.1 Verrucomicrobiota bacterium | reverse complement strand
CCTCCGGTCCTGAACTTTGCACAACCGTCGCGCGTCAATCAGCGGCAACGACGGTCTAAGGGCGAGTCATGGCATCCGCGATGATGCGCTCATGTGCTGCTTCAGTACGGTCGATCTTTCACAATGTTGATGCCTAAACGCGCCACCAATTTTCCTACGTGGTCGCATTCTTTGATGAGGTACCTCATAAAGAAATGGTGGCCAATCAACTGCAAGAACGGCAACGCCACTGCGTAAAGCGGCACGGCCAATAGTGACTTGGCCGTCCCAATGCCGAACAAAGGTTCCATTCGAGCAGTCACACTCCCACGCACTAAAGCACGTCGGATGTAATAGGCGCGTGCGTATCTGTCGAGCGTTACTGTCTCATAGACGCATGCTTCGTCGCACCAGACGAATTTCTTGCGCATCCCTACCATCCTCATGAAGTAGTCCTTGTCGCCGCCCCCGCTGGTCCCGAAGCGGGGATGGAACGGACCGTCTTCTCTGCGTAACACATCCTTCGCCAGGAGTACGTTGCCGGTTCGGGTATCTCGATCGTTCGTGACAACCGATCCGGTCGAAAGACGTGGTCGCTCACAGAGCTTACTTCTGACGAGCCACCCAGGCGGCTCAACAGCAAAATGGGGAATGACAGGTCCTAATACGAAATGTTCCGCCGTGGTTCATGGAAGTAACCTATGTTGACGCTCGCTTTTTCGCTGATCTCCTCAACGATGGGTCGTGCGGAGGGAACCGCGTCATTATCCACAACGACGACGGAGTAAGCGAACAACCCATCGGTAGCCTGTTTTTGAAGGTCTGTGAGCAAGCGTTGCAACAGGCCGTGCCGCCTGTATGTGCAGACGCAAACGCAGATGTTCATTCCGGCCCCCGACAGTGACGCTGGCTTCGACATGGTTGACGAGTAGGCTGTAATTCAGGGCACTTCAAGCCCTGATAACTGGCCGAGGCTCTCCTTGGCTGTCCACTCCGAGTTCTGCTGCAATCTGCTCAAAGGTAACAACGGGGATTTCCATGTCCGCCAGCAGCCGCAACAAGGAGTGGAAGGATGCGATCGCGCGTTCATCTGGTTCGTCTGTTTTCCAGCGCATGAAACTGAAGCTGTGCAGGAAAGTGATCATGTAGGGAATGGCCCCGTGCAGCTGTCTAACCGAACGGCAGATTTGGATCGGGCACATGGCATTGACGTCCAGCTTGATATAGCGTTTCCAAAAATGACGGGTCCAAAACGGGAAACGAAAACCAAGCTTCTCAACCGGCTCAGGAGCGATCGTAACGGGTATCTCCCATACGTCATGTGATTTGAAAGGGCTATTTGAGTTGCCAAAGGGTAACTTGCAATTGGCCCGGCCATAAAAGAACGAACTGTCGAGCAGAATTCCGTTAACGCGCAGGGCCTTCAATGTGTCTTCGTTGGCTCCATAGCTTCCCGCGCGATGTGCTATGGGGGACTTGCCCGTCCAGTCCTTGAGCAGGGCCATCCCATCTCGTACAATCCCGGTTTGCTCTGCCAATGAGTATTCGTGCATGTTCCTGCGTTTCGAGTCATACATCTGGTCGGGATGGGTGTGGAGTTGAATGTCTTGGCCCCTTTCCAACAGGCCTTCACAAAGCTCTCGATAAGGCGCTCCCCGAAACCTGCCGCTGCCGTAAACATCAAGAAAGAACACTCCCGCAAAGCCGTAACTCTTAAGCTGGTCCGCAATCCAGTAAGCACCACGAGAATTGCTTTGTGAACGGCCTGCTACGTCGTGATCGAAGGCATCTGGCCGGCCATGGGTCCGAACCTCAGTGTCGATTGTGATGAGCACCTTCGTTTGCATAAATTGACTGGTAGGAATGAGTAGAGCAAGGAGCACGCCATCGTCAAACTCAAGGAGTACTGTTGTCAACCGATTCTGTTGTTTTTCTTCAAGTTCCTGACGTAATCTGGGGGGCACCGGAGATCATTAATACGCTTTCCCTTTTTGCCGTCGCAAAGAAATCGGACGCATGCCTCCACAATCCTGTGCGTTGCCCGTCCATCACCATAAGGATTCTTAAGGGCTGAGCGCCGTCGGTACTCAGATTCGCTGGTAAGCAACAGGCGGGCCTCGCGCAAAATCAACTCCGGATTCGTGCCGACGAGCCGGCAGGTCCCGGAGGCTATCCCTTCAGGGCGTTCGGTAGTGTCCCGCATGACCAAAACCGGTTTCCCGAGGCTGGGAGCCTCCTCTTGAACACCGCCGGAATCGCTCAGGATGAAAAAGGAGCGATCCATCAGCCAAACGAAAACCTCATAACCAAGTGGCTCCACCAACTGGATGCGAGGATGTCCCCCCAAAATCGTGTGAACAGCATGTTGCACTTGGGGATTCAGGTGCACAGGATAAATGACGCCCACTTCGGAATGTAACTGCGCCAACTCTCGGATGGCCCTGCATATATCCTCGAATCCTCGGCCGAACGATTCACGACGGTGTCCGGTTACGAGAATGAGCGGCGAGTGGCGAGAGCGGTTAAAAAAGTCTCGCTCTCCTGGTGAGCTGCATGCCGCCGCGCTAACGACCTGATTTCGAGCAACCGCCGAGTTCACCAGGAAACGATCAGCGAAAGTTGCAGGCACGCGCAGTCGATCGACCATGTGTTTGCTGGCGTCCGGATTGGCGTTGAGTTTATTGCGCACCCAAAAGAGCGCGTCAATCACGGTATTTCCGGTCACGAAAATCTTGGTTTCATCTACTCCTTCCCTCATAAGGTTTTGTTTGGCGGTTTCCGTCGGCGCAAAATGCAATGAGGTCAGTCGCGAGGTCAATACACGATTCGCTTCTTCCGGCCAGGGAGACTTGAGATTGTTCGTCCGCAAGCCCGCTTCAACGTGCCCGACGGGGATTTGATGGTAGAAAGCAGCCAGGGCGGCGCAGAACACAGTCGTAGTGTCGCCCTGTACCAAAATCAATTGGGGATGCTCGGTCGCCAAACACTGATCCAGAGCAGCAACAGCCCGCGAGGTTAAGCCGCCCAGAGTCTGATTCGGCTGCATCAGATTAAGATCGATGTCCGGACTAAAGCCGAACACTTGCAACACCTGATCCAACATTTGCCGGTGCTGTCCAGTAACCCAGACGCGGCAGTCCAGGCGTTGGTCCGTTTTCAAGGCCAGCGCCAACGGCGCCAATTTGATCGCCTCGGGGCGCGTGCCGAAAATCAGGACAACCTTTGGCTTTTGTGCCGGTCGCATCATGCACTCAGTAATTGCTCTTGATGTCAGCCGTTGCTCAAACACTAGCAGGACCGCCGTTGCCGAATACAGCTTTCTCGAAAGCGGGGTATTGAGTTTCCCAGACCAGATCCTTACGGGCTGCTTCAATCGCCTTTCGCCAGTTAGACTTGGGGGTAGCCAGCACTTCATTTATTGCCTCGGCAATTCGCTCGGGGGCGGGATTATCAAACACAGCGCCGATCCGATAACGTCGTACGACGGGCGCAATGGTGGGAAAGGCAGGGACTACCACGGGCAGACCAGCGATAACATAGTCACTGAGTTTACCAGGCTCGCAAAAGTAATTATTGCGCACGCTGTCGTCATAGATGATAACACCGACATCCGCATCAGCGACGAACCCGAGCAAATCAGCATGCTGCACCCAAGGCGCCACTAACACCTTTTGAGCGATCTCACGCATCGCCAAAAGCGGGTGAACGTTGCTTGTCCACCATTCAGAGGCTCTGCCCATAAATACCAATCGAACGTCGTCTGGCAAATGCTCCGCTGATAAAACGAGGTTCTTCAGCCACCGGCCTTGACCGAGCATGCCTTCATAAAGAACGATTCGAATATTTTCCGGGAGCGCCAGGCGTTGTCTCAACCTGCCGGTAGGTGCGACGTGCTGCCATCGTTTGTAGTTATGAACGATGGTCGGGGTGAGCCTGGCTCCTTTCTCCCTTACGTAAATCTTTGCGCGCTCCTCGTTCTGTGTAACCAGCGCATCAATTCCATGCTTTATGAAAACGCGCTCGAATGGTTTCCACCACCATCGTAGCTGGTTGTGCTGTTCGCCGTACAATTCAAGCGGATAATAGACCAGCCGTGAACGCGAGATGCCGCTCGCCAGCCACCCCATCGCGGCTCCCTGAATCCCTGTCGCAAGGATCACACCGGGTCGTTCGGACACGGCCTTTGCAGCCATCCCGAAATGAAAAAAGAGCTTTTCCGCCCAGCGAGCGCCCGGGACGGACCGGAGCCAACCGTTGCTGAACCACATCCAGACGCGCCAGAAGAGTCTCACGGCCAACTTTCCTCCCGCTGCTCCATTGCTCGCTGGGATGGTGCGGCCCTGGACCGCTGCACGTTGCAAGTCTCGCGACGAAGCTTTACTCGCAGAATCGAGGATCGTGACCGCGTAACCACGGTCGGTCAACGATTCCTTCGCCAGGCAGATGAACGGCTGTTTGAGGTGATCATCCTCATAAAGCCACACAACTTTTTTGGGATCATTGCCGCGCATAATAGCTTGATCCATTTCGCGGAAACTTGCTCTTGAGTTCGTCAATTTGCCCTACGATCGCCGGGACGCCTCCTCTGGCGTAACTAACGTACTTGTTCATATGGCGACCTGCACCGGGCATCCCGACCGACTCAGAGTGAATCTGCCTTGGCGAACTGTTCAATGAGAGCGAGCGCTCTCCCTGTTACTCAAACCCGTAAATCTCCCCATTCCCGGCTGCAAATCACGTTGCGCGGTCTTGCGGGGATATGCTAAGGCCCGTAGGCTCCCACCTGGACGCCGTTTTCACCGGCGGTTCTTCCGCGCGAGCCCGACTGCAATTGGAAACCGTCGTCAGCCGTCCACATTATTCCATCCGGCCCCAGGGGATTACTCGGATTAACAAAGAGAGGATTGACGCCATAGATATCGTGCGGGCCAAGCACGTAGCCGCTCGTTTGGACTTGATAGCCCATGTTGTAGTCCGCTGTTCCGTTGATGTAGATGTACGGATATAACTGGTTGTAAAAGATGTTGTTTTTGATGATGGCGTTGGTGGCCAAACCCCACGTGGTAGGGTCCCAGTGGGGACCATACCTGATGTTGTAGAATGTGTTGTTGGTAACAACGACGTTTGGAATGTCATGCACAATGATGGGGCTCACGCCGTTTGGGTAGCCCGTCTTGAACGGAAGGCCGTTGAAAAAGATGTTGTTTCTGAAAACGATGTCATGTGATCGGCGCAGAAAAGTTGCCTCTCCCTCGAAGCCTTCAGCAAAATCAGAGCAGAAGTTGTGTTCAATGAGAATGTTTGCCGCCCAATACTTGGAGTTCGCATCATCGTAGGTCTGGAAGGAGTCCACGTGAGCACTCACAAGCTCATTCGATAATCCGCCGTGAAGGTAGTTGTAACGAAATACATGTCCCTCTCCCATCAGCTCAATATAATCAGAATCGTAATTGCTGTTCCACTGGCACGGCCTATCGATGTTGTTATGCTCGACGGTCCAGTTGAAGCCGTACGTCCAGATTCCATACTGGCACTTAAAAATGTGATTGCTTGCGATATAAGCACCAAAAGGACGATCGTACCAGTATCCGGTAACCCCAGCGGCTTCGTTGCCCCCGATGTTGTAGATATAGTTGCCCGTGATCTTTGGATAGTTGCCGTCGATCTTGATGCCTGAAATATTGGGCCCGGGATTCGTGATGCTCAAACCGGCGATCCACACGGAATCCTGATTGATGTCAAAACCCCGCATTTCGACGGTTCCATCAGCGTTGTTTGTGTACGTAATATAGTCGGAACCGTTGGCTGTAGATCTTGTTGCGACCCTTTCAGGGTAATTGCCGGCTGAGATGAACACCGTGTCGCCCGGTAGTACATACCCGGTGGACTTTTTTATTGTGAGCCAAGGCAAATTTGCTGTTCCCGGGTTTGAATCCGAGCCTGCTTTCGCTACATAATACTTCTGTGGCTGGTGTATAGAAATGGAGATGGTCCTCGAGACGGTGGCTTTCCCGTCGCTGATCGAAATACTAATGTTGGAAAATGTTTTGCCAATATCGCTTTCCGATACCTGCATGCGCAACTCTCCCGTCGCAGAGTCGATTGTCGCCCCGTTTGGCAAGCCGTTCCCGCTGTAGGTAATCGCGTCCCCATCGACATCAATTGCGTAGAATCTATATGATTTAGTGAGTGTCCCCTGACCTGGCGATATTGCAAAAACAAGGTCGGTGAGATTCCTCGCTTTTGGTGGATTATTAATAATCCGCAGGTTTCGCGCCGCCGCGGGTTGGCCTTGACTAACGTACGCCGTGGACAACAAAGACAGTAAGCAAAAAATGACCGTAGTCTTCATAGGGGTGTGTTGTCGCACGAAACATACCAAAATCAAGGCGCAATGATCCGGAAATTCCGCCGCCCAGCCAATACCCAATCGCCTGCCTCATCCGCCCGCGCAGGAAGAGTGAAGAATACAGGATACTTTGTCATCTTCGCTTGATATTGCCTGTCATAATCGGGTAGACTGTTTTGCCCAAAGGCAGCGGCCTTTTTGGCGATCGGGCTCGTATGAAGAAGTACACTGGGGTTCCGTACCACTGCGACGATCCCACGTTGTCACTTTGTTGGACAAGGCCGGCCAGGAATTCGGCACTTGTGTCGCTTCACAGTTCAAACCGGGAACGGTCCGCCTTGATCGGTACAAAGCCGGTTTTCGAAGGAATCTCCCGATCATGCTCCTGATTTGCGTCCAAGCGGATTTTCTCGAATTTTGTGTGTGAGCATTGCGGTCCGCTCAAAAGCGCGTGCTGATTGATCGGCCGGGAGAATGAGGATCTTTTAGTCACCATCCGGCTAGGAGGACGAACAGGACTGTCGAGTGATCTTACGATAGTAGTGGATGTTTCCCAGCAACTCGCAGCATTTGGCCATGCTGCTGCCAATCGCGGCACCATAGGCGCCCAAACGCGGGATCAGCGCCAGAGAAATGATTAGATTCACCGCGCAGACGACGAGAGAGATCGAGCGCAACTCGCGGCCTTTGCCATGGGCGCACAGAAAGGCATTGATGGGCTGATACATGCCCTGAAAAAAGGCGGTCGCAAGCAAGACGTAAACCAGCCCTACTGCCGGGAGGAACTGTCGGGTGAGGACTATCGTTATGAAAGGGCGCACGACTGCAGCGATCAAGATTGCGCTGGCAACGAGGAAGGCGCCGTTCGCCATGAACAACTTCTTATTGATACTTTTCTTCTGTCCTAAGGAACGATATGCCGAGTTGGAAAGGGCAATAGAGAAGCGCACCATGGGGCTGACCATCGTCGATGCGATGCTGTAGAAACCCAGCCAGTTCGTGTCCACATAACCAGCAATGAGAAGGTTGTTGAGTTTGTAAGTGCTGGTGTCGGCGATGCCGCCAAGGTACGCTTTGAACCCGTAACGCTTGACCTCGGCGGTAACCTCCCGCGTGAGGCTGCGCACCTGATCGAAACGGATGCGTAGCGCGATGAGCGCGAGAAGACAACTCGCTAATGAGCCGCCGAAATAGAGCATTAAAGCGGTTTTGGCCGTCAGATGAGCCCAGACAACCATCCCAAGGCCACCGAGCAGGTACAACGCTTTCGGCAGGATATTCAGCGTGGCTAGAATCCCGATCCGGTTGGCTCCAAGGCAGGCTTGCGTTAGCATCGCTTGAAGGGGAGCCAGTGTGCACAGAAGGGAGGCGATCAGAAACCAGCCTTTCTCTTTGGTGTGGAACACCCATTCAATGAGTGGGCTCGCGGTCGCCAGCAGCAGCGACATGCACAGGCCCATCACCAGTGCGATAGCGACCAGGGCGCCCTGTACGGCTTGCTCGTCATGCCTGGTCTTGGCAAGGGAAACCACGCGGGCGCCAGCGGCAGGGAATCCAAAGCCGGCGAAAAGCATCACTGCTTCAACCACGGTGATGACAAAGGCATAAACGCCGTACTGAGTTGGCCCGAGAAAGCGGGAATTCAGAATGCCAGTTCCGAAGGTCAGGATAATCAGACCTATGTCGGAACCGTACAACAACAGCGTCTGGCGCACTCGCTCACGCGCCAGGAGCGAGCGCAAAAAGCCACGGGCTTTCGTCCCGGTGCTGACGGAATCCATCAGTGTGCTTTTCGTATCAACGTCGGCCACATGTCTCCTTCGATTTGCCATCTGCTACGCGCGTGTTTGCGAGAGCGCCATTACTGCAAAAGCCTTTTAACCGTTCACCGAGTTTACTGGAAAACAGACTGGCCCCCTGCCGGTTCAAGTGTTGCGAATTGTAGAACAGCGACTTGTCAAGGCAGATAGGATCATCCGAGAAATCCCAGAATTCGATTCCATACTCTGCTGCGATTTCCCCGACTTGTTCGATGATATCCCGCCGGTTCCTGGTGAGAGGCTGGGCTTCGCAGTATTCCGGAGAATAGACCAAAACAACTGAGGCTTTACACTCCAAACCGCGTTCGATGAGCTTCCGAAACGCTTTGACCCCGTCATTCTCGACTGAAGCCAGCTCTCCCGTCGGATGCAGGGCTTTGAACTTCTCGAACTCGCCTGTCCATGGAATGTCCTTAGGCTCAAATCCATCGAAACGATCCTCCCTGGTGTTGAGCCGAACAAGTCCACCAAGGGCGGTCAGAACCAGTCGGTGTTCGATTATTCCGAGCAGCGGAATTCTACGTTCTCGGGCAAATCTCCTTTCACGAGAAACAAGTTCCCTGTACAGGTCGGGTTCGTCCAGGTATGGAATATATTGCTCTGGCTCATAAGGGTGTTTGGTCGTGCAGAAACAGTTACGATCGACGTTTAACAAGATGTAATGCGGAGCTCTGTTGTGTACCAAGTAGGTTTTAAGCCAGCTCAATTGCAGATCAGGGAACGTTCCAGTCCGCCCGGTATTGAAAGCTGATTTACCGATCTCCCGGCTGATAATGCGGGGATCGTAATGGATCAGGGCGCGGGAGGATCCGCACACCAGAATCTCGGCGTTTACCTCCCCATGAATGACCTTGTTCCACACTCCGCGCGCTGAGGTGTTGCAGCGATTGAGTCCAAACACCAGAATCTCCTGCAAACCGAAGGCGATTCCTGAAGAAACAAGACCGAAGCAAATGAGCTTAAGCACAAAACGTCCTGCCATATACAAAGTTTAGAATTGAAAATAAATGAAAGTATTCTTGTTGAAAACACCGAAAGCAAGAATCAGCCAGGCAGCGGCCTGGTACGCTGCCCATCGCCAGGGCATCGAAAGCGAGGCCAATTTTTCGACAAGATCAAAGCGCCTTTGTCCCCACTCTACTCCCTCGAGAATGAGCAGCGCCCAGGGAACGATAAGGTAGTCCTCCCGTCGGAAACCACCATCAGATACCGACTGGAGAGATAAGCCCCGTCCCATGTTCGAGAGGATATACCAGGCGTCGCCCACGGTGGCCGCGCGGAAAAATGTCCAAGCGATCAGCGTTAAGCCGAAGGTCACGCAGATCTGTACCGCCGCCAATATGAAGTTATTTTCTGGTACTCCCAAGTGGTGATAAACTCGACTTCGCGCGCGCTTGGTTATCACCTCTAGCATGACATAAAGTCCGTTCAGGGCACCCCACACAACAAAGGTCCAGTTCGCCCCATGCCACAGTCCGCTTAGCGCGAACACAACCAACAGATTCCGACAGGTTTTCGCGATGGTGGTCCGACCGCCGCCAAGCGGGATATAGACATAATCCCGAAACCAAGAGGATAGCGAAATGTGCCAACGTCTCCAAAACTCCGAAATGGAGCGGGAAAGATAAGGCCGGTCGAAGTTGCGGATCAGACGAAAACCCATAACCGACGCCACACCCCGGGCGATATCCGAGTACCCCGAAAAATCGCAATAAATCTGGTAAGCAAAGAAGATCAGCGCAACGATGAGCGTCACGCCGTGGTAATCATGCAGATTTGTGAACACCTGGTTGACATAAAGGGCAAGGCGATCAGCCACGACCAGCTTCTTGAAGAACCCCCAAGCCATCAGCAAAAGGCCGCGCTTCACTTGATCATAGTCAAAAGGATGCTCTTCGCGGAATTGATGGAGCAAATTCTGCGGACGTTCAATCGGTCCAGCCACGAGTTGCGGATAGAACATCACGTAGAGCGCGTATATTCCAAAGTGTTTCTCCGGCTTTTGCCTTTTGCGGTAGACCTCGATGACGTAGCTAAGACTCTGGAACGTGTGAAAGGACAGGCCAATCGGCAGGATGAGTTTCAAAGCCGCGACCGAATAATTCCAGTGGACGAGCCTGGCGAGGGCATCGATGTTAGCGGCGAAAAAATTGAAATATTTAAAAACAAACAGGACCAGGCAGGTTGAAATAATGCTGGTTATGAGAAGGCAACGAGTTTTTAATCCTGCCGATCTATCAATGTAGATCGCCGCAACGTAATCAATCAGGATGGTCGTAAACAGAATAAGAATATATTCAGGAACAAACGCCATGTAGAAAACACAGCTTGCCCCGAGCAGCAGGAACCACCGAAAACGGTGTGGCAGCGCATAATACGCCGCCGTTACCATGAGGAAGAACAGACCAAACTCGATTGAATTAAACAACATGGATCGGGCTAATGGGGTTCTTGGAAGGGTGCAGGGCCGATCGAAGGGGCAGCAATCCTTTTTGGGTTAACGCGGCGACGCCCTGACGATTTCCGGCACAGGTGTGTCCTCCAGGGGTACGCTGGCGGCGGTCGGGGCCACAACACGCACCAGCTTCGCATGATGGGCGGCTACGAGAGCGAAGAGCACAAACAACAAGTTATTATATTTATTCCAGTTGAGACATCGGTCAGTCATATGGGGAGCAAACATGGCAAAAGCTCCTGCCACCGCGAATAGACCAAACTCAACATCCGCCGGTGATTTGGCCAGGCGAAGGCACGCGCGCACGTGCCCGATGAAATACCCGATGAGCAACAAGAATGGCACCGTCAGAAATATTCCGTTTTCGGCGAGCAGGCAGATGACGGAATTGTGCGGTTGATACGTCGCCTCTATGTCCTCTTGAAACCTCAGGTCAACACCCGCCTCTTTTGCATGCCTGATGTAACGGTCGATCCGGCCATACCCGATGCCCATTAAAGGATGCTCGGCGAAGGCTCTGAACGCGTAGAGCCAGGCGCCCAATCGGTCGTAAATGTTGTCTGTGTTGGTGAGGCGATCTGAATAGAATTCGGTTTGGCGGAAGCTTCCCCAGATGGTTGCGGCGGCCAGGGTCAGGATAGTCAGGACCAGCAGGAACGACTTTCTGCCTTTGCGCGTAAAGAAATAGCGGCTCGAATACCCACCCAAAAAGCCGCCCCATACATTGCGGTACATTGTGAAATACATGCCAACCAACAGAAGCAGGGCATAGGGCATCTTAATGACCTTCGCCATCGCGCGGGAAGCCGGGTTAACCACCCGACCCACCCGGTAACGGTATAGGGTAAAGAGCAAGATCAGGCTCAAATATTCCCCGAGTATTTCCGCCACCCAGAACGGGCCGTTGACGCGAATCTCCTTTCCGACCAGGAGTGAACTCTCCATTTCTCTTGCAGCCAGAATGGAGGGGGGCGGAGGAAACAGGTCGAGCAAAGTGATGTGTTCGTAGATGCCCATGGCAGCGCAGTAGAAGCCGACCAGAGCCAGCGTCATGCCTAATCGCTTTTCCAAACCTTCGTTGTACCTCTGCTCGCGAGTCAACAGATACTTGAGGAGCAGATACAAATAGAAAGGAACGACGAAGGAGTCGAACCCCATCGTCCATCTTGAGAAGGCATCCCGGGGAGGGAACTTTACCACCGCTTCGATCGCAAAAATCAGAATGAAGACGACCATGGTTTTCTCGAGCTTTGAAAAGCGGCTGGGGAACAACTGCCCGAGTCGGCCGTTAGCCAGCAACCCCAGTGCGCTCGCCAGGAGCGCCAGACGATCGAACGTAACGACGCGAAGATCTACCCCGAAAACGACCAACGTGTCGTAAGACAGGGGACTTAAAAAGAGCCACAGTAGAAGCGCGCGCTCGGGCCTTGTGCGTCCAATCAAAAACAAGATTGGGACTGAAAGAAGTAAAAGCAGAGGGAGCATCTGACAAGGACGACTCAGGGATGGCGGATCAAAGCGTCAAGCGACTCATGCCGTCGGGTGGTGGTGGACAGATTTTTGTCTCCATAGGCTGCTTTTAAGGCATAGCTGTCGGAGTTGTTGGTCACGCACCCATCGGATTAATGGTTCATCGGCAACTTTCGGCGCCCGTTTAAGGTAGCCGGAAACGAAACCGAGCCAGAGGCCTAACGAACCGACACAGTATGGCCTACGGGTCAGCCGTTTGATACACTTGAGAACCATGAAAAGAGGATGGTAGCCGGTGACGTAATTGGCTCGACCTGCCTTTAGAAGGCGGCCCCAAACTCCATCAGCCGCTCCGGTCGGTTTGTAATGAGTCAGCTTTAGACCCTTGAATGTATAGGTGCGCCAGCCGAGCATGTTAGCCTTGAGTTCGTCCACTGTGTCCCATCCCAGGTCCTTTATGAGACCGCCGATCTGCTGCCAGCATTCCCGGCGATACACCTTTGTGGCGCCTCGCACGTGGAAGGCTGGATCCCCGGCCGAACCTACGACCAGCCTTCCGTCCCTGTGTTCCCACACCAGGCCCCCACCCAAGCCCAGCTTTGGATCCTTTTCAAATATTTCAAAGCACCTTTCAAAATAGTCGGCCGCAAAGCCGAGGTCCGCGTCCATCTTGGCAATGAAGTCCCAGGATTGATCCCGGACCAGCTCATATCCGTCGTAAAACGCTTCAATTACCCCGCCACCGGTTTTGCGGAAGCCCCGATTGCGCCGATGAATGACGGTGATCCAAGGGTACTTCCTGGCTGCCTCATCCGCGATTTGGCCGGTGGCATCCGTAGATCCGTCATCAATAACAACCCATTGTTTCGGGAGGATGGTCTGGTTTGCAAACGACTCAATCGTATGGTGAATGTTCGAGGCCTCATCCCGAACGGGGGTGACCACAACATACGTGATGGATTTGGTTAGCTTCATTGGAACACCTCTTGCCTTCCTCTTGTTATTTCTGAACCTGCCACGTGGGCGCTATCGCCTGACCTGGGGAATCGGGCCCTTCTATTTTTCGACTCAAACGACCAGACGGATAAGTTGGAAGGCCTCGGCATACTTTTGCCAGACCAGCAGTCCGCGGCTTTGCGCCAGACTACGGATCATTCCCTCCTTGGCGTAGTAGCGGTGTCCTTGTGTCTTGTAGCACGCCAAAGCTGCAAGCTTTTTCTCAAGGTGGCCCTCGTTTATCACAACCAACGCCGAAAAGTTCATGGTCAGGTTATTCCACGGCACCTCGTAACCCAGGAGGGTCGCCGTCTTAAACGCCCGCACCCCCTCCGCACCTATGACCTGATGGTCTTGATGGATGTCATGAGAGCACGGAAGAAACACAAGGTCGGGACTGACCTCAGCCCGGATGCGAACGAGGTCCTCCAGGACTTCCTGGCGGTGATCCGGAAAGCGCCGGACCGGGTAGGACCGGATGATGAGATTCTTTGGCGGAATTCCAAGGGTACTCGTCGCCTGCCGCACTTCGTCGGCCAGCGCGTCCTTTTTGAAACCTTCAGGAACAGATTCTTCACAAATCGAGAATGCCACATAGAAAACTTCGGTCCCGTCCTCCAAAAATCGCGCGATGCTTCCCCCACAGCCAAATTCACCGTCGTCTGTGTGCGGTGCCAGGATCAGAGCACGTCTGGGTTTAAACTGGATGGCCACGTGGTCCATTCGCTGAGTGGTTTCGGAACACTTCAGGCTAGCGCGAAGACGCCTCCAACATGGCCGTCAAGCACCGTTCTCCCGCTCGCCCATCCCACAAGGGAGGAATCTTGCCCCTCCGGGAGGTCGCATTCAATCCCTCTGCCAAGTCGGAATGAAGTCGGTTTAGATCGGTTAATCTATTACTGCCAAGCGTGATGGTGACAGGCCGTTCGGTGTTCGGCCTCAACGTAAGACAGGGCGTTTGAAAGAACGTGGTCTCCTCCTGCAGACCCCCGGAATCGGTCAGAACCAGCCTGGCCTTCTCAGCCAGGCAGAGAGAATCGTGATAACCTACGGGATCGATGATCTGGAATCGGGGGCTGCTGGCCCCATCAATGTGAAACGTGGTCAGCATTTTCCGGGTGCGGGGATGCATAGGAAACACGACCGGGAGCGTGTTGGACAAGTCGCACAATTCCGCCATGATGGCTGACAAATTGACCTGATTGTCCACGTTGGAAGGTCGGTGGAGCGTCACATAAACAAAGTTCTTCTCGGTGACGCCAAGCTTTCCCAGAATGCTGCTTCCCCGCGCTTTGGGCAGGTTGGCGATGAGAGAGTCGACCATAACGTTGCCGACCAACCGTATTCGGCCCGCTGGAATCCCTTCTTTTTTCAGATTTTCATCCGCATCGGATGACGGAGTAAGAAGCAAATCAGCCACGGCATCGGTGACGATCCGGTTGATTTCCTCCGGCATGGTGCGGTCGAAACTGCGCAACCCGGCCTCGACGTGCGCCACCCTGATCCCGCACTTGGCAGCGACCAGCGTACATGCCATGGTGGAGTTGACATCCCCAACCACCACTACCCAATCCGGTTTGTAGTCAGTGCAAACGGTTTCGAATTTGAGCATCACATTGGCGGTCTGGATGGCATGTGTTCCCGACCCCACCTCGAGGTTGATATCCGGCTCTGGAATCCCCAGCTCACGGAAGAATACGGAGGACATTTGGGCGTCGTAATGCTGTCCCGTATGAACAAGCCGGCATTCCAAATTTGGTGCCCCATTGTTAGGGGCGGAATTGTAGTCCCCGGCAGCTTTGAGGAGGGGGGCCACTTTCATGAAATTCGGCCTCGCTCCTGCGACCATGAGCAGTTTCGTTGTCGCGTTCATGATTGCAAGGGACTGGTATAATAGACGGCGTGACAGGTGGCGCCGTTCATCACGTCGCTGGCTGACGCGGTAGGCCACCTTCCCGAGGATTGCCTCGGAGATCGTCATGGCTCCTGATGCCTTTGCTCAAGTCGGGCGGCAAGGGCTGATCTTCATGCAAGTCCAGGCAGCGAAGTTGACCGTCGGGAGACTCCTGGTAACGAAGGCCGGATTCTGCGCACGTCATGACGCCCTTTCGACCGGGCTTCAATGTATTTCCATGCCGGCCGATCCAGCCTTTCTGACGGGCTGGGTTTCCCATAACCAATGCGTAATCGGGCACGTCTTTGGTGACCACAGCACCCGCGGCGACAAAGGCGTAGCGACCGATGGTCACGCCACAGACAATCGTTGCATTGGCACCGATGGTGGCGCCGCGTTTGATGACTGTTCTCTCGTAAAGATGATGCCGGGTTATTTGCGAGCGCGGGTTGGTGACATTGGTGAGCACGCAGGACGGTCCGAGGAAAACATCATCTTCAATCAACAGACCGGAATAAATTGAAACATTGTTCTGAATTTTGACGTTGTTTCCAATGACTGTTTCCCCATCCACATTCACGTTTTGCCCCAAAACGCAACGTTCCCCGATTCTGGCCCCTTTCATGATGTGGCAGAAGTGCCAGATCTTTGTCCCCTTGCCGATAACAGCGCCCTCGTCCACGGCAGCGGTGGGATGCGCGTAAAACTCGCCGGAGGAGTCACCGATGGAAGACGGACCGACGGCTTCGCCGTCGGCGTCGAGGCTGCCCTGAGCGGCCTGAAGAACAGAGAGTACTCGCAGGCCTTCGCGCCCGTCCGTGCGCGGCCGTCGCCGCTGGGAACAGCATTCAATGAAGTGCTGGCATTCGTTCCTCAGCGGTTCGGACTCGGGCACGACCACCGGTTCAGCCTGCGTTTTATTCGCCGTCGGAATCTGGCCATTGGCCCAGGTAAGGTATTGGTGATAGATCACGAGTTTCCCCGCCCAGGGCTCCATGTCATCAAAGACCGCGATACCCGAAGAGCCGACGACAGTCAGCTTTTGTTCCTTAAAAGGATTAAGCCAGGTTACAAACACGTGCGCGCGAATTCCACCGGCGAAGCGCATGGCGGTGAGAGTGGTATCCGCCACGTCGTAGTTCAGGTAACTTCCGCCGGTGCAGCGGACCTGCTCCGGAAGCTGGTCGCCCGCCAGGGAAAGGATGACGGAGATATCATGGGGGGCAAAACTCCAAAGCGCGTTTTCCTCACGACGAATTTTGCCCATGTTCAGGCGGTTGGAGATAATGTAATGGAGCTTGCCCAAATCCCCTCGCAGCAGACGCTCTCGCAGAGCCAACACGCAGGGATGATACTGGAGCAGGTGGCCCACCATCAGGATCTGGTCTACCCGATCGGCGAGTTCGACCAGCTCGTTCGCCTCACTCAGGCTGGGGCAGAGCGGCTTCTCCACGAAGACGTCTTTGCCTGCCTCCAGAGCTGCCTTGGCCAGCGAATAGTGCATGGCTGCCGGGGCTGCGATCGCTACGGCGGTGATATCCTCCGCGGCCAGGGCATCTTCGAAATCCTCCCCCACGCGAACTCCCGGAGCGAATTGGCTGGCCGCTGCGCGCCCCGCTTCCGCCGGGTCGCATACCATCCCGAGGGCGCCCAGCTCATGAAAATTGCGAACCAGATTCTTGCCCCAGTAACCACAACCCAACACGGCTATTCTTGGATGCATCATAATTTCCCTTCAACTTCAGTTTCGGTCCTGTGCGCTGTTCATGGCTTTGATCACTTTCTCCTGGTCTTCCAGGGTTAAGAACGGATGCATCGGAAGGCTAAGGACCTCCCGTGAAGCTTTTTCGGATTCTGGAAAATCACCCCATCGATAACCCAGGCCCGCAAAGACAGGCTGCTCATGGAGGCACTTGGGATAATACACACCGGTAGGCACGCCCATCGCCTTGAGTCGCTCGCCGACTTTGTCGCGCTCAGGAACCCGGATAGTGTACTGGGCATACACGTGTGTCCTGCCGGGTGCAACGGACGGAACCACGCAACGCGCTCCCAACGCGCTGGAGTAATGTGCTCCGATGCGCGCGCGCTCCTGCACCTCCCAGGCAAAATGCGGCAATTTGGCCAACAGGACCGATGCTTGAAGGGTATCGAACCGCCCGTTGGTGCCGAGGATGGGATGATGATGGCGCTGGAGCCCACCGTGGGTTCGGATCTGTTTCATCTTCTCGGCGAGATTATCATCATTCGTGAACAATGCGCCGCCGTCTCCATAGCAGCCGAGCGGCTTCGCAGGGAAGAAACTCGTGCTGCCGATGGCGGTGACGCCGCAACTCCAACTCCCGTTTTGCGTCGCACCGAAACTCTGGGCGGCATCCTCGATAACGGGCAAGTTGTGCCTCGCGGCAATCTCGTTGATTCGGCTGTAATCAGGCATCTGGCCGAACAGACTGATTGGCAGGAGCGCTTTCGTGCGAGGCGTGATGGCCGCCTCGATCCGATCCACGTTGATGTTATACGTGGCAGGTTCAATATCCACAAAGACAGGCCGTGCTCCCACCAACCCAACCACCTCGGCCGAGCTGATCCACGTAAAAGGAACTGTGATGACTTCATCCCCCGGACCTACACCCAAGGCGCGCAGCGCGATCTCAAGGCTCGCCGTGCCGCTGGAAACGGTGATACAGTGCTTCACGCGGACATCCTTGAGGTCTATGAATTCCATGCGAGTCCTTTGGTCATGGCGAATCGGTTTGCGCAGTAAATTTTTTTGACACTGCTATTCCGCGCAGACCTTCGAGGCAGCGGAGCGAATTGCGGCAGAATTCAGGAGTACACCGCACGGCGTTCCTTGCGGAAAGCTCATGGCCTGCACAATAATTTCTGCAGGTACCTGATGTATTTTTCCTTCTGAGTACTCCAGAGGAATTTGGGCCTCAGGGCCAGGGTCTTCTCCCGGTGCGTCTTCAACACGTCCGGATGTTCTACCAGGTAATCGAGTAGAGTTGATAAGCTTTCGGGTTGTTCAGGTTTATAAAAGAAACAATCTCCTTCCTTGAAATAATGGCCAATAGCAGTATTGCGCACCGTGACCGGCGGGATGCCCATGGAGATGTATTCCAACAACTTCAGCGGGAGGATGTACTCCGTAATCTCCGAGATTTCCATCGGGACCAAACCAAGATTGAAGGTTGAAAGCTGTTGGGGAATCTGGCGCAGGGGGTAACAGCGATTCTCGAATTCCACAATGTCCCCCAGGGAGAGCGAGGCGATCATTTCCTTCAACCTGCCGCTAAAGTCACCGGCGCCAATTATTTTCATGAAGATTCTGTCACGGTTGCGGACTTTGGACAGGGCGAGCATCAGATTGGATAGACCGTATCTTTCAATGACAGACCCATGAAAGATCATCCGCAACGCTCCATTAATCACGTAATTCTCCTGCACGCGGAAGAGCTGCTCATCGGCGAAATTCGCGATCACTTCGATCGATTCAGGCCGCATTCCATGCTTCACCAGAATATGATCCTTAACGGGGTCGTGTACCGTGATGATGCCGTCCGCGAACGCGGCGCTTAAGCGTTCCTCCCAAAGCAGCAGCTTATAAAAGAAACTCTTTTTCCCGCTCTTGAACTTTGAGGCGAACGTTTCCGCCATGGGATCATGGATATCCAGCAGCACTTTTGCGCCCATCAACTTTGGAAGAAGCGCGCAGAAGACAAAAAAGTCCGGCATGTTGTTCACATGGACGGCAACATATCTCTTCCTAAGACAAAGAAAGGTGGTTTTGAACAAACACCTTATGAAAAACTCCAGATAAGACAGCACGTAT
Organism: Verrucomicrobiota bacterium; assembly: GCA_003218515.1. Classification (GTDB taxonomy): domain Bacteria; phylum Verrucomicrobiota; class Verrucomicrobiia; order Limisphaerales; family AV2; genus AV2. The sequence goes on along the minus strand of QHNT01000061.1, from coordinate 17,101 downwards.
CTGAATCGTCCGCTACCTTGATACCGGAATTGATTAACATTTACCAGCCGAACTCCCCGATATTCTTTAATATTTGGAATAACCGCGTCTCGAAGACCGATGACGTCCACCTCAAATCCGCCAGCTAAACCCGCCTCCGCTTCCCGGATCACCCGAGCATCCCCGGTATATTCCATGTAACCAATCATCAGGACAGACTTCACAGCCGTCATTGTTGCTGGCTGTGAGATGCTCCCGGCGTCAATTTTCGGACGCCGCGAGTCCTCATCACGTGAGTCGATAGCTTCCCGGTGCCCGGAGGTCGAAACGAACAAGGTCTGTTCTGGCTCCAGAACTGACGATTCTGTTCGAAGACGGCGCCGGGCCTCGCCGTCGAAGGCGTTCCGTGCAAACGTCGCCACTACTTTCGGCAACACTTGCCAGATTGAGGCTCCGTATCGTTGGCGCGCGTACTGGAGAAATCGCTCATAATATTCCGTCGGGAAGTTTCGGGCAGTCGCTGGTTGACCTTCAAAGCGAAGGTAATCTGGATGCACATTCACCAAGGCCATCCCGCCGCGGTCGGCGACCCAGTCCAGCTTCTTCTTCCAGGTCTCGATAGTCTTTTCCCTGAACAGGAGAAAGAGAGTCGAATCCTGGGGTAGTGTGTAGGGCAATTCGATGTAGCCTGGCTTTGTCGAGGTTCCGGATTCTGCGTCCAGCGCGCCGCGTTCCAGGTCGGGCGCGGGGACCCAGAAGGGAAAAATAGTGTCAACGCCGTCGGGTTGAGGCTCGAAAAAGTCGGTGTCGAACGTCGAGGCATCGTAGAGCACGTCCAGCTCCTGAAGCCACTCCAGATTATGGTGCATTAACCCTGATCGAAACCCAACCGCATTCCATTCCTTCAAATAGTGATTAATCCGCCGGGCGCACCTGCTAAAATTGGAGTGGGAATTGTAGAGCTTCCCGTCGTGCCTCAGATCGTGCACACCAACTTCAAATCCGTGCGCGGTGAGGAAATCGCGCAACTCCCTGGGAGTCGAATACTCTCCTTCAGGAATAAAATTAAACGAGGATTGAAATCCCAACCGCATTTCCAATTCCGCGAGCTGACGGCAATTGTCCAGTCCTTTTTGACCTTCAACATCATGCGTAAGAACCAGGGCGAATTTCTTTCCCTCCGGCCAACCTGGCCAACCCGGCGGTGGCGGAGCCGCGCTTTGACTGATCGGCCAAACATCGCCGAACCTTTTCAGTTTTGCTTTCGCCACAAATCGGCGCAGGGCCATGCGCAAGTGCCATGGCAGAAAAGGTTTGATTTGGTAGTAGGCTCGAGTGAAGAACATTGTGTGATCAACTGTTTCGATATCCAGGCTGGTGGGTTTGGAACCCGGGAATACAGGATCGATTATCTTAAATCATTCCTGCGAAAATCGTATTTAAGATAATCGATCCTGTATTCCCGGGTTCCGAATCCAAGCTTGAAGCGCCGAAGGCCCTCGTTCCCCATCGATGTCCGACCGAACTGGAGCGAGGCAAAGCCATTCCTGGCATACCAACGAATGGCCTCCCATAATAGAAGGTTGTTGGGGCGCACGTGGAGGAACGCCGGGTCGGAAGCGCCAAACTTGAAAACGGCCCTCTTACCGAGGTGGAAGAAAATCGCAGCGGCGACGGGCTTTTGCCCGTCGTACGCCACGCCGACAAAACCCATCTTCCGGGACAAAACACTTCGGTGAATGTTGTCGAAAAACGAAATCGGTTGCGGCGGCAATCCATGCTTTTGCCGAGTCTTGCAGTGGAGCAGGTAAAAAATCCGCACCGACTCAATGGCGTCCGAGATCTCAACCCGCAATCTGGCAGCCTCGGCCTTTCTAACCGCCCGTCGCAAGCTGCTGGCAAAGCGAGACATGATTTGTTCCTCGCGGTTCGACAGCTCCAGCATGTGGCCGTAGAAAGAAACTGAGGGCGACGTCCCGGCAGGGAGGTGCCTGACACCCCGAAGCTCGAGCGTCTTCCAACCCTGCTTGCGCCCGAAGCCGATGGCCTCCGTGATGACCTCCGACTCCGGCAGGCTCGGGGACGAAAGAATGGGAGAGTCGTCCGAAAACGGAAGCGAGACTCCCCGCTTGCCGACGAGCAGCGTCTTGATTTCCATCATCGGCACCAACGCCTCCAGCCGCGAGCCGGTCAAAACGGCAAGATAGCGGGGATCGTGGCCGTACGTGCTCTGTAACACCCCTGCCCAGCCCGATCCGTGGAAAAACGAATGGTCCTCGTGCTGCATCAGCATTTGATCCCAGCCGCTTCTCTCGCTCGGGTTCAATAGCTGAAAGTCCGGGCGATGCTTGACTCCCGTTCGCACCGACGGGAGCAGCGGCGAGGATTCAAAGTTGGTCCTAGCCGACGGGTTCATAAGCCATTTTGTCCTTTTCCAACTCGGCCTTCACTCCGGAACTTACCGCCTGTATTTGATCTGCGCTCAACTCCGGGAACATTGGCAGAGATAAAAACTCCTCCGCGCACTGTTCAGCAACCGGAAACGATCCTTTCGTGTATCCCAGGAAGCGGTATGCCTCCTGAAGATGCACCGGAACGGGATAATGGATCCCGCACGCGATTCCCCGCCCGGCCATCGCCTGCAAAATTCGGTCGCGGGTGCGGCAGCGAACGGTATAGACATGGTAAACGTGACGCGCGTAACCCGCCTCGACGGGCGTGATCAAGTCTTCAAAGTCAGCGAGCTGTTGGTTGTAGGATCGAGCGTGGGCGCGTCGGGCATCGTTTGCCTTCGACAAATACCTCAGCTTCACGCGGAGCACCGCTCCTTGAATCCCGTCCATCCGGGCATTCCAGCCAATCAAAACGTGATGGTACTTCTTTGCCTGCCCATGATCGCGCAGCATTCGGATCTTATTCGTCAACTCCTCGCTGTTCGTGACAACCGCGCCGGCTTCCCCGAGGGCGCCCAGATTCTTGCCGGGGTAAAAGCTGAAGCAACCGCAGATCCCAAGCGAGCCCGCCCTCCGGCCTTTATATTCGGCGCCATGCGCCTGGCATGCGTCCTCGATCACCGGTAATCCGTGCCGTCGCGCAATTTCAAGAATCGGATCCATGTCCGCCGCCTGGCCAAACAAATGGACCGGGATAATCGCCTTCGTGCGGCGGGTGATGGCGCGTTCCAGGAGAATCGGGTCCAACGTGTAGGTTCGTTCGTCAATATCGACAAATACCGGCTTCGCACCGCAGAAGCTGATCGCCTCCGCCGTAGCCATGAAGGTCATCGGAGCGGTGATCACTTCATCCCCGGCGCCGATCCCGAGTGCCAGCAGGCTCAACCAAAGCGCATCCGTTCCGTTGCCGACCCCAATGGCATACGAAGCCCCGCAGCACGCAGCGAAGTCCTGCTCAAATTTTGCCACGAAAGGACCGCCGGCAAACGCGCTGCTGTCAATGACCTCGCGAATGGCCGCGAGCAGTTCCTCGCGCATCGGCTCGTGATGTGCCTTTAAGTCCAAAAGGGGTACCTGCATATTATTATTTCTTTCTATTTCTTTCGCGGAAGCATCGTCAGTAATTTCGCGGGGTTGTCAACCACTGCGCCGTAAGGCGGCACGTCTTTGGTCACTGCACTACCGGCCCCGACGATCGTGTATTCTCCCACCGTCATCCCGCAAAGCAACCTCGCGCTGGAACCAATCGAATCCCGATTCTTGACCAGAGTCGGAACGCACTTCCCGTCCGCCTCCGCCGGCGGTCTGGGAGGATCGGTTTCATAGTGGAGCATGGGTCGCCGCTTGGATGTGCCCTCTCGATGAGCCACCCGCCGGCATGCAGGCGGACTTCGTCCTCGTCAATTCGCGCTCGCCGCGATTGATCTGTGCGGGAGTGAGTTGTCACTCTTCATTTTTTGCTGACCCGGCAAGCGCGGAACCGCGCCCCGGCCTCACCAAGCAACCCATTGGCCAGGAGCAGTCGAACAATCCGCCCCGGCCTGATTTTGCGTGTCCGACGGCATAGTCATGGAAGCAATGCCGCGCGCTCTGATATCCTTGCCGCGCGACTGCCGGCAGATTTCCTCCGATCGGATGAAGCTCCAAAATACATAGGGGCAGAGTCGGCTTGAGCATGGTGGTAGGCAGGTCCAGTCCTGTCACCCAAATCAAATCCACCGTCAAAGAAAAGAGGTGGTAAGGCAGAGTTTCTATTCACAGCTCCTGTTGCAGCCACTGCGGCACGTAACGTCGGTACTTGTTTAACACCGCTTTCGCGCTGACCTGCGATTCCGCCAGCATCGATTCGGCCTGTTCGACCACGTAACAATTTGTCTTCTCCGATTCAATCACCAGCAGGACCAGGTCCATAAAGGCCGCCACTCTCGGCGTGATGCTGGTTTGACTGATGGCGGGCATATCAAAAATGATATAGTCGTAATCGCTCATCTTCAGTTTCGGTACCAGATTCGTGAATCGTTTCGGCAAAACACGGGGAAGCTTTTCTGTCGTTCCGTTTAATGATGCCAGGTATAAATTCTGCCCGATCAGGGCAGGGTCCCTTTTTCCGCTTTCCAGCGCATCGGAAAGGCCGCAAGCCACTTTGCCCTTGTAGAACGGATGGGCCGCTCCTTGCTCCAGGTTCATATCGCACAGAAGAACATTCCCGGCGCCCGTCTCCGAAAGTGCCGCCGCCAGACCGGCCGCTGTGGAGGTGACTCCGGCGCCCCTCGAACAACTGGTCACCGCAACCAGCTTCGGCTTATGGGCCATGTTGTTGACCTCAAAATAGGTGACGAGCCGATCCCGCAACGCTTCGTAATAGGCCCCCAATCCGCGCCGCGTCTCCCAAGGCGCGATCTGCCCGCCGCCTGCTTTGCCCGAAGCCCGGGTCTGCTCCGCGCCAGGCGCCGCTCCGCTCTGCTGATTCGGCCAGCCCCTCTCCGCTGGCAGGTAAACCTCCCGCCCAGGCCCCAATCGAGGCGCGTGTCCGTTCCGTGACAAATACGGGATCGTCAGAAAAAGAGGCAGACGCAGTTTCGTCCTGATCTCTTCCGGACGCCTCACAGAGTGGTCGAGAACCAGCTCGATAATGAACCCCAGCGCGATGCCGCCAAAGGCTCCGAAGACCAGGGCCACGGCCGCCAACTTAAGCGTCTTTTTGTTCTCTCTGAACGGAGGAGACGGCTCCTGCACCACGCCGATGTTGGAAAATCTTCCCGCTCCAAGGTTCTCCACCACTCGCGATTGTTCCCAACTGACCTGGTAATAATGATAGTTCGTATTCAGCAAAACCCTCTGCCTTTCCAATTGAGTTATTTCGGGCTCGGCAGCGTCCACCTTGGCGGCTTCGGCGCGCATTTTATCCAATTGCTCATTTAACACCTTAATCTTGGCCTCCAGCGCTCTAATCTTCTTGGAGGCTTCGAGCAGCGGATCCGTCATCGCTACACCCGGCCCCCCCTGAGTGCCGCCGCTGGCCGTCGGTAAATTGAGTCTGGTTAGTTGCGGGTATTCCTCTACCAGTCTCCTTTTCTTCTGTTCCAGCTCAGCGATGCTCTTACGCACTCCTTTCACAAAATCGCTCGTCTCGGCGTAGCCACTCGTCAGATAGTCATTTTCCTTTTTAAGAAAGGACTCCACCCGCGCGCTCAGGGCGTTGTACTCATCCACTTTGTGCGGCGGAACTTTTTCCTCAGCCACGGTCGCGGCAGCACTGGAGTTCGTATTCAACGGCGCCACTTTTCCAGGCTCTTCCAGCATCGCCTTTTGCTCGGCCAGTTCCGCCATCGCGCTGAACAGTTCCGCCCCGGTCTTCGACATCCGCTCCGCATACGCCTTCTTTGTGTCCTCCACCGACACCACTCCGATGCTCTGCTTTAACTCACGCAACCTGTCTTCGGTTTCTTTCAGCTCGTTCCCCAGCGCAACGGTTCTGTTTGAAAGAAAATCATTAAAAACACCCGGAGCCAGGTGCAGTTTAAAGTGCCGATCCAGATAATTGGTGATCAGTTGGCTCAGCACAGGCTGAACCAGCTCGGCATCCGGATGCTGAAAGACCACACGAATAACGCTGCTCTTGCCGGGCGCTTCGGTATGTAAATTCCTCTGGATCACCAGCGCCGCCCGGATTCGATTCGTTTCCCCGCCGGCCTCTCCCAATATCCTTTCCGCACCCACGCTGTCGGCCACCTGCTGGGCCAGGTCAAAGCTGCCCAGCATTTCCATCTCCCCATTGATAATGCTGGAGCCCCCCGGATCTGGAGACTTGAGCTGGGAATCCATGGCCGTCGGACTCAATGATCGCCCCTCGTTTTCCAGCACGTAGCGCACAAGCAGTTTGGCCTCCGACTGGTACACCGGCCCCTTGACTAAGCACACAGCCACCGCAGCCGACAGGCCCGCCGCGAAAAGAAACGCTATCTTCCATTTATGCCGGAACACGACATAGTAAAAGAATCTCAGATCCAGGCCGGCAGGCGGAGCCGCTCCGGCTTCACCCTTTATGATGTTTGGTTCGGAATTCATCTGGCGCGACCCTAGTGCTTGCGGTTAAGGATTGACCCGGACTTGAACACAAAGGGCTGCATATTACTTCTTTCGCGGAAGCATCTTCAATACCTTCGCAGGATTGCCAACCACTACGCCGTAGGGCGGGACGTCTTTGGTCACTACACTACCGGCTCCGACGATCGCGTATTCTCCCACCGTTATACCGCAAAGCAAGGTCGCACTCGAACCAATTGAAGCCCCCTTCTTCACGAGGGTCGGAACGCATTTCCAGTCCGACTCAGTCTGCAGCCGCCCCTCCCCATCCGTCGAGCGAGGATAAAGGTCGTTAATGAAAGTCACGTTATGGCCGATGAAGACTTCCTCCTCCAGTGTCACGCCTTCACAGATAAAGCTGTGGCTGGAAATCTTGCAGCGGCTCCCGATTTTCGCGCCCTTTTGAACTTCCACGAACGCGCCAATCTTTACCTCGTCGCCGATCTCACAGCCATAAAGGTTGGTAAAACCATAAAGCCGCACGCCCTTGCCCAACTTTACGTCCGTTGCGATTCGCTGGAAAAGCTGCCTGACAGGTTTCGTGCGCCGCCTCATGCACAAACCAATTCCGACTTACGCGCCGCTCGCTCCCTGGGCGCGTTTGTGAGAGAAGTCCCGTTGCGGGTCTCGGAGATTTCAACGGCGGCCCCGTTGCGTTTCAAAGACGCGGACGCCGCTTCCAGTATCTCCACCAGTTCCAGGCCTCTCCGGCCGTTGGTCAGGGGCGTTTTGCCGTTGCGGATACAGTCCAGGAAATGCTGGCATTCCACCTTAAGCGGTTCTTCCTGCTTGAGGTACGGCACGTACAAATCGCCGTAGTGATACGAATACTGGAACTCGGCAAAGCTGTCGTAGTGTGGCGGAACTTCAACGCGCACATCGAATATTTTAATCTTCTCCAATGGCGCAACATCGTCGTAAACGATCATCCGCTTTGAACCGACAATAGTCATCTCGCGCACTTTCCGCGGGTCCAGCCAACTGCTCTGAATCAGAGCCGAACGATGTTTCCGAAACGTCAAATGAATGTTCGTCAAGTCTTCGACTCCCGGCGTGATATGGGCCTCCCCACGACAATTTACGCTGACCGGAAGCTCCTCCAGGACGTGAAGAATGATGGAGATATCGTGCGGCGCCAAGTCCCAGGCCACGTTGATATCCTTCTGAAAGAGTCCCAGGTTCAGACGGCGCGAACTGATGTACCGGATATCACCGATGTCACCGCGATCCACGATTTCTTTGATCTTTTTGACAGCGGGCGAATAGAGAAATGTGTGTCCTACCATCAAAACCAGCCCCTTTTCCTGCGCGATTTGGATCAGTTCCTCGCACTCTTCGGCTGAGGACGCCATTGGCTTTTCAATTAACGTGTGTTTGCCCGCCAGCAGACTGGCCTTCGCCATCGCGTAATGGAATCTGACCGGCGTCGCGATGATCACCGCGTCGAGTTCCGCCCCGTTGAGCAGATGGCCGAAATCCTTGTGCCCCTCCACCTCCGGATACAGTGACTTCAGGTGGGCCAGCCGCGCTTCGCTGGTGTCGCACATCAACTTCAGGCTGCACTCGGGCAGTTGACGAAAATTCCGGACTAGATTGGGCCCCCAATACCCACACCCTACAACTCCGACGCTTATTTGATTTTTCATATGCCCTTGAGAGTACCGTCTTGTTGAGTGAGCAATCGTGTTCTTCGACTCGCTCGGATTTCACGAACTTGCATAATCAGAGCGGGAATCGTCTTTAAGATGATCTTGATATCCAGCCACGACGACTTGTCCCTCACGTACGCAATGTCGAGTTTGATCATCTCGTTAAACGTTGTTTTGTTTTTGCCGCTCACCTGCCACAAGCCCGTGAGTCCCGGCAGCGTGTCCAACCTCTCCTTTTGCCACGGAAGATAATGCTCGTATTCGTATGGGATGCACGGTCTGGGCCCCACAATGCTCATCTCCCCACGCAAAACGTTCAGGAGCTGAGGCAGTTCATCCAGACCACTGGAACGCAGGAGCGCGCCCAGTGGGATCAACCGGGAATCGCCTTTGGCATCAATCTTCGTCATGGGTTGTTCCGAGTGAATCAGCTCTTTGAGATAGTTTTTGTGAACGTTGCTGTCTGCGCCGGCTTTCATGGATCGGAATTTCAAACAGGTGAAACGCCTCCCGTGGTAGCCCACGCGCTCCTGGCGGAAAAGAACCGGTCCTTGGGATAAAAGTTTAATCCAAAGCCCAATGATTAAAACCAGCGGCACCAGCACGGGAAGGGCGAATAAAAGACACGCGATGTCTAAAGCCCGCTTCCAAGTCGGTATCCCGCGGGAACGCACGGTGGCCATATTTTCTTCCCAAACAAATTCCAAAACGTCTTTCACGAGGATGCTTGAACGCTCTTCGGCAAAAACTATGAAAACCCATTTAGCTCCTTCCGTACCAGCCCTGAATAAAATTATCAACCCCTTGATTCTCAGCAACAAATGTGATCCTCTTTCACATCCATCGACTCATTGAGCATTGGTTTGAATTGATTATGCAATGCACTTGCACTTCAAAGTTCGTTTGTGGCCCGGATGGAAGCGACAGATTTTTCATAACAATAACGCTTGCCAATAGTTGTGGCAGCCCTCTCGGTTGGTTGATTGCCCTCCCTGAAAAATAAACGCCTGCGTCGCGAATGAAGCTGCGGTCCGACTCCGAACGAACTACCAAACGCATCGTCGCTGAACTCAGAACGTCTTTTCCGGCACATACACGATGTCGGAAGGTCTCAGGTACAAAAGCCGGCTGCTTTTTCCTTCGAGTATGCGTTTGAGGTTCCGTATATAGTGCTTCAGTTGACCGTCTTCGTACCGGAGGATAACCACGCTTCGCATATTCGCTTTGAGAGGATCGAATCCTCCCGCCTCCATAATCGCCTCGAGATCTGTAATGGGCCGATCAACCTGAATCTTTCCAGGATGCACCACAGATCCGGTCACAAAGACCGGATAAGCAGACGATTGCACTGTTACGGAAATCTGTTTCAACTCAATCTGTTTTTCGTAGAGCTTGAGCAGTTCTGTTTCCAACTCCGCCGGCGTTTTCCCCGCTGCCGCCACCTCGTTGACCAACGGCAGACTAATTGTGCCGTCGCGACGAATGGGTTGGGCAGTTACGTTGAGATTGGGTGAACCCGGAAAAGAGATCGATAACACATCGCCTTCTCTGAGCTTGACCGACCTGTAAGGAACCAACTCTGTATCATAAAGGCGCGTTTCCGTCCGGCAACCTGAGAGTGGAACGACCACAACCCAAACGAGGGCTGAGAGCCTTGCCAGCGGCTTTAGCCAGTTCAATCGGGTATTTCCTTCCAGGCATTCCTTGGCCAGGGCGATGCCAGTTGAATGGATTTTCATTGTTTTCATCGCCGGCTCTTGGGCGTTCCCCAGACCTTCGCGGCGCGGCTTCGATCAGCGCAGCATACGGATTCTATTGGCTTCATCAACATTTTAATCGTTATTCTCCTCTCAATTTGATCTTTGCGAGTCGGACAATCTACAGGTTGGACTCAGCCGTCGGCTGAATTTCTAACGCCCTTTCGGCAGCGGCCAGTGCGGTCCGCCAATCTTCGAGATGCACGCCGCAGAGGGCCATGTCGCATTTTTGGGTGATTTTGTCTATTGTCGGCGACTCGGCAAAGACTTAGTTTAGCCTGCGTGGACCCCGTGTTATAGAAAGTCTTGCGGTTATGCTCAAAGTCTCCGGCAAAGGCTCCATTACCACCTGTGACGGCATCACGCGACGCGACTTCCTGCAGGTCGGCATGCTGGGCGCCCTCGGCTTCACGCTCTCCGACCTCACCGCGCTTCAGGCCCAAGGCGCAGTCGCCCAGGGGAATGACCGGAAATCGGTGATTCTGATCTTCAATCTGGGCGCGCCGAGCCAATTGGACACCTGGGACATGAAACCCGACGCGGCGCGCGAGATCCGCGGGCCGTTCAAACCGATCAGGACCAATAATCCCGACATCCAGATCTCCGAGATTTTCCCGCTGCACGCGAAGATTGCGGACAAGTTCTCGCTGGTCCGCACCTGTTATCACACGGCCGCGGCGGTGCATGACACCGGTCATCAGATGATGCAAACCGGACGGCTCTTTACGGGCGGAGTCAACACGCCGCACGCCGGTTGTGCGCTCGAGTACCTCAAAGGCCGGCGCAACGAACTGCCCGCCCACGTTGTTTTGCCCGAACCGATGGGACCAACCGGCGGCAACCTCCCGCATGGTCAGGACGCCGGTTTCCTCGGCAAAGGTTTTGACCCGTTCGTGCTCAACGCCGACCCTTCGAAGAAGGATTTCAAGGTGCCCGATTTGCTGCCGCCGAGCGAAATCGGCGAGGTGCGATTGCAACGTCGGAAGGAATTGCGAGACATCGTGGATCAAACAGTGAGAAACTTTGAGGCCAGTCCGAACGCCCAATTGATGGATTCCAGTTTTGCCGCGGCGTACCGGCTGATGACGAGCGCGAAAGCGCGTGAGGCGTTCGACCTGACGAAGGAGCCGGAGAAAGTCCGCGCACGTTACGGGCTGACCCGGTTTGGACAATGTTGCCTGCTCGCGCGGCGTTTGATTGAAGCCGGCGTGCGCTTCGTCACGATCAACACCTTCATCACCGTCTTCGACGAAATCACCTGGGACGTTCACGGCTCGAAACCGTTCACGTCCATCCAGGGCATGAGGGAGATCGTCGCGCCGATGTACGACGCGGGTTACAGCGCGTTGATTGAAGACCTCTCTCAGCGCGGCATGCTCGACAACACCCTGGTCTGCAACCTCGCCGAGTTCGGTCGCACGCCGAAGATCAATCCGGCCGGCGGGCGCGATCATTGGCCGCAATGCTGGACGGTCTATTTCGCCGGTGGCGGCGTGAAAGGTGGTCGTGTCGTCGGCAAGAGCGATGAGATCGGCGCTTATCCGGTCGAGCGTCCCGTTTCTCCTGCGGAGGTGGTGGCAACCATCTACCACAGCCTCGGCCTTGATCTGACCACCGAGTTGCCTGGCCCGAACGGACGTCCCTTCCCGCTCGTGAACTACGGCACGCAACCGATCAAAGAATTGTTTTGAAGACCCGCGAATCACGCTAAAGGACGCTAAAAAACTCAGACCCAATGTGTCCGACCTGATCCACAAAGAAAAGAGCTACACGATCCCCGATTCTTTCACGTTATGAGCTTTTCGCGTCCTTTAGCGTGTTTCGCGGGCAGCCTCCTTCTTGCTCTTCCCGGCAGGACGACCGAATCAACCACCGCGCTCACAATCACAAACATCACCTTCCGCAATCACGTCCAGCCGGTGCTCGCCAAAATGGGTTGCAGTTCCGGAGCGTGCCACGGCGCCGCCGCGGGACAAAACGGATTCAAACTTTCACTCCGCGGCTATGACGACGAAGGCGATTACCTCACGCTGACACGCAACGCACTCGGACGCCGGATCATCCCAGCCGATCCCGGGCGCAGCTTGCTCCTCCTCAAACCGACAACCACACTTCCGCACAAAGGCGGCAAGCGTTTCGACGTCGGCTCGCTGGAATATCGCGTCCTGGCCGAATGGATCGCCGCCGGGGCGCCCGGACCGAACTCAGACGATCCGCGCATTGAGCGGATCGAAATCCTGCCGGAACATTTAGTTCTCAAACCGGCAGCCGGCCAGCAACTCATCGTCCACGCCTGGTTCAGCGACGGCCACAGCGAGGACGTTACGCGCTGGGCCAAATACTCGGCCGCGAATGCGTCGGTCGCGCAGGTCGACGACAACGGCAAGGTGCAAGTGGTCGGCAACGGTGAAGGCGCGATCACGGCGTGGTATCTGAGCCGGATCGCGATTGCATCGGTCACGATTCCTTACACGAACAAAGTCTCGCCCGCGGCTTTCGCCAAAGCGCCGAAACGGAACTTCATTGACGAACTCGCGATCGAGAAACTGCAAAGCCTCAATTTGCCGCCTTCCCCGCGTTGCAGCGACGAGGAATTTATCCGGCGCGCGTTTCTCGACACCCTCGGCGTGTTGCCGACCGCCGGCGAGGTCCGCGCGTTCCTGGCCGAGGGCGTAGCCCCCGACGCAAGGAGGGGGAACAAACCACCGGACAATGAATCCGCCTCCTCACCTCGGCGGCTACAGAAACGCGACCAACTCATCGAATCGCTGCTGCAACGGCCCGAGTTCGTTGATTACTGGACCTACAAATGGTCCGACCTGCTGCTGGTTCAAAGCAAAAAGCTGAAAGCGCCGGCGATGTGGTCCTATTACAACTGGATTCGGAACAACGTCGCCGCCAACACGCCCTGGGATGTCTTCGTCCGAAAAATCCTGACCGCCCAGGGCAGCACGCTCGAAAATGGCGCCGCTAATTTTTACGTCCTGCACGAAGACCCGCGCCTGATGGCCGAGACGACGAGCCAGGCGTTCCTTGGCATGTCCGTCAATTGCGCCAAATGCCACAACCATCCGATGGAGAAATGGACCAACAAACAGTATTACAAATTCGCCAACCTGTTCGCCCGCGTCCGCGCCAAAACCGGAGCGAACGATGGCGATGACATTATTTTCGTTTCGAACAGCGGCGACATCGTCCAGCCCCTCACCGGCAAACGACAACCGCCCGCTCCGCTCGACGGCAATCCGCTTCCATTCGATGACCCGCAGGATCGTCGCGAAGCTCTGGCCGACTGGCTCACCTCGCCCAATAATGCGTACTTCGGCCGCTCGATCGTGAACCGCATCTGGGCAAATTTTTTCGGCGTTGGAATCGTGGACCCGGTGGATGACCTGCGCGCAACCAATCCGGCCAGCAACGAAAAACTTCTCTCTGCCGCCGCGAAGTATCTGGCCGACCAAAAGTTCGACCTCAAATCGCTCATGCGCGCCATTCTCCAGTCGGAGACCTATCAACGCAGCAGTTCGCCGCTGCCGGGGAACGCGACGGACTCGCGCTTCTACGCCCGTTACTATCCGCGCCGGCTCATGGCGGAAGTGCTGCTCGATGCCTACTCACAAGTGACCGGCATGCCGACCGAGTTCCGGACCGATCTGCGCAACGAGAACCGCGGCCTTGGCGAGAAGTATCCGATCGGCTTTCGCGCCATCCAGCTTCCCGACACAAAGATCGCTTCCTATTTCCTGAAAACCTTTGGCCGGCCCGACCGCGAGAAGACCTGCGAATGCGAACGCGCCGCCGAACCCAACGTCGCCCAGATGCTCCACATTGCCAACGGCGACACGCTCAACGAGAAGCTCATGGCCAAAGACAATCAGATCACCAAACTTCTCGTCGACAAAACCCCGCCGGAAAAAATGATCGAGGAAGCCTACCTGAGTTCCTTATCGCGTTTCCCAACGGCAGGGGAGAAGAAAAAGATTCTTAACGTGCTTGAGGACGCCAAAGAAGGCGAACAACGTCCGTTGATCGAGGACATGTATTGGGCGCTGCTCAGCAGCAAAGAATTTTTGTTTAACCACTAGGTTAGATTACGCGGATATGCGGTTACTCGCCTTCCAACCCGTAACACAAGAGCCCAGCGATCTCATCATTATCCCGACTATCTTGTGAACTGTCCGGCATTGATTGGTATCTGGCCCCTTAAAAAAGATGCAACTTGACCGTAGCGATTCGGTGAGAAAAACGCTCGCCCTCACCCTGACCCTCTCCCCCAGGAGAGGGGATTCACTATCCCCGCGCTGGGAAGGGCCACTAAAAGGTCGGTCGTTCCGGACTGCTCGCCCGCTTCTCCCTCTCCCTGGGGGAGAGGGCCGGGGTGAGGGCGAGCGTCTATTTCCACTGCCTACTTACGGCTTAGCCCAAGCCGGAGGCCCGCCGACGAGGCGTGGCAGCAGGTGCTAAATGAGTTTCAACTTCACTTTCCAGACCAAGTGATATGCGAGATCAAGACCTCACACGCCGCAGTTTTGTGAAACATTCCTTGGCCGTCGCTGGTCCAGCGATGCTCGCCGCAAATGCATTACCGCTCGCCGCAGCCGAAGGCGAGCCCGGCGTGGCACGCAAGCTCAAGGTAGTTTGTGTGGGCGGGCATCCAGACGATCCTGAGTCCGGCTGCGCCGGAACGCTGACGCGTTACGCGCAACTCGGCCACTCCGTGACGATCATTTATCTCACCCGCGGCGAACGCGGTATCTCCGGCAAGTCGCTGGATGAAGCCGCCAGGATTCGTTCCGCGGAGTGCGAAGCCGCTTGCAAAATCATGGGCGCGAAGTCGGTTTTCTTTGGCCAGATCGATGGCGCCACCGAGTTGAACAAGGCGCACGTGGACACGATGACGAAACTCCTTTCCGCCGAAAATCCCGACGTGGTGTTCACGCACTGGCCCATTGACACGCACATGGACCATCAGGTGGCCAGCTTTTTGACGATCCGCGCCTGGATGGCCCTGCGAAAGCCGCGCCTCTACTTCTTTGAAGTCAACAGCGGCAGCCAGACGGAGGGTTTTCTGCCCAACACCTACGTGGACATCACGTCCGTGCTCGAAAAGAAGAAGGCCGCGCTGTTCGCCCACGTCAGCCAGGACGGCGAAGGCATCTGGCGTCAGCATCACGAGGTCATTGCAAACTGGCGCGGGCGCGAGGCCGGTGTCGGGGCGGCCGAAGCCTTCGTCCACTTGAGCCGCGACAGTCACACTACCAGGCTGCCCGGGGTATGATTCGTCGTGCAAAAACTCCGGGGAGCGCAAGAACCCATTGCTCTACGCGCGTCGCCTTCGCGATCGCCGCCATTCTCCTGGCCAGCCCCGCCGCCGGATCCGCCGAACCGCCGGATTATTCCGCCATTGACGCGATCTTCACCGAATATTGCCTGGATTGCCACGGATCGACGGAGCCGGAAGGAAAGCTGATCATGGAATCGCACGAATTGCTGATGAAAGGCGGCGAAAGCGGCGCAGTGATCGTTCCCGGCAAAAGCGACGAAAGCCTGTTGGTGAAATTGGTCGAGGGCCGGGTCGAAAAGGACGGCAGGAAACTGATCATGCCGCCGGGAAAAAAGCGCGAAAAACTCAAACCGGAACAGATCGCGCTCATCAAGGCGTGGATTGACGCCGGAGCCAAACCGCCGGCGGAAGTGAAAATCAGGGAGTTGGTCACGCCGAAGATCGAACCCAAAATTCCACCGCGCAAAGCGGTCAACGCAATCGCGTACCAGCCTGCCCGGAAACTCATCGCCATCGCCCGCTATGGGGAGGTCGAATTGCGCTCGGCCGAGACGCGCGCGATTGTGCGCACGCTCCATGGGCATCGCGGCAACGTGAACGCCGTCACCTTTTCTCCCGATGGCAAATTCCTGTACGCTGCGGGCGGCGAAGCCGGATGGCTCGGTGAAGTGCGGCAATGGGACCTTAACGACTGGAATTTGTTCTACGTGTTCGAAGGCCACAAAGACGCGATCTACTCCCTGGCGGTCTCGCCGGACGGCAAGACGCTGGCCACCGGCAGCTATGACCAGAAGATCAAACTGTGGAACGTCGAGACCGGCGAGGAACTCAAAACGCTCTCCGGCCACAATGGCGCCGTGTTCGGTCTGTCTTTCCGTCCGGACGGCAAGATTCTCGCCAGCGCCAGCGCGGACCGCACGGTGAAACTCTGGGACGTCGCGACGGGCGAACGGCGCGACACGCTTGCCCAGCCGCTCAAGGAACAATACGCCGTCGCCTTCAGCCCCGACGGCAAACGACTGGTTGCCGGCGGCGTGGATAATCGAATCCGCGTCTGGCAAATCAGCGAGACTGCGGCAGAGACGACCAACCCGCTCCTCGAAGCGCGTTTCGCCCACGAGGGCGCCATTCTCAACCTCGCCTTCGCGTCCGACGGTAAAACGCTCGCTTCCTCAGCCGACGATCGCACCGTCAAACTTTGGGATGCAGTGGAGCTGAAGGAAAAGCTGTCGCTGGAAAAGCAGCCGGACTGGTCGCCGGCGCTGGCATTTGTGTTGGACAACCAAGCGCTTGTCGTCGGACGGCTCGACGGCACAGTTGCGTTTTTCGACGTCCAAAACGGTAAATTGCAGACGCCGGCCAAACCGGAACTATCGCGAACCGAACCGCGCGGCATCCAGCGCGGCAAGGAGTTTCGCCTCAAATTGCTCGGGGCCAATCTTGTGGGCGTCACCGAAGTAAAATCACACGACACCAGAGTCAAGGTGGAATTGGCGAAAGATGTTGAAGCCCGACCCAGTGAGATTGGGGTCATCGTGACGACGCCGAACGATCTGCCCCGCGGCGCTTACGAGCTTTCGGCGGTCAGCCCGAACGGCGAGAGCGCCCGAATCAAACTGTACGTGGACGATTTGCCGCAGGTTTATCTGTCCGGCACGAACCGGGTTCATGCTGTCGAAGCGTTGCCTGCCTCCTTCTGGGGCGTGCACGACAAAAGCGGCGCCGTGGACCAGTTCGACTTCGACGCGGAGGCGGGCCAGACTCTGGTGTTCGATGTCGCCGCCAAGACTCTCGGCTCCAAGGCCGACGCGGTGCTCACATTGCTCGACGCGAGCGGCAGAGTGCTGG
The DNA here is from genome assembly GCA_003218515.1 of Verrucomicrobiota bacterium. Classification (GTDB taxonomy): domain Bacteria; phylum Verrucomicrobiota; class Verrucomicrobiia; order Limisphaerales; family AV2; genus AV2. Next base: position 45 of record QHNT01000061.1, on the reverse strand, counting down.
CCAGCAACAACGGCTTCGACGGCAGCCCGGACCCGTTGCAGGCCT
>QHNT01000216.1 GCA_003218515.1 Verrucomicrobiota bacterium | reverse complement strand
GCGCCACCCTGGAGGAGGTGCGCGCGTGGGTGGACCAGGAGCGAAAGCGTGCAAAGACGAGCACGGACAAACACGGACGAACACAAAACAGTCTGACTGTGCCTATGTCGGTGCCAGTCGGTGTACGTCCGTGTGCGTCCGTGTCTTCTGCTGAAATGGCGGCCAATGCCGCGCTCTCGCTGCTAAATCTGTGCTGCTATTTTCTCGATCGACAGTTGGCGGCTCAGGCCACCGCCTTCGAGAAGAAGGGCAACGACTCTACCGTGTGCGCAATGCAAGGAGAAGGTGAAGGCTCACCCGCGGTTCTCGAGCTTGAACACCGTCACGCTGACCGGCGGCAGGGTGAATTCGGCGGAGAACGGTTGGTTATGGGTTTGATGGCTCAGCGCTGTTACCCCGCCGAGATTGCCCTGGTTGCTGCCGCCATAGATTTCGGAGTCGCTATTGAGCACCTCGCGCCAAAAACCGCCCGAAGGCACCCCGATGCGATATCTCCGCCGCAGAACGGGTGTCAGGTTCAGCACGACGAGCAACCGGCTGCCGGCGCCTTTGGTTTGTCGGATGAACGAGAGCACGCTGCCTTCGTGGTCCGAACAGTCCACCCAAAAAAAACCGTCGTGGTCATAGTCGCTTTCCCAAAGCGCGGGTTCAGCGACGTAGAGTTTGTTCAAATCCTCGACGAGTCGCTGTGTGCCGCGATGATACGGACCGGCGTCGAGCAGCCACCAGTCCAACTGCGCGTTCGCGCTCCACTCGTTGCTCTGGCCGAACTCGCCGCCCATGAACAACAACTTCTTACCGGGGAACAGCCATTGATACGCGAGCAACGCGCGGAGGTTCGCGAAGGCCTGCCAGTCGTCGCCCGGCATCCGGCCGCGCAGCGAGCCTTTGCCATGCACCACTTCGTCGTGCGAGAGCGGGAGAATGAAATTTTCATGATGATGGTAGAGCATCGCGAAGGTGAGGTCGTTCTGATGGTACTTGCGATAAACCGGGTCGCGCCTGAAGTAGTTGAGCGTGTCATTCATCCAGCCCATGTTCCACTTGAACAAAAAGCCGAGTCCGCCGAGGTACGGGGGCCGGGTGACCAATGGCCAGGCGGTCGATTCCTCCGCAATCGTGACGACGCCGGGGTGCTCGGTGTGAACGAGGTAATTGAACTTGCGGAGGAACTCGACCGCTTCGAGGTTTTCACGACCGCCGTATTGGTTCGGAATCCACTCCCCTTCTTTGCGCGAGTAGTCCAGGTAGAGCATCGACGCGACGGCATCCACGCGCAGACCGTCCATGTGGTAACGGTCGCACCAGAAGAGCGCGTTGGCCGTAAGGAAATTGTCCACTTCGTGCCGACCGTAATTGAAAATGAGCGTGCCCCAATCCTGATGCGCCCCTTTGCGCGGGTCTTCATGCTCGTAAAGCGCTGTGCCGTCGAAACGCGCGAGCGCCCAGTCGTCGCGCGGAAAATGCGCCGGCACCCAGTCCACCAACACGCCGATGCCCGCCTCGTGAAGCGCGTTGACAAGATACTGAAAATCGTCCGGCGTGCCGAAGCGGCTGGTCGGGGAGTAAAAGCCGGTGACCTGGTAGCCCCACGACGGGTAAAACGCGTGCTCCGACAGCGGCAGGAACTCGACATGCGTGAATCCCAATTTCCGCAAGTAATCAATCAGCGGCGCGGCCAGTTCGCGGTAACTGAAGGATTCGGCGATCGATTTCTTCCGCCATGAGCCAAGGTGAACTTCGTAAATGCTCATCGGCGAGCGCAACGGATCGCGTTCGCTTCTGCGCTTCATCCATTTTTCGTCGCTCCAGGAAAACTTGCGATTGTCCCAAACGATGGAGGCGTTTTTCGGCGCAGGTTCAAAAAAGAACCCGTAGGGATCGGTTTTCAACGCGAGCGCGCCGTGGGCATCCTTGATTTCGTATTTGTAGAGCGCGCCATCACGAACTCCAGGTATGAAAATTTCCCAGACACCGGAGGGACCCAGGTGCCGCATCGGCTGGAACCGTCCGTCCCAGCGGTTGAAATCGCCGACGACACTGACGCGTTGCGCGTTCGGCGCCCAAACAGCGAAGCTCGCGCCCGGAACCCCATCGACCGTCCGAAGGTGCGCGCCGAGCTTGTCGTAAATGCGCCGCTCGTTCCCCTGCCCGAACAAATACAAATCCGTTTCGCCGAGCGTCGGCAGGAAAGAATACGGGTCGCGGGTCTGACGCCGGCCCCCCCCCTGGCCGGTGATCACCAGGTCGTAAGCGTACACGCGGCCGGTCTCTTTGGTGACGCCTTCAAACAGGCCTGCGCCATGGATTCGTTTCAGTTGGATTTTCGGCTTGCCCTTTTCGTGTACCGGAACGACTTCGACCGTTGCCGCGTCGGGAAGGAACGCGCGCACCACGACGCCTGAGCCGTCGCCAAGCGGATGCATGCCGAGCAAAGTATGGGGCGACCGATGCCGAATGTTGACGAGGCTGTCGAGCTCTTCCGCCATGAGAATCATGGTCGAACTGTGACATGCGCTACTCGGAAAAACAAAAGAAAAGGCGGCTTGGCTTCACACCATTCGATGATAAAGTGAAAGCGTGTTGCGGCTGGAAATGAACTCGATGAAGCGCCCCCTCACCCCGTCCCTCTCCCCCTCCGAGGGGGACAGGGTGGCCGGAGGTCGGGTGAGGGGGCGGTTCATGGTCCCAATGCGCGGTTGGAAAACCGTGGGAACTGCCATGAACGTCATTCAATCATTGCTCGTCGGCCTGTTTTTCGTTTGTCTATTCAATTGTGTGAACGCAAACGACCGATCCTTGCTGATCCGCTCGCTGGCCAAAGGCGCGCTCAGCGGCATCAAGGAGGCCAAGCAGGAAGTCATCCGCGATGCTGCGGCGTGGGAGCGATTCCGGAAACAGCATTCGATTTCGGAACAATCAGCCGAAAGGATTCCGCCGGTCGATTTCTCTAAGGAAATGATCGTCGCCGCGACGATGGGCACCAAACGCACCGGCGGTTACACGATTGAAATCGTCCGTGTGGAGCCAACCGAAAAATCACTGAAAATCTTCGTGAAACGGACCTCCCCCCCGCCCGGCGCGCTGACCATCCAGGCGCTGACGGCGCCGTTCCATTTCGTCGCTGTGCCGAAGAGCGATTTGAAACCGGAGTTTGTGGAAGCCAAGTGACTCGCGAAGAATCAGTGTCACTGTTGAATGATGCGATAGAAGCGCACTGTTTGATTGGCCGAATTGTTGTCCTGCAAGATCAACAAACCATTCGACACGGACAACGAGTTGGCCAAGGTCGTCCAGTCCAGCAGATTGGGACTTACCTCGACTTCAAAGCCAGCCAGTTCACCGGGAGAAACCGGCCATCCATCGGCGTAGGCCGAACTGAGATGAAGGACGCCTTGGGAAGGGAACTGCGGGTTCGCCAGCCGTTGCGGTATTCGCACTGTGAGTGTTGTGCTGCTACTCTGAACGCTGCCCGCAGAGTTGCTGACCACAACGGAATACATGCCGGCATCACCACGAACAACGTTGCTCAGTGTTAGTGTCCTGTTGGTCGTTGTTAAGACAGGCTGCCCGTCTTTATACCAAGTGTAGGTAAGCGGAGGCAGACCGAGTGCATTTGCTCGGATCACTGCATCACTTCCAAACGTTGCGGTCTGATCCTCAAGCAGCCCAACCAACAGCGGACTGTTCGTGGCGTAGGCAACGGAACCGTCCATCGCAGCGTAATAGTGATGCACTTTGCATTGGCAAAAGGGAGCGACAGGGTCCTCTTCGATTGAGGGATGCGGCAGAATTTCATAACTGGTGTTGGAAAAATCAAAATTGTTCCAATCGGCAGGAGCGGTTCTGGCTTTATCGGCTGGACAAAAAAGCAGGACGGGCCATTCGAACATCGGAGACCCGTCATAATTCAGCATCTGGCTGAAGTTCGTGATCGCCTGATCGGGATAAAAAGCCTCCCGGATTCCGGCTAAAAGCCGAATCTGTCTGAGATTGTTTTGGCATCTAAGCCCGAACCAATAGTCATTCGTGGCACGCGTGGCGACGACGGAAAGCACCAAAGGTCTCGCGCGCTGTGAAAGGGCAACACCGAGAGCGTTTGAGATCGCGGCGCTATAGTAATCATACACGTTCGTCGTGACGTTTTGCATGACGTAAACGGCACTGGTCTCTCCCGGAAGCTCGGCCACCGTAAAACTGGCCTCACGGTTCGTTCGATAGAACCCACCGTCGTAAAGGTTGGTGTTGGTAATGAAGGAGACGTTCGTGACAAAATACAAGTGCTCCCTCCGCCACTGAAAGTAAAGAGGCTGAAGGGCGTTCGCCGTAATTTTCACCTCAAACCGAACGGTCGATCCCGGTGTAGCTTCCTCGTCCAGCGGATGGGCGATCACAGCGGGCCAGCCTGCATGATAATCATCCTGCGTGGCAACGAAACCGTCCGCATTGACGAAGTTGTTATGGATTTTGCACTGGCAAAGGCGGGTAACGGGGTCGGCGGGGTTAGCTCCGGGAACCAGCTCGTAGTCCACTGCGTCCCAATCCAGATCGGCCCACGATGCCGGCGGTGAGTGCGCGGCATTCGCCGGGCAGAGAAGTAGCTTCGGACTTTCGAGGTAGTTCGTCAGTTCCCGAAAGGCCGAAGGGAAATGCCCCGTGTCGTTGGCGAAGCGCTTTGCGGCATACCCAATTTGGTGGAGGTTGTTCACGCAGTCGATCCTGAGTGCTCCATCCTTCGCGACTGCCGTGCCTGTCAATGGCCAAGGAACAACCTCGGCCTGCGCCGAAGCGACGAGTAAAAGCAAAGTCATCTTCAGCCGGAGGCCTTTCAATGCTGTGAGGTAGTGACCTTCGCCCATTTCAAACAGGCTATACTCAATCTCGAAAATGACGAGCCAAATTTGAGCAAGACATCCAAATGGGAACTCGGCACCACCACCAAGCTGAGGTGAGGCACGTATTCCCCTCACCCGATCTGAAGGCCACCCTCTCCCCATCGGATGGGGAGAGGGACAGGGTGAGGGTCTTAGGAAATCTTGCAGACCGGACTCGACAGGGTGCTAGTGCCAAGCGCCTCATCCAAGTCTGCTTCTTATCCGGAAACTCGCATTTCTTTTGCAGCTCTTTTACATCTTTGTGACAACTTGCGCCCCGGCCTATCATCAGACTGCTCTTATGAAAACACTCCTCGCTTCATCACCAAGCAACTTCACTCGTCCAGCCATTGGCTCGACTGGGATCGGCGCGCGCCTGCCGGCGCGCGGGAACAATTTCAAACTCGTGACGCTGCTGGTCATGTTGCTCAGCGTCGGCGCGGCACGGGCGCTCGCCAGCGACCCGATCGGCGTTTACGCGCTCGTGGACAAGATCGTGTTTGAGCCGAACGAGACAAATCCCGAACGGGTCCAAATCCGGGGTGCGTTCGCCATCGCGGAAGGTTACGGTTACACCTACAAAAAAGCCGAGCGCGGTTATCTGTATTACAAAGTGAATCCGGACAAACCAAAGGCCTGCCGCAACGAATGGGCCGACCTGAAAGCTGTTGCCGGCACGGGCCAGATTGTTGCGTTCGGCAGCCGATACGGCGAGAAAGGGACGTTGCGAAAGACGGATGCGAAGCCGGAAACCCCGGACGTATATCCCGTCGCGATGGGCTTGACCAAAGTGAAAGAGGAAAAGGACTACGAGCCGTTGACACAACTGGCGAAGTTGCGCGATTCAAAGGCAAAAAACAAAACCGCGCCGACCCAGCCGAAGAACTGACTCGCGACCAATCCAACTCGACTCATGTCTTTCGCGCTGACGAATCCCCGCCTCAGCGATAACGCGCGACCTGGCGGTCCGCTCGATCGTTCGCATTCGCGATGAGACGCCCTGTTCGTCGCCCTGTCAGTCGTTCACGGGATTATCCTGCTCGCTTTTCCGTCGATTCCACTGATTGCTCTCGGCCTGTGGTGGAACGCGAACACAATCTCACACAACTTCATTCATCTGCCGTTTTTTCGGGCGCGAAGCTTGAACACGATGTTCTCGGCGTTTGAAAGCCTGGTGCTGGGAATTCCGCAACGACTCTGGCGCGACCGGCACCTCGCTCATCACGCCGACAAGCCGTCGGACTGGCGCTGGTCGCGACAGCTCGCGCTGGAATCTCTTTTAGTCCTTGTGTTGTGGAGCTTGATGCTGACTTTAGCGCCCGGATGTTTTGTGACGGGTTATCTTCCCGGCTGGCTCATCGGACTGGGCCTTTGCCGGCTTCAGGGACACTTCGAACACGAACACGGGACGACAAGTCACTACGGCCGGCTCTACAATCTTCTGTTCTTCAACGACGGTTATCACGTCGAGCATCACGCCCGACCGGCCGAACACTGGACCCGATTGTCCCGGCGCAAGCTGACCGATTTACGAACAAGCCGGTGGCCGGCAGTACTGCGCTGGCTGGGATATTTCAACCTCGACAGAATGGAGCGACTGGTTTTGCGCTCGACAACGCTGCAACGGTTCGTGCTCAGAAAACACGAACGCGCCTTTCGCGCATTGTTGCCACACCTCGAGAGCGTACGCCGCGTGGAAATCGTGGGCGGAGGAATGTTTCCGCGCACCGCGTTGATTTTGCAGCGACTTTTGCCGAGCGCCAGATTGACCATCATCGATGCCAGCGCGGAAAACCTTGGTTCAGCCCGCCGATTTGTAGGCCACAACGTTGAGTTCGTTCACGGCTTCTTCGACGCCTCGCCGCCGGATGACGTTGATTTGGTGGTGATTCCGCTGGCGTTCGTGGGTGACCGCGCGGCCATTTATCGGCATCCTCCTGCGCCTGCGGTTCTTGTGCATGACTGGCTTTGGCATCGCCGCGGCACGGGGTTGGTCGTTTCGTTACCGCTGCTTAAGCGGTTGAATCTGGTGATGCAATGAAAGTGATGTGTTTCTTTGGCGTTCTGCTGCTGGCCCGGATTCTGGTTCTGGCCGGGCGCAACGTTCCGCTCTCTGCCTGGTCGCCCGTCGCCTATCTATGGCAGGACTTGCTGATCGTGCTGGTGTTCGCGCTGCTGGACCGAATCACCCGGCGTCGCCCGTGGATTGGGTGGATGGTTTACAGCGCGACGGCGCTCTACGTCGCCATAAATGTTCCGCTGATCCGCTTGATGTCATCGCCAATAACGATGCCCGTGCTCCGTGCCACACGCGGCGCGCTGGCCGATTCGATTCGCCATCATTTGACTGGAGAAAACCTGATGTTGATCGGCCTGATTCTTTGCGCGGCCGGCGTTCTGCCGCTGCTGGCACGGCGCGTCCGGTTGCGCCCGCGGGTTGGTGTTGCCCTGACCGCAGCAACGGCGATACTCGTCGTTTTAGGCCCGTTTGCCAGCGCGCGTGTTGATACAGGCGGACTTCATCGCAACGTCTTCATAGCGCTTACCGAGACGGCCATTCCGCGTATCGCAGCGCAGCCGTTAAACGGTGATTGGCGGACCAGTCCTTACTCATGGGACCGTTGGACGGG
>QHNT01000215.1 GCA_003218515.1 Verrucomicrobiota bacterium | reverse complement strand
GCTGGCGCCCCCGCCGCCGCCGATCGTGAACCAGTCAATGGAGTAGCTCTGCGCGTTTGCTGAGCGGGGTGCCTGAAAAAGCGCAGCGCAACAAGCAATGACGAATAACGAATGACGAATGACGAAAGAATAACGAATTCCAAAGCTCGATCGTCGCACCACGACATTCGGTCTTCGAACTTCTTTCGGGTTTCGCCATTCGGATTTCGGATTTTGCCGCCAACTTTTCATTTCGCACCTCCGTTTTTCTGATTCATCATTTGCTCCATCTTTTCGAGTCGTTGCTTCAACTCCGTTATCTCCGTTTCCTTCTCTTGCAGCGTTTCCTCCAGCTTTTGGTTCAACCCCTGGATCGCCGCCAGCGCCACGCCGCTTTCATCCACGGTCGCAATGTGTTTGTCGTCCGTGCCGATGCCGAATGCGGAGTGAAAATCCTGCGCGACGGGACCGAGGTGTTTGGTCTTGGGATCGGCCTTGTAGGCCCACGTCTGGATGGGCAATTGCGCGACTTTGTCCAGTACGCTGCGGCAGTCCACGGCGGCGAAGTCCTGCTTGGCATTGCGGTCGCTCGTGCTGACGAACGTGGTATTGACCCAAAGCCCCTTGCCGGTCAGGTGCATCAGCTCGGTGCCGCCGCCTGGGTCGGCGTAAGTATCGCTGTGAACGCCGCCTTTGTACCAGGAGAAGCCGTTGTTGGCGTCAGTGTCATCAGTACGGAAGTAGGTCGTGAGACCTTGCACGCCGATGCCGTATTTGGTTCCCCACAGGTTGAGCATCTGACGCATTTGCTGACCGCAAAAGAGGCTGGTATTGGTCGCGAATTGCACCCCGCCACTTGCGCGAACAGCAAACTGATCGTTGGTTGTGGAACTGAAATCGGCGCTTTGGGAGTCGGCCCAGACGAAACTCCCCTGGTGATTTGCATAGGCTCTGTTTCCGGCGGCGAAGCTGTAGTCTCCCGCGGCGGTGTTGAAATTGCCGCCTGGCACCGTCGCAGAAAGGCCGCTGCTGGTGTTTCCCAAACCGCCGCCCACGGTGCCAAAACCAGCGGTGACTCGATTCGTGTATGAAGTCCCGCCATACTCGCCTCCGCCGCCAGCGATCGTCGCGCCATAAACTCCCGGTGTTACGAAATTCATCGGCGAACCGCCAATCACGTTCACGGTGTTCGAGTGGCTGACATCATTAGTCGTCGGCTCCAGCCGCAAGGCGCGCCGCCCGTTCACTTTGAACTCTAACGGCTGGTTGTCCGTCGTGCCGAGGAAGTTCACACTGGGATCAGTCCCCGCGTTTCCTGTGCGCGACCACGCATCGGCCGAGCCGGGCGGTCCTTGCGGGCCAGTCAGGCCAACCGGACCTTGGAGACCCTGGGGACCAACGGAACCGGCTGGGCCTTGGGGACCGCTCGCGCCGACAGGGCCTTGCGGACCAGCCGGTCCTTGAGCGCCGGTCGGACCTGTCGCGCCTTGTTGAGCCAGCGTCGTCCAATCCGCGCCTTCAACCGGGGAGACGTTCGTGTTCGAACGCTTGGCCGTCCAGGCCGAACCGTCGAAAAAAACCGCGTCATCGGCCAGGTAATTCAACGCATTGCTCCATGCGCCGAGCCAATTCAATCCTTTCGGCCCCGCCGGACCCGCAGAACCAGTCGCGCCAGTTGGACCTTGTGGCCCTTGGGGACCGGTTGCACCTTGCGGCCCTTGAGGACCAACGGGGCCGACTAGGCCTTGGGAACCGGTCGGCCCGGTGGCGCCTTGCGGACCAGCCTGTCCTTGAGCGCCAGCCGGACCCGTCGCGCCTTGTTGAGCCAGCGTGGTCCAATCAGCGCCTTCAACCGGGGAGACGTTCGTGTTCGAACGCTTGGCCGTCCAGGCCGAACCGTTGAAAAAAACCGCGTCATCGGCCAGGTAGTTCGACGCATTGTTCCATGCGCCGTGCCAATTCAACCCTTTTTGCCCCGCCGGACCCGCAAGACCAGTCGTGCCAGTTGGACCTTGTGGCCCTTGGGAACCGGTTGCACCTTCCGGCCCTTGAGGACCAACGGGGCCGACTAGGCCTTGGGAACCGGTCGCCCCGGTGGCGCCTTGCGGGCCAGCCGGTCCTTGAGGGCCGGCCGGACCGGGCGAGCCTTGAGGACCTGTGGTGCCGGCAGGCCCCACCGGCCCCTGTGGTCCTCGGAGACCTTGCGCGCCGCGAGGACCTCGTGGCCCTGCTGGTCCCTGCGGCCCTTCGGGTCCAGCCGGCGTCAGCGCATACAGAGCATACGGCGTCGGTGTCAGCGGTTGACGCGGATTCAGCGGTGTGAAACCGCCTGCGCTGCCGCCGGGCCGCACAGCAATCTCCAGCCAGTGAGCGGTGCCGTCGAACGCGCTCGGGCCGAAGTCCAGCGTGATGGTGAACAGGCCGTTGCTCACGCTGGTGGGCGAATTCGTGATTGGCCCGGCGAGAGCCGTGCCGTTGGTGGCCCAATCGTAAATCGTAAATCGTAAATCAAAGACGCCGGTGGCGGGATTGCCGGCGTCGGTCAACCGGCCCTGGTAAGTGAAGGACGTTCCCAACGGGGCGGCCAGCAGCCGGGTTGTCGCGAGCGACAGGGCGAGCAGCATCAGGCTGAACAACTTTGGTTTCATAGAATCATCTCCTTAACTATTTATGGACGCTTGCCGGGTTGATCGGCTCAGAGCCGAATCCCGGCTGCACGCGGGGCGTTGGTCGAAAGGAACGTAACGAATCAACGCAGACATGCGCAGTTTAAGGCTAACGGGGACGAAAAGTCAAACACAGACTGCTGGCCGGGCGCGTTTTTCGAGCGTTTTCCCTCTCCACAATCGACTAGACGCCCGGCCCAGCTTGTTCTAATTTTCGTCTCGTGTCGAAGACAACTAAAACGGCCGCAGCCCAGACCACCGCCGGCAAAGACCTGCCTTTTGAAGACGCGCTGAAGAAGCTCGAAAGCATCGTCGAGGAGATGGAATCCGATGAATTGCTGCTGGAAACGCTCTTGGCGCGCTTCGAGGAAGGCACGCGCCTCGCCAAAATCTGCCACACCAAGCTGGCCGAAGCCGAGCTGAAAATCCAGCAACTGGAGAAAAACGCGTCCGGCGAACTCCAGCTCAAATCCGTCAACCGCGGGGATGATTCACCCGCGGAATAATCTCTTCCAACTTGAAAGCCGACCCGAACAACCTGGGGGCATTGGAGTATTGGACTGTTGGAGTAATGGTTTCATTTTCCAGTCATCACTCCATCACTCCATCACTTCATTAACTCCACTCCTTTCCTTCCCTGCCTATGAACAGATACCTCGACATGGTGGACAGCCCGGAACACATCAAGAAGCTCAAGCTGGACCAGTTGCAGCAACTGGCCGAGGAAATCCGCCACGAACTCATTACCGTCCTTTCCAAAAACGGCGGCCATCTCGGCCCCAACCTCGGCGTGGTGGAACTGACCATCGCGTTGCATCGCGTCTTCTCGACGCCAAAAGACCGGTTCGTCTGGGACGTGAGCCATCAAAGCTACGTCCACAAACTCCTTACCGGCCGCAAGAGCCGCTTTCACACCATCCGCACCACCGACGGTTTGAACGGTTTCGCGCTCCGCACTGAGAGCGAGCACGATTGTTACGGCGCGGGCCACGCCGGCACCGCGTTGTCGGCTGCGCTCGGCATGTGCGCGGCGCGCGATCAACGCGGCAGCGACGAGAATGTGGTTTGTATCTTCGGCGACGCGGCGTTGACCAACGGCATTTCCTTCGAGGCGCTCAACAACATCGCGTACACGACGAAGCGCTTCATCGGCATTCTGAACGACAACGAATGGAGCATTGCCAAGAATGTCGGGGCGATCGCCCATTACCTGAACAAAATCATCACGCACCCTTCCTATAACCGGTTGCACAAGGATATCCAACGATTGATGAAGCGATTACCGAAAGGTGAACTGGCGTTGAGGCTCGCGCACAAAGCCGAGGAGGGCTTCAAAGGCGCCGTCACCGAAGTCACCTTGCGGCCCGCTGACAGTTCTCTGGGCGCGGACGGCCGTGGCGGTTTCGGCAACAGCGTCATCTTCGAAGAAATGGGCCTGCGCTACATCGGGCCAATTGACGGCCATGACCTGCCGCTGTTGATCAACGTGTTGGAATACGCCAAAACATCCGGCCTGCCAGTCGTGCTGCACGTCCTGACGAAGAAAGGCAAAGGCTACGACGTCGCAATTCAGCACCCCGAAAAATTCCACGGCACCGGCCCGTATGACATCAAGACCGGCGCGGGACCCGCGCCCAAACCCGACGCGCCGCCTAATTGGCAGGATGTTTTCGGCCAGGCGATGGTCAAGCTCTGTCAAAAGGACAACTCCGTTATCGGCATCACTGCGGCCATGCCGAGCGGCACCGGTTTGAAGACTTTGGAGAAGGCGATGCCTGATCGCTACTACGACGTCGGCATCGCGGAGGAACACGCCGTCCTCTTCGCCGCCGGCATGGCGACGATGGGCTACCATCCCGTCTGCGCGATTTACTCGACGTTCCTCCAGCGCGCCTACGATTGTCTGCACCACGACGTTTGTTTGCAGGATTTGCCGGTGATTTTCTGCATGGACCGCGCCGGCCTGTCCGCCAACGACGGCCCGACGCACCACGGCTTGTTCGACATCGCTTACCTGCGTTGCCTGCCGAACCTCGTCGCGATGGCGCCCACGCACGAGGACGAGCTGGTGGACATGATGTTCACCGCGACGCACCAGAAGCATCCCTGTTTTATCCGCTATCCGCGCGGGCCGGGCGAAGGCGTGCCGATCAAGGACATGCCGCGCCTGCTGGAGATTGGGAAAGCAGAAGTGGTTCAAAACTTCTCACCCCTCTCCGATTCCCTTTCCCCATCGGATGGGGAGAGGGGCAGGGTGAGGGGTGGCGGGCGCAAGGTTGCGTTCTTCGCGCTGGGCAACATGCAGAAGCTGGCGCGCAAAGCCGCCGAGCAACTCGCCGCCGAAGGCTGCGATTGTGCCATCATCAACCCGCGTTTCACGAAACCCCTCGACGCCGCGACCACGGAATTCTTTGGCCGGGCCGCGGACGCCGTGGTCACGCTGGAAGACCACGCGCTCATGGGCGGCTACGGCAGCTCCGTTCTTGAACTGTTCAGTGACAAACAGGTCGCCACACCGGTGGTGCGCATCGGCTGGCCCGACCAGTTCATCGAGCACGCTTCTTCTGTGGATTACCTGCGGAACAAATATGGACTGACGGCTGAGAACGCCGTGGCGCAGGTGAAAGCTGTGTTTGCGAACGGTTCTGCAGCGAGGTTGACAGCGGTGGCGTGATTCAAAGCTTACCGAAGCAGTTTGCTGATGACTTCGGGGACCTGCAGGAAGCTGTCGGCCGCATCGATTCGGTGCGAAACATCGAATTGCAACCGTGTGCTGCCCGAAGCACGCCACTCCACAGAGCAGCCGCTAAACTGGCGATAAATAAGCGAATCGCTCGGCGTCAATTTCAATAGCTCGGAGATCAGTTGTTACGCTCGCCCTCACCCCGGCCCTCTCCCCCAGGAGAGGGAGAATCGTTTTCTGCCTCTTGACAACTCACTATGTGCCTTTGAAACCAACCGCGCAAAACGGTGAGTGCGAGAGACACGTGAGAACCTTCACACGAAGCTGATGCGCTCTTCCCTCTCCTGGGGGAGAGGGCCAGGGTGAGGGCGAGCGTCGATTCGTTTTTCCAGATATTTTCTTGTCTTGATTTCTTTGGCGAGCAGTCTTTTCCTCTGTCAGCCGAGCCAATTCTCGAGATCGTAAATCGCAAATCGTAATTCGTAAATCCGACCATGGCCTACAAAACCGTTACCCCGCCTGTTGGCGGCAAAATCATCAACCAAAACGGGAAACTGAACGTGCCGGACAATCCGATCCTCCCGTTCATCCGCGGCGACGGCACCGGGCCGGACATCTCGGCCGCCAGCCAGCGCGTGTTCGATGCCGCGGTGCTGAAAGCCTACGGCGCCAAACGCAAGGTCGTCTGGTTCGAGGTGTTCGCCGGCGAAACCGCGTTCAAGAAACTCAACAACTGGCTGCCCGACGACACCGTCGAGGCGTTCAAGGAATTTCTCGTCGGCATCAAAGGCCCGCTCACCACGCCCGTCGGCGGCGGCATCCGCTCGTTGAACGTCGCGTTGCGTCAGATGCTCGACCTCTACGTTTGCCTGCGCCCGGTGCAGTACTTCACCGGTGTGCCCTCGCCCGTGAAGCATCCGGAGAAAGTGGACATGGTCATCTTCCGCGAGAACACCGAGGACATTTACGCCGGCATCGAGCACGCCGGCGGCACGCCCGAGGCGCAGAAAATTCTGGACTTCATGGCGAAGGAGTTTCCAAAGGATTTTAACAAAGTGCGTTTCGGCACGAAGCAGAAGGCGGAGGAATTCTGGAAGACGGTTGGCGCAAAAGATTTTCCCAGCGACGTAAAGGTCGGCATCGGCATCAAACCGGTGAGCTACAGCGGCAGCGTGCGGCTGATTCACAGCGCGATTTCATACGCCATCAAGTTCAAGCGCAAGAGTGTGACGATGGTGCACAAGGGGAACATCATGAAATTCACCGAAGGCGCGTTCCGCGACTGGGGCTATCAGGTCGCGAAGCAGTACTTCGGCGCGGTGGAAATCGACGGCGGACCGTGGTGCAAAATTCCCGAAGGCAAGCCGGGCGCGGGCCTCGTCATCAAGGACGCCATCGCCGATATCACGCTCCAGCAAGTGCTCACGCGCCCTGAAGATTTCGATGTTATTGCCACGCTGAATTTGAACGGCGATTACCTCAGCGACGCGCTCGCGGCGCAAGTGGGGGGCATCGGCATCGCGCCGGGCGGCAACATCAACTACATCTCGGGCCACGCGATCTTCGAAGCCACGCACGGCACGGCGCCGAAATACGCGAACCAGGACAAGGTGAACCCCGGCAGCGTCGTGCTCAGCGGGGAAATGATGTTCCGCTACCTGGGCTGGACGGAAGTCGCCGATCTCATCATCAAAGGACTCAACGGCGCGATTGCGTCGAAGCGTGTCACTTACGACTTCGCGCGTTTGATGGACGGCGCGAAAGAAATCAAGTGTTCGGAGTTCGGCGATAACATCATCGCGCACATGTAGTCGCGTAGCCGCCGACGTCAGGAGGCGGACTCTTTCGGGCCTTCGGGTTTCCTCCTCTTCACGTCGGCGGCTACAACCGCCCGCGCACGTTTGCGCTTAGTGGTATCTATGCAGTGAGATGAAACGCTCGCCCTCACCCCGGCCCTCTCCCCCAGGGAGAGGGAGAAACTCTGTATTCGTTGCCTTGGTGAGACGATTGCTTTTTTCCTGTCTCGCCTTCGGCCTGGTCATTCATTGGCTTGCCGCCGCGCCGGCTTACGACGGGCTGTACGCTTTCGGCGACAGCCTGACGGACACGGGCCGCGAGCCGGCCGAGCCGCTTCTTCACTATAACGGCCGCTGGTCAAACGGTCCATTGTGGGTGGAGCATCTGTCCGTCCGCCTGGGGTTCCCATACAATCCGAGCAACAACTTTGCCCACAGCGGCGCGCAGACCGACGACACATTCGGGCAGGTCACCGATTTTGTTCCGGCGACGAACATCGATCAATCCCTGATCGTTGTTTGGGCGGGCGGCAACGATTTCCTGCAGGAGTACGACAAGTATTGGTTCAACGACGCCGGCTGGGACCGACAGATTGCTTACTCGGTGGGCAACCTTTCCAACGCCTTGGTCGCGCTGTACTCGAAAGGCGCGCGATTCATTCTGGTGCCGAACACCGTGGATGTGACCGAAATCCCTTTGCTGAACAAACTACCTACTCGCGATTACCTGCGGAGCAAAGTGCAGCAGTTCAATCGCCAACTGGCTGAGGCGTTGGACCGGATCCAGCCAGCGTATCCGGCGCTCAAAGTGTTTCGTGTCGATTTTTACAGCCAGGTGAACTCACTGCTCGCCAACGCCAAGGCCTACGGGTTCACCAAGACCAGCATCGACGCCATCAGTGACTTGACGCTGTTCGACAAGAGATTCGACGGTCCGGGCGCAAACTATGTTTTTTGGGACCCGATACATCCGACAACCAAAGCGCATGGGATCATCGCCGATTGGTTTCAGGCGGTGGTCGCGGCGCTTTCACCGCGAGTGCAGGTGACCGCCCGCGGCGCGGAGTTGGACCTGACTCTGGGCCAGCTTCACCTGGGAAAAACATATCTCTTGCAGCGCAGCGCCGACTTGTCGGCCTGGTCGGACGAGAACAGCTTTTCCGTGGTGACCCCCAGTTTTACCACGCGGGTGACAAATGATCTGTCGCAGGCGTTCTACCGCGTGAAAGGGTGGCCGTGAGCGAGCCGCTAATCCGTGAGTATGCAGTAGAAAGTAGGGCAGGCGTCCCGCCTGTCCAACCGGGCCACTGGTTTCGTAGGACGGAGCGATCTCAGCGGACATCGCTAAAAAGTGATCGCCGGCATCTTCGAATTTGCCTACTCGGACTGGCGTCCGAGCGGGGCAGGCGAGCCGCCTGCCCTACCTTCGAGTGAATAGATACGGCCAGAGCGTTTTCATAAATTGTGTAGCCGCTATTAGCCGCAAAAGAACGCAAAGATCGCAAAGATGTCTGTTTCCCTTGTGTTCTTTGCGTTCTTTTGCGGCTACAGTTTTATTCAATTTGCTCTAAGTTGGAGGGACTTGAGACGTTCTGGTGTCAACGAATTCGGATCAATGTTCCTTAACGCTTCCAGAGCGGACTTTTTCACCATCGGGTCTTCGTCTTCCGCGGCTTTCAATAATGAAGGCACGGCCGCCTTCGCTTCGGGCCCAAACTTGCTCAAAGCGAGGCAGACGGGTGCGCGAACAAACGGTTCCTTGTCGTCAAGGGCGTTGTCGAGTGCATTGATCAGGACTGGAAGGGTGCGGGCATCAGGACCGATTTGCCAAATGGCGGCAGCGGCTTTTCCCTGAAGCCCCGCGTCTCCAGATGCTCCTTGCGAAGCTGGTCCAGTTCGTTCGCATCCAACTGAATTTTCGCCAGTCGCAGGTTGTCCGCGCGAACCTGGTCGAGTTGTTGGTCGAGTTGTTCTGTCTGTTCGCGCAAGGCGTTGTTTTCCTCTCGTTGGCTGGTGAGGGAACTGTGTTGCACCACGAATGAGGTCGTCAACCCCGCTGCAACCACAGCGCTGACGATGCCCGCTTTGAGTTTGGTCATGGTCATAAGTTTTATCAGAGTGACAGTCGTTCCGCTCCCGGACGCCGCGGTGGCCAATGCCGAACTTGCGGCGCTCGCGGCCAGTCCTGCCGGCGCCGACACGACGGCGTCACTGCCGAGGGTTGCCGCCAGTGCGGCGGCGGAAACTGCGATTCCCCTCCGCATCAGCGCGCGTCGCAATCTTTCCACCGCGCGACTGACGCGCATTTGTGCGGCGC
>QHNT01000108.1 GCA_003218515.1 Verrucomicrobiota bacterium | reverse complement strand
TTCGCGCGCTTGCCGTTTCTCGCAATCAAGGAGGGCCTTGACGAAGGCAGAAACGTTTTCGGCCCTGAAAGACCGCATGGACACCGCAAGATGCAAGCAGTCGTCGAGGTGAGCATCGTGTCGTCGGCGGACACTATCCAACGCCTTGCCCGCCGCATATTCGCTGTCCGTGAGTCTCGACGAAATATACATGTGCCTGTCGCGGATTCTTCGGCGGTTCGAAGCGAGTTGTCGCGACGGTACGGGCGGACGCACAGGCGAAATCACAGTCGAAGGACTGTATCCGTGCGACGCCCGGTGGTCGGGGCCCTACAACCGGATGTTTCCACACACTTCAGAAGAAATTGAACGGCGGCTGGCGCTGGCCGCTGATTATGGCGAGACTGTGAAGAAGAAAACGACTCCTCACCCCGGCCCTCACTCCACTCTTCCAGACTCGCCTCATCCGGCCTTTGGCCGCCTTCTCCCCAGCCGATGCGGAAAGGGCATCGACGCGGAGAGGATCTTTTGCGCTCTTTGCGTTCCTTTGCGGCGACTGAATCTGTG
This sequence comes from Verrucomicrobiota bacterium, assembly GCA_003218515.1. Lineage (GTDB taxonomy): Bacteria > Verrucomicrobiota > Verrucomicrobiia > Limisphaerales > AV2 > AV2. Next base: position 4,765 of record QHNT01000108.1, on the reverse strand, counting down.
TTCATCCAAGTCCATCCACCCTCCGCAGTATTGCTACGGAGGACGGGTCCGTGGTTGAACTGAAATGGCAGACGTGCAGGTGAACAATTTGTATTTTTACAAGCTTGCCTGAACAAAGTCAGACGCACGGAGCTCCCGCCAGCTTTTGCAATTTCCATTTTTATCTCGACGTAACGCCGCGGAATGTTTAGGGCTGCAAGGGCGAAGCAGGGTATAGCTGAAAAGCCCAATGAATTGTAATTATGAAAAAGGCATTACAAATTCTCGTATTAGTCGGTTCACTTGTTTTTGCGGGGCAGGCGAAGGCGGATACGGTGGTTACCGTGCGGAATGGAACGGGTAGCTACTCATCGAACCGCCTCGCGTTCTATGATGCGAACGGGACGTATTTGGTCCTTGATGGAGTGCATGGTATTGCAACGATCACCTATCCTGACCAGACCGTGTTGACTTTCCCGTATCGCCAGACGGTTCCCGGGCTTTCAGTGACTGGCTCGTGGAGTGGTGCGGACGAGTCGGGGTATCTCTACACCGCCACAGTTCATGAAACGCTCGTGCAGACGAGGCACGGAGGTTCAGGAAGGGGTGGAGGGTACCGGACGATCATAGTTACCTCCCTCGCGGGCGGAGTGATTACTTATGACTATGCGGGGGCATACGCGCCGCCATTGGTCGCGCCAGTGGTAACGTGGGATTCGACGCAAACCTCCGTGACGCTCTCCTGGACTGCTGCGAGCGGCGGCGTGCCTCCTTACAGCTATTCGGTCTTCGATCAGAATGGCACGGACGTGGCGGACACGGCGGACCTTACGGCGACTGTCACGGGTCTTGCGCTTGGAACTGCTTACACGTTTACGGTGTTAACAACTGACAGCGCGGGAAGGCAGAAAAAGTCCGCCCCTGCGAGCGTTTATACGTTGGGTCCGACCTTAAACACGGTCTACACCTACAATCCAGAAGACAACACGGTAACGGCAACGTGGACCGCAGATCCGTACGCGGTTAGCCCTGCGGTTAGCTATTCGGTGTTCTACTACGATTGGTTCTTCGGTGTTTGGGTGGACGGTGCGGATACGACAGGCACATCGGCCACGGTTTCGGGATGGAGCCCGGATGTCTATATTCCTTTCTACATCGCGGCGTATGACGTCAATGGCGTGGAAACGGACTACGATCAGCAGTCGGTTAGTGTCCAGGCTCCTCCGCCCCCGCCGGGAGACGAAGACGAAAACGATTAAGTGAAATCTCAGAGAGATGTGTTTTCTGGAGCTTGGGCAAAACGCTCCGGGTAGCCGCACTTTTTCCCGAGGGGACTGACGCGCCCTACCACAACGATGGTTCGAGAGGGAGAAGACACGCGGGCGAGGTGGCGGCGGAGCGCGGCGTTCACGCCGCTTCACGGTGCGATTGCATCCACGCGTGAGATGAATCGGATGCCTGCTGCTCTTCGGGAGTTGAAGCGACCTGAAGGTCGCGCTCCGTTCGTATCCGCGTTCATCTGCGTCCATCCGTGGTTGAAATGTTTTTGTGTTCTTTTGCAGCGGAGATTTTTTTTCGCTCGGCGCTGCTCGGCTCCCGGAAATCACTGAGCTTGCCCTTCTTGAGGGAGCCATCCTTCAGCTTCAACGTGATCTCCGGCGGCCACCCGAATTTGGCTTCGAGCACGCTGTCCACCACGCCCATGGCGCCGGAAATTCTGTGGACCATGGTTTCGCCGAGATAACCTTCGCCGGTTTCCGGTTTTTTGGCTTTGGCCATGGAATCAACTGTATGGGAACCCTGGCGCGCGTTCAATGTGCGAATGGAGCGTCATTGAATATTCCGGGTGAATTCGTTACAGTCGCCGCCAGCAAACCTATGAATTCGACAAGAGGAGACATTGCGCCGCTGTTCCGGACCCCAGTCCCTTCAGCCAACACCGAAAATCTGCCTCGGTCGGTTTACGCGGCGGTTGCCGGATTTGCCTTCCTGCCCATCGGTTTGCTCTGGGACATATCGCATCACTCGACGATCGGCCGCGATACGTTTTGGACGCCGGCGCACATCCTCATTCAATTAGGCGGGATTGTGCCGGCGCTGTTGTTCGCTGCGATTGCCCTGAAGACAACCTTTCGCGGAACCGGGCAAGCGCGCGACGCCTCCGTTTCGTTTTGGGGCCTGCGCGCGCCGCTGGGCGTATGGGTGACCATCTGGGGCGCGCTGGCGATGATGACCTCCGCGCCATTCGACGATTGGTGGCACAACCGCTACGGATTGGATGTGAAAATTGTCAGCCCCCCACACGCGGTGCTCGGGTTGGGAATGTTCGCCGTCGGCATGGGCGTCTTGCTGTTCGTGTTTTCTTCGCAAAACCGGGCGCGCGGCGGGACCCGGACGCGCGGCGGGTTGATCTGCGCGCTCGCCGCCGGCGTGCTGATCGCGCTCTGGGCGGATTTTACCACTGAGTTCACCTGGCCAAACCTCCAACACGCGTCCTGGTTTTATCGCGTGGTCTGCACGCCGTTTCCGTTACTGCTCGTGCTCGCGGCGCGGGCGTCGGGCGCGCGCGCGGCCGCAACCATCGCGGCGGCCACCTACATGTTGCTCTACATCGTCATGATCCTGGTGCTGCCGTTGTTTCCCGCGCACCCAAAACTCGCGCCGATTTATCATCCGGTGGATCACATGGTTCCGCCCGCGTTTCCGCTGCTGTTGATCGCGCCGGCGGCGGCCATTGACGCAATCGAGCGGCTGTTCGCGCGCTCGTCCAGGACCATACAGAATGCTCCCTCGGAGACTCCGGTTGTTCGCCGCGAATGGTGGCGAGACTGGCTGTTGGCTGGAGCGTTCGCGGTGGTTTTTCTGGGCGTCATTTTCGCGGTGCAGTGGCCCTTCTCCGCTTTCCTGCTCAGCGACGCCGCGGACAACCGGTTCTTCGCGCGCAGTGGTCACTGGCCTTACTTCGCGCAGCCGGGTGACTGGATGAACCGCTTCTGGGATTTTGACAACGATCCGATCACGTTCAAAGGAATGGCGCTGGCGTTCCTGCGCGCGTTGATCTCCGCGCGAATCGGGTTGTGGCTCGGAAACTATCTGCTGCGACTCAAACGATGAGGACCTGGCTCGCGTTCTTCGTTTTTGCGTTCGGCCTTGCATCGGAGGCGCACATCGGCAGCCCGAACGTCTTCTTCGAAGGCAAGGCCGGTGAGTACTTTGTCCGCGCCGTCATTCGTCCCCCGCAAGTTGTGCCCGGACTCGCCGAAATCACGCTGCGCGTGCCAGGCGAGCCGGTGGAGCGCGTCATGGTCCTGCCGGTGTTCTCGAAGGCCGGGCGCCAGGGCGCGCCACCACCGGACGAAGCCAGACTCGTTCGCGGCGAAACCAACCTTTACACGGCGGCGCTCTGGCTTATGAAACCGGGCGCCTACAGTGTGGACGTAACGATCGAGGGATCGCGCGGCAGGGGGACTCTAATTCTCCCGGTGAACTCGATGGCGACAAATACACGCCCCATGTCTCGCGGTCTCGGCATCGTGCTGTCGGCGCTCGCAGTTCTCCTCTTCCTCGGCGCGCTGAAGATTGCCGGGGCGATTTTCGGCGAGAGCCGTCTCGAGCCCGGAGCGCGTCCGACGAAGAAAGATCAGTGGCGTGGCCGCGGCGCCATGGGGCTGGCTGCAGGGGTCCTCGCTCTCCTGGCTTTTGGCGGGAAGCTATGGTGGGACATCGAAGACGCCAACTATCGGACCAATGCGCTCTACAGACCGCTGCCCGTGTTGGCCCAGGCGCGCACGGAGCGCGACCAACAGATTTTGACAATCAAGGTGGACTCCGCGGAACGGCGCGGTCAATGGACGCCGCTTATTCCTGACCACGGCAAAATGATGCACCTGTTTCTGGTTCGCGACGGTGAACCGGGCGCCTTTGCCCATTTGCATCCGGCGCGCCGGAACGAAACGGAATTCGAAGCTCCACTGCCCCCGCTTCCAGCCGGTCCCTATCACGTTTACGCGGATGTCACCCACGAAGACGGCTTCGCTGAAACGCTCACCGCCACCGCCGAAATCCCGCCGGCGTCACTCGCGATGAAAAGGCTGTGGCTGGGAGACTCCGCGGAGCCGATTTGCTCGCTCGAGGTGGCGCAGAAGTTGGCGACAAATTTGTTTTTGCCGCCCGATGCGGACGATTCGTGGCAGATGGACAACGCCGAGAGAGGGGATCCGCGGCCAGGGAACAATTACCCGCATGATCCAGTGCAGCACGTTGTTGACGCCGGCGGCGGCTACAAAATGATCTGGGAGAACCCCGGACCCTTCATGGAGAACCACGATATATCGCTTCGTGTCAGACTTCTCGCGCCCGACAACCAGCCCGCTCTGCTGGAGCCTTATCTGGGGATGCTCGGACACGCAGTGGTGCGGCGCCAGGACGGGACTGTTTTCGCGCACGTTCATCCCGTAGGGACATTCTCGATGGCCGCCCAGGAATTCTTTGTCAAGGGCATGGCCCGAAAGGGTTCTGCTTTGACCGGGCAGCCCCATCAGTCGCCTGAGGAACAGCAATCGTCTGCAGGGGAACTTCACCGCAACCACACGAAGGGCGTTGGCACCGCCGGAGAAGTCTCGTTTCCTTACGCCTTCCCGAAATCCGGACCGTATCGCATCTGGGTGCAAACGAAATCCGAGGGCAGGATTCTGACAGGAGTATTCGACACGACCGTGGCAGCGGCAAAGTGACTGGAAGTCCACGGCTACCTTAAGGGCATCGCTACGCGATTGGCCATGTGGCG
>QHNT01000107.1 GCA_003218515.1 Verrucomicrobiota bacterium | reverse complement strand
AGCATAACAACCGTTTTCCAACGTGGTTGGTTTAATGGAATCGGGAGCCGACGCAAGCGCGAATCACGTGAAAGTTTTTAGCGGGCAGTGGTTTTTTGCGCTCGACTTTCGATGCGGCTTTGCCTGAAGCCGTTGACTCGCGCTAATTCACGTCATTCAAGGAAATCCGTTGGCTTGGCAAAGACCGCATCTGCGAATTCCATTTGAAGGACAACCCGCACCTGTTGGGCCAGGGCAAGATTGATTTCGAGAAGGTCGCCGAGGCCATCGCGGACATCGGCTTCGGCGGCTGGGCGCAATTGGAAACCGTGGCGCCGTCCGGCGACGTGCGGAAGGACATGAAAACCAACCTGGATTACATTCGCAGGCTTTTGGCGAAGCATTGAAACAGCTCCTTGGCCAGAAGCTGCGCCCCTGAACCGGGTGGGGCGAGACTCCGTCGAGCCCTGATCTTCAACGGATAGAAATTAGTTAGGGCTCGACGGAGTCTCGCCCACCGTTCAGGGTCCCAATGTACGATAAAAATTCCGGGATTCTCTCGTGGGCATGAACGCCCCGACACTGATCCCGACCCGTAGTCGCCGACGTCAGTCGGCGCTGGTTTTCCGCTTTATCAGAGTGCGCGGACTGACGTCCGCGGCTACAAGGTTCAGGTGAGGCGAGCGCATAGATACGGCTGAGCAGGCTTGAGTCACCAGCTCTGGCCTTTCAAAGCGGGACGGTGGGGCCAAGACCGGACTTGTTTTTTCAAGCTTTTGCGGTAGTTATCATTCGTTAGCACGATAACTTTTTGAAAGGCAGTTTTATGCTCAAACAGGTTTCATCTTTATCGCACCGGGGCGGTTGCAAAAAACTTGGCGGCTTTACTCTCATTGAACTTCTCGTGGTGATCGCCATCATCGCCATCCTGGCGGGACTGCTGTTGCCCGCGCTGGCCAAGGCCAAGACCAAGGCGCAGGGTATCGCTTGCATGAACAATGATCGCCAGTTAATGCTGGCCTGGAGGATGTATGTGGAGGACAACCGAGACACAGTCCCATTCGCATACGTGGACGACAATCCGGCCAACAAAAATTACCGCTACGCATGGGTCCACGGCATCCTCGACTACAACAACGGCAACCCGGCCAATTGGGATGTGACGAACACAATTATGCAAGGAGCCGTCTGGCCCTATACCGGTAATAACCTCCAAATCTATAAGTGTCCGGCGGACGTGGTGCGGGTCAAACCAACCGCGGGACCCTACAAAGGCCAGAGCGTCCCGCGCGCGCGCAGCATGTCAATGGATTCGTGGATGGGAATGAACGAGGGGGTTTATACTTGGTTTGGTGACAAAGTTGGCAACAGGTATTTTTGGAAATATCTCAAATTGTCCGACCTCGTCGATCCGGGACCCGCCATGACCTGGGTTCTGATCGATGAGCACCCTGACAGCATCAACGACGGTTTCTTCGTCGTGGATATGCGTGGTTATCCGAATCCTGCGCAGGCGATGTTGCCCGATTTTCCCGCTAGTTATCACAACAAAGCCGGCGGGCTTTCCTTCGCGGACGGCCACGCGGAAATCCATCGGTGGCGGGACCCGCGCACGACGCCACCCGTCAAGCACGTGGATATCCAAACTGTGAACCAGGCCAATAACCAGGATGTCGTCTGGCTCTGGCAGCACACAACCAGCCTCCACTAAGTCCAATGTTGCTTTGCCGATGTCCTTGTGCGAGCCAAGGGGTCGGAAGGGAATGCGGCGCTTGGATCAGCCGCGGAGAGTTCCTTGGGCTACAGGACTCCGGCTGCCTCTCATTGAATCCTGTTTGGCAGCGTCAAATCTGAAAATCCACCGGGCGCGCGAGTTTGTTCAGCACTTTGACCTGCACGTCTTCGTAAATGACCAACGAATTGGCCGGGACGCTGTAAGTGAGGAACACGTTCGCGCCGATGGTGGTGCCTTCGCCGACGACGGTGTCGCCGCCCATGATGGTCGCGCCGGCATAAATCGTCACGTGATCTTCAATGGTCGGATGGCGTTTCTGGCCGCGCAACATCTGGCCGCCCGTGAGCGAACGCGCCACCAGACCGACGCCCTGATACATCTTGACGTGATTCCCGATTGTCGTCGTCTCGCCCACGACCGTGCCGGTGCAGTGATCGACAAAAAAATGCGTGCCGATTTGCGCGCCGGGGTGCAGGTCCATCCCGGTGCGGCTGTGCGCCCATTCGGTCATGATGCGGGGGATGAGGCTGACGCGCTTAAGGTAGAGCTCGCGAGCCAGGCGCTGGACGGCGATGGTCTCGACGAACGGATAGGCGACGATGACTTCCTCCCTGGTCAAGGCTGCCGGGTCGCCGTTGTAAGCAGCCTCGACGTCCGTTTGGAGAAGTTCGCGCACGCGCGGCAGGCTGGTCAGAAAATCGCCCGTGAAACTCCGCGCCATCGGACGCAGTTCTTTTTTTTTCACGTCCGGCGGCGGGGCGTATTCGAGGCTTTTGTAGATTTCGTCTTCGAGCCGTTCCCAAACCGAGTCCATCAGCGTGGTCGTTTCGACTTTCAGCTCGGAGGAATGAATCGGTCTTTCATCGAAGAAACCCGGAAAGAGCAACCGCAACAGATCGGCGGTGATGGCGGCGATGGCCGTCTTGGAAGGAAGGTTTTTGCCGTCGAGATGGTTGATGCCGCCGACGCGGGCGTAAGAAGCCAGGAGCTGGTCGGTCAGTTGCGTCACCGTCACGTTGTTCACGAGGCACAGTATCCCGCAGGCACGGAGGAAAGGCAAGCAGCGGCGGGAAAGGGAGTGTCCTAACTTGGTGGCGGCGGTGCTGCGGCACCGCCGTGCGCCGCGGCAGCGGCGCATCCACCTAAAGCCAATTTGAGTTAGGCCACTGCCGACGGGAAAAAGCCGGAGCCTGTGAGCTCCGGCTGCGAAACGAAACGTTTAATCGGAGTTATTTGGGCGAACCCGTCTTGTCGTGACCTTCGCCCTTCTTGTGGCGATCGCCGAGGCCGGCCTTCTCCAGTTTTTCCTTGTCTCCCTTGCTGATCTTGGCGCGCTCTGCCTTGTCCAGCTTGCCGTCTTTGTTGGTGTCGTATTTTTCCACCATTTCCTTCCGCAGCTTGCGCTGCTCTTCGGTCAGCTTGGGACGCTTCTTTCCGCCGTTGTCGGCGTCCGCGGCGCGGAGGGCCGCGGGCGCAAAGGCTCCGAGGAGAGAGAGACCGAGTGCCAATGTGAGTAGTTTTTTCATACTGTTGTTTTATTTTATTGTTTCATTTTTTTTGTGAACCGTCCTCCGACCACGCGCCGGACCGACCTGCTCACGATTTGCTGGCTGGTTGGACGAGAGGGTGAAGGGAAAGGTTACAAAATATTCCCGGCCCGACCGTGCGAACTGCCGGCGTCCAACACCGCTGCGACGACCGCTTCGATTTCGATGCTTTTCATGCAACGGAAATCAATCGGGCACTCGCGCCGGAAACAAGGCGAACACGGCGCGTCGGACTTCAACAGGCGGTGACGCGAATCACCTGGCGATCCGGGCGCGGTGAGTTCGGGCGAGGTGCTGCCAAAGATCGCGACGACCGGCGTGCCAACGGCCGCGGCCACGTGCATCGGCCCGGTGTCGTTGGTGAGAAGAAGGCGGCAGAGTTTCAGCAACGCGCAAAGTTCACGCAACGTTGTCTGACCGGCGAGGTTCAGGGGTGGAGCGGACGGAAAAGCTTGCTGAAGCAAATTCGCCATGCCGGTCGCGAGCGAAACGTCGGTCCGGCTGCCGAAAATGAGCCAGCGACAGTTCGCGTGCTTCTGCGTTTCAGTCGCCGCGGCGATGAAACGGTCGCGCGGCCAGCGCTTGGCCGGACCATATTCAGCGCCCGGATTCAGGCCGAACCAGCGCACGCTGTCGGCGAGCGAAAATTTTTGTTTCACAGCCGCGACTTCGTCCCCGGCAACTTCGAGAAGCGGCGGCAGCGGTTCGGGGTTTGCCCCGAGCGCGGCGACGAGGCGCAAATACTGACCGAGGTGATGAGCGGCCGGCGTCGGCGGCGCGTGTTGCAGGTTGCATGTTGCGCCGGCCGGGCCGGCGGCAACAAGGCGTTTAATCTCAGCGGCGGAGCGTTTGCGCATTTTCACAGCGTCGGGCCGAGAAGGCACTCGCGTTGTGAGAAAAAAATTGCGCCACGGACGCGCATAGCCGATTCGTTGCGGAATCCGCGCCAGCCAGACTTCGAGCACAGAGCGAGGTGAGTTCGGAAAGACGATGGCCAGGTCGAACGCCCGTCGGCGAAACGGAGAAGACAAGACGCGCTCGGCGGAGTCGTGGACCTGAGCCGTGCCACCTTGATGCAAGCCCTGGACAAGTTCCGCTCGGTTTTGTCGATGCTCTTCGATTGGCGGCGTTGAGCTCTGTATTCTGGAAGCGACCTGCCAGAGGCTTTGGTCCGGTGTAAAAGTGATGACTTCATCAATGGCCGGATGGCGCACCCAGAGGTCCTTGAGTTTTTCAGGCGTGAGCAGCGCGATGTGCGCCTCCGGTTTGGCCTGGCGCAGCCGGAGCAACGCCGGCGTGGTCAGCACGGCGTCGCCAAGCCAGTTGACCCCGCGCACCAGAATCCGTTCGGATTTCGGATTTCGGATTTCGACTTTCGGATTCATCGCGTGTTCACGGAGGCCGGTTCCGGCCTGGCGTTTGGCCTCCATTTGCCGGGCTTCCACCGTTTGTGCACCCAGAACCAGTTCGTGGGATCGCGCCGGATGGCGGCTTCAAACGCGCGATTCACCTCGAGCATGATGGCTTCAGGAGCGCGTGTCCGGCCGTTTTCGCGCGTCGGAATTTCGTTGCCGAC
>QHNT01000060.1 GCA_003218515.1 Verrucomicrobiota bacterium | reverse complement strand
GGCGCGGGCAAACCACCAAAACCCAAACACCAAACTCCAGAGAAATCCCAAGCTGCAAACCCCAAACGGCGCCTCGATACCGCCACATTGGAACTTGGAGCTTCTTTGATGTTTGGGATTTGGTTTTTGGAGTTTCACTCCTGGCGTCGTGCGGTTGGCAGCCAGGCCCCATGCCAACGCTGTGCCCGTTCTCTGACAGGAACGTCTATCCGCACGGCGATCAGCCATTGTCGAGCGCGACGGTTCAACTGCGATCGAGACGGATGGCGCCGTTGACGCTGGACATTTTGATCGGCGGCCCCCCTCCGCCGAGCTTGCCGTCGAGGTTTTGCCCGACCGGAAAATGTCTTTTCACCTGGAGCGAGAAATCGCTTTGAATGCCGCCATTCAAGGTGTGCGCCGAGACATCCGCATTGGCCTCCGGCGGCAGGGCGATGCTCACGCCGCCGTTGACCGACTTGAGCGAGACCGCCTTTTTCACCTCCGTGAAATTGGCCTTGACCGCGCCGTTGACCGTGGACAACGCGACGTCGCCCGTCAGCCCGCGCGCCGTGACGTTGCCGTTGACCGAGCTGGCTTCGACATCGCCGCTCACATTTTCGATTTCAACCCCGCCATTGACGGTGCTGATCTGGTCGAGGCGGCTCTGCCTCGGAACCGTGAGCGTGTACTCCACGCTCGTTGAATTGTTTTTGTTCCGCTTCGTCTTCGCATCGGGATATTTCGTTTTGATGCGGATACGGTCGGCCTTGGTGTCCACATCGATTTTAACCTCGTCCAGGTGTTCCTGTTTCTTCGCATGCTTGATGGCGTCCACTTTGATCTCCTCCCGATCCCAGGTGGCGATGTGCACGTTGCCGTTGACGTTTTCGAGTTGGACCCGACCTTGTTTGTTGAGCGGATAGGTCTGATGAAATTCCTCGCGCACTTCCTCGGCGGCAAACGCCGCGAGCGCGCCCAGAACGGTTGCGAGCGAAACCAGGGTCAATACTTTGCAGAAGCGAATCGATTTCATTTGGGTTTGATGTGTTTGAGGTTTATGAATTAGCGGAGTTTCAGAGTATTTGTCCCTTCATTGCAGCGGCCGGATCGGCAGAGGTGGGATTGCCACACTGCACCGATTCCAGTCATCAATCAGCTCGCGTTGATGCTCCGCCGCCCATTCGAGCACCATGTCGCGGACGCGACCGGGCGCATCGCCCTGGATGATCCGCAGCGGCGCGATACCCACGATCAATTCCCACTGTCCGTAGATGGCGTGGAAATGGGCGGTGAATGCTCGTATGAACGCCATGCGGATGACGATGCCGTAGAATTTTGAAAGCACAGGCATACTCTCAGTCTCCTCCTCCGGATATTTCCTCAAGTAAATCATGGGCTGGGCCGGGGAAGCTCATTCGGGAAAACCTTCGGTTTTGACCGCGCTGTCTTCCACCACCCGGCCGTCAAAGAGATTGACGATGCGCTGGGCGTGCCGGGCAAAGCGCGGGTCGTGAGTGACCATGCAGATCGTGGCGCCCTCGCGATGAAGACCGCTCAACAGATCCATCACCGCCTCGCCGTTCTTGGAGTCGAGATTGCCGGTCGGTTCATCGGCCAGGAGGATGGACGGTTTGCCCGCCAAGGCGCGTGCCACCGCCACGCGCTGCTGCTGTCCGCCGGAGAGTTGTGAAGGATAATGCTTCACGCGATGGGCCATGCCCACTTTCTCCAGCGCTCCGTTAACCCGTTGCTTGCGTTCAATCCCGTCCATCCTCCGGTAAGTCAGCGGCAGTTCAACATTCTCAAACACCGTCAGGTCGCCGATCAGATTGAAGCTTTGGAAAATGAACCCGACTTCGCGATTGCGAATGCGGGCGCGTTCCGAGTGATCCAGGCTGGCTACGGGCTGGCCGTTCAGCGTGTAGGCACCTTCGGACGGCGAATCCAGCAGGCCGAGGATGGAGAGCAACGTGGACTTGCCGCAACCGGACGGCCCGGCGATGGAGAGGTAATCACCCTGATTGATTTCGAGGTGGATCCCGGCCAGCGCGTGGGTTTCCACCTCGTCGGTGAAGAAAATCTTCTTGATGCCTTCCAATCGAAGCAATGGCTGGGCGGACTTATCCATAGTAAATGAGTTGACCGAAGGCGGCACTTGGGCAAAACGCCACCCAACCCCGCGATGCTTCCTACCAATTAGACGAACGCTCGAACCGCCGGTTAGGTTCGGTAAAAAGTTTCATTCCGTGCATTTTCTCCCGAACCAACCCAAAGACACCGGGCCCGCAAAATTTGTTTCGACAAAGTTCGGTCCGCATGGCCGCCCGGCAACGCGGCGGACGCTCGCATCGTCCCTCGACTTATCCCACCCCGCCCGGGCAGAGACCAAAACACGGCGCGCCCGGCCGTCCGCTCCCCTCCTCGAAGGGGTCAGGGGTGGGTTCATCGTCTTGCGCTTCATTGCTTTCCTTTCCGGATGTGAATGTTTCCGTTGACCGTTTTGAACCGAAACTCCGGCCCGCCGCCGTTGATCGAACCGAAACGCGCTTTCTCAATCACCACCCGGAATTTGCCGCCGCCCTTGCGGCCGTCCTCCACCTTCGGCTCGCGCGGGCTTGCGTTCATCTGGATTTCAAAGTCGCTGTAGATGCTGCCGTTTTGCGTCTCCATCTTGACGGTTGCCTTGGTGTCCGATGGCAGCGTCACGTCAATGTCCCCGTTCAGCGTGCTGAAAGACATCGGTTTGTCAGGAGTGACCTGCTCCAGGTTGACGTTGACCTCGCCGTTGAGCGAGTGCGCTACCACGACGCCGGAAACATTCGTCAACGTCACGCCGCCATTCAGGTTGCTGGCTTCAATTTCCCCCTCAACCTTTTCGACCATTACGTCTCCGTCGTTCATGCAGCCGAGTTTGAGCGAGGTTTTGAATGGCACTTGAATCACGATATCAACCGCGCGGTGCGTCGGCCCAGTGCTTACCGACACGACATTGTCCTCCTCCTCCACCGTCAGACCCGTCGTCAGGATATCGATCCGCTTCAAACCCTCGACTTTCTTGTCGGGCTTCTCTTCGTCGTCCGAGCCGTGCTTTCGTAGTTGGGCTTCGACGACCACTTCTTTGCCGTCGTAACCTTTGACGGTGATGCCGCCGGTCATCAGGTTTGCCTTCACCCGGGCCGGACGCGACGAATCGCGGAGCGGCACAGACACCCGGTCCGCCTGCGTTTCCTGACCGAGCGCCGCCACTCCCAGGAGAAATGCGCCGCCAATGATCCCAATTGATTGTTTCAGCCTTTTCATAATTTCGAACTGTTGATCGTCTGGTTCATAACCGTGATCCGTTCAGAGATCGAGGCGTCGGAGCGTGACGCAGACTTCACGGTTCAACGATTGAGCGATCCAACGCTTTTAACGGTTTTTTCTTCGTCGGTTTGCCGGACGGCAGATAGCTCACTGGAAAATCGGAATAGACCTGGCCTTTGAATGTCTTGAGCAGAACATTCGCGGAGAGCTGCGGACGAAACGCGATCTCCACGTTGCCATTGAGCGAGCCGAAATAGCAGTCGGCGTCCGGATTCGCAGTAAATCGCGCCCGCACTTTGCCGTTGAGCGCATAGAGGCGGCCCGCGCCGGAAACGTCCGTCATGCGGATCCCGCCGTTGATGTTCTCCACCTCGAATTTGCCGCTGGTCTTCTCAATTTCGACATCCTCTCCATTCACGGTCTTGAGATGAAGACCGGTCTGCTGCGGCACCTTGAGTTGAAAATCGTGTCGGACCTTGTAACCGTAATGCTCCCAACCGCGAAAATGGATCGAACCGTTCCTGCATCGGAACGGGCCATCAACAAAGCAACGAACCGTGTTGTTCGACTGCGTGATGTCGAGCCGCACCTCGCGGCGCGCTGCTTGGGCCTTCTCCTGCGAATCGGCCTCGATGGTCTCGTTGATCACCAGTCGCACCTCGTGTCCGTCGTAGCCCGTCACCTGGATCGAACCTTCGAAATTGTCCACCTCGACCTCCCTCGCGGCCCGTGCATCATCGAAGACAAAGGTCTTCTGGACGGTTTGCTTTTCCTCGACCTCGTTGCCGAGCATCGACATGGGAAGCGACAGCACGCAGACAGCGGATAACATGGCCAGTGAACGCGGAATCATGGACGGAGGGGAAGCAACTCTTCCCTCTCCTGGTGTAGAGAATTCCCCGAAATGAAAATTCGCCCGTTGAAACCCCCGAACCGAGGGACAAACATCGAACGTCGAACATCGAACTTTGAACGCCGAAGTGATCGAGGATTCGTGCCTGCCATTCGATGTTCGACGTTCGATGTTCGATGTTCGATGTTCCTCCGGGTTCATGGAGAGTTTCCACAGTTTTGCGACCGCGCATCGGGACCACGAACCACCCCTCACCCGACCTCCGGCCACCCTCTCCCCATCGGATGGGGAGAGGGAAGGGGTGAGGGGGCGGTTCATTGGAGAGGGCCGGGGTGAGAGCGAGCGTTTTTCATTCATGGCAGTCCTACTTTAGCCCAGCTTCTGCAATCCCCACTCCGCGCGTTCGCGGACAGAGTTGTTGAGTTCACTGTTTTGCAACAGCGCCTTGAGCACCGGCACCGACTCTTTCTCCTTCAATTCCACCATCAGATTGATCAATTCGATCTGGACCAGTGGCGACTGTTGCCGCGGCAGCGAATCGAGCAGCCCCTGCTTCACCTGCGCGTTGCGGGCGAACTGTTGCAGCGCGTCCACAGTGGCCAGGCGCACGTTCACGTTCGGATCCGAATCCAATGCTCGCAGCAAAGCGCTCAACACTTCGCGATCCGGCTGCTCAAGTTGATAGCTCCAATGGACGCCGCGCAGCCGCTCGCTCGCCGACGACTGTTGCAGCAATGCCAACGTTATCATCTCTTTCATGCTCGAAACCTCCTCGCGCAATCGGGTGAGAGCGCGGTCGTTCGTCCCGCCTCCGCCGGCGGTGTGGTTCCGCCCGCGTTGCGTGAACGCGGGTCCGAGCAGCAGGCCCAGCGCGAACAACAAAACGGCGACCGCGAATTGCAGCGCCGGTTGGCGCGGCCACCACCGGGCCAGCCAATCCGACAGCGTCACGCGCGGCGAAGCGTCTCGGTCCGCCTGTTTCATTCCCTGGCGATAGGCCTTCAGCATGGCATGGAAACGCGCGTCCAACGCCGGGCCCGGAACCTCCTGCGGCAGCGACGCCAGCTTCGCCCACACCGTTTGCAGGCTTCTGGTTTCGTCGCGGCAAGAAGCGCAACCGGCCAGATGAGAATCCACTTCCGCCCTGGCGCTTTCGTCCAGACTTCCAACCAGATAATCCGCGAACAGTTCTTTGACTTGGTCACAGTTCATAGGCCCTCCTACCCCGCAAGCTGGGCGAATTTCTCCCGCAGTTCTTTGAGGGCGCGATGCACGCGCATCTTTACGGCGCCGACGCCGCAATCCAGAATCCCGGCGATTTCCTCATACTTCAGGTTTTGAAATCGGCTGAGCACCAGGACCTCTTTTGACTCCAGCGGCAATCCCGCCAGCGCCATTTGCAGCAGCTTGACTTCCTGGGCTTGTTTCAACTTCACGTCCGGGGCCGGGTCAGGACTGGGCAGGGCTTCGCGTTCGTCCGTACCCGCTTCTCTCAGCGACACTTCGCGCTGTCGTTTTCGCCAGGAATCAAAGTGGGCATTTCGGGCGACCTGATACATCCAGGGGGTGAACCGGTTTCCGGTCTCGAACGTATGGCGATATTTCAACATGCGCAGAAAAACATCGTGGACCAAATCTTCGCCGGCCTGAGCATTGCCGGTGAGGCGGACAAAGAAGCTAAAGAGCGGCGTCCGATGGCGCTCGTAGAGAACGCCCAGCTTTTCCACTTCGCCGTCCCGGACCCTCAGCATCAGCAGTTCGTCTGTAGTTGAATCCACAACTCATTTGTCCGTCTGTTATGGGATACTGAGCAAGCGGGAAAAGGTCACCGAGAGATTCGAAAGTGGTGGACAACCTGCCTGGCCCGAATCCGGACGGCGAAAGCGATCACCCCAAATTTGTGCGCGTTGATTTACTCGAGTGCGCGTGCTCTAATGTCCTCTGGTCGTTGCCTTGATCCGCGCGCCCATACACGCATGCACGTTTCTTCACGAGAGCCCGCGTCAGCGGCTCCCTTGCGATTGCCACGCCGCGCAGGGCTTGCTCGGTTTGCCTCCATCCTCGCGCTGCTGCCGGGCGCTGTTCCTTGCGTCGTCGCATTGGGAATTCTTGTCCCCGCTTACTTTTCTCCGACCTCAGGCGGCTACTGGAGTGCATTGGATCAGGCCGCGGATCGAGTGCCTCTCATGGCTATCATGAATCCGAATAACGGCCCGGCCACGTCGGTCAATTCCAACTACACCAGCGCGGTGAATGCGCTGCGAAATGCTGGCGGGCGCGTGCTCGGATACGTTTACAGTTCTTATGCCGCGCGGCCGTTGGTTGACGTAGAAGCTGACATCGACCGCTATCACGCCTTCTACACGATCGACGGTTTTTTCGTGGATGAGATGACTAACGATTCGGACGCCACGCATCTGGCCTATTACGAAGAACTGTACCAATATGTCAAAGCGAAGCAGTCCTCGTATCTCGTGGTCGGCAATCCCGGGATCAATACCACGGCGAGTTACCTAACGCGGCCAACGGTGGATGCGCTGGTCACGTTTGAAAATAACACCGGCTACCCACAGTACACACCCGATCCGTGGACCCAAACCCAGCCCGCGACCGCCTTCTCGCATCTTTGCTATGATGTACCGACCGCTGACACGATGACCAATTACGCGCAGTTGGCGGTCACGCGAAACGTCGGCTACATCTACATCACCGATGACCGCGGCAGCAATCCGTGGGATACGCTGCCGTCCTATTGGCTGGGGGAAGTCAGTTTGGTGGAGGCGATCAACCGACAGATGGCCAGCAACCAGCCGCCGGTTCTGGGCATCCGACTCGAAACCAACCGCACAGTCCAGGTGGGTGTGCTTGGAACCCCCGGCAAATACGTCCTCCAGGCTTCAAATGATCTCACAAATTGGGAAGCGACGGCCACCAACGTCTCGCCGAGCGGAAAGTTTAACTTCTCCGATCCGGGAGCGGCAAACCATCCCGCCCGCGCCTATCGCACGGCGCAGTAGAACGTGTCGATAGCCTCAACAAGCTGGCCGACCTTACCGGGCCGCCCTGTAAAGAAGCCGTAACCTTACTGGATCACGCGATAGTAACTCTCCTGGCCGATGGGTTGAACCAGGTAAGGGTTGGGGGCGTTCTGAACGTCCTGCCAGGAGCCGGTTGTCAATGAGGACCTCGACTGCAGCCTTCCGGGTCCGGACCAGGAGATGGTCACCTGCGCCTGATTCAAACTGATAGTCAACTGACTCGGTGCGACGAAGGTGTAAACGTAACCTCCGCTGTCCGGCGCGGTCTCTCTGGTCGCGAATCCGGCATCCTCCGCTTCCAGGACGATCGCGAGCCTGTTCGTGGTGAACACGGGGAGCCCGGTGTTGTCATAAATCGCGTGCCGGGAGAGGCGGAACTCGATGTTCGTGCTGGCGCCGCCAGGCATCATCCGCCAGTCGAGTGCGCTGGCGGTGCCATTGTTAAACGCGCCGGGCTGTTCTTCATAACCACCGCCGCTCTGCATGAGCAGATCCGAGCCGATCCCGCTGACGGCATAGCCGGTGGCCACATCGTTGTCGGCGTCGATGAAGAGGTTGTTGTGGAAGTCGCTGAAATCACCCGGCGCCCAAAGAGTCACCCGCAGGTAGATGAAATCATCGTCGTTGGTGATGTAAACGTCCTTGTAGTCCAGAGATTCCGTGGAGTCCTGCGGATCAGAGAACGCCAGCGGCACGCCGGCCCAATCATCAAACGAGCCGTCGATGACGATGCTCGACTTGAAGGTCATGCGTGTGTTCGACACGATACGATTGTTGAACCGGTCGAAAATGTTGTTCAGTGTCAGCGTGTAGAAGGCGCCGAGTGTTTGGACGCCAGCGGTCAACACGACGACGCCCGCCTCATTCGGGTCCTGCGCGGCGCCGGTGACTATCAAGCCACCTGTAAGCGAATAGTTGGTCACGGCATTGGCCGATGCTGCCGTGACCGGTTCAGAGAAGGTGAGGATGATCTTGTTGGGGGTGCCCACCACGCTGCGGACAACAGGTGGGATGGCGTCTGCGGTCACAGTCAGGTGAGCTTCGCGGCTGGTCACCGAAGACGGGAACGGATTGGTCACGACCGCGAAGAAGTCAGCGGCATCGGACATTCGCACGTCCGGGATGCTGAATGTCGCGTTGGTGGCGTCAGGAATCGCGTTGGTACTGGTGCTATCGGCCTTGAACCATTGATAGTTCAGCGGCGCGGAGCCGGCGGCCAGGACTGCAAACGACGCGGGCAGGCCTTCCGTTACCGTCTGGTCGGCTGGCTGGGTTGGGTCCGTGACGCGCACCGGCGAATTAGTCACCGTAAGGAGAGCGGAACGAGTGACGTTGGTCGCGAGCGGATTGCTGATCTTCAACGAATAGCTTCCGGCGTCTGCCTGCAGGACGGGATCAATGGTGAGCCTCTCAGCCGTGGCGCCGATGATGGGATTGCCGTCCTTCAACCATTGGATGGACAATGGCGGCGTGCCGATGAACTCGGCTGAAAAAGTGGTGGCATCGCCCGCGCCGACGCTCCGGTCCGGCGGCTGCGATGGATCGGTGAAGACCGCCGGGTACTGTGTCGCCGCAAGCAATGACATGCCGAACACCAGCTCGGCTGTATCGCCACTGGTTTGATGCACTTCGACCGCGAGAACATTGTCGCCGATCAGCAGAGGCGCGATGGCTAAGCCGGCCAGTTCAGCCTGGCCTTTGACGGAAGGACCGCCCGTAGCCGCGGTGCTGAACAACACGTCGCCGGACGGGAGCCGCACGCGTTTGACTTCCGCGCCGTTCAGATAAAACACGGCGCCGTCGCTCAGGTAGTTCGAAGCGACCAGGATCAGGCTGGCGGGCTCATTCGTGAATTGAAAGTGGGTGCGAAGGTAACAGACTGCGCGCCCGGTCGCCACGGGAGTCTGGATGGCCGCCGGATAAGCCGAGGCGTTCGTCGTGTAACCGAACAATCCCGCGCCGGACGTCCAACCAGCCTGGGTATCGTCGTAGCCGATTTCATGCCAGGCTGTTCCCAGGTTGGTGTCCGAGGCGTTGAGCCGCCAGGAAGAGCCTGTCAGTGTTACCAGTGTCGAATTGCCCGTCGCTGCCGTCGGCGTCGGCGCGAAGGTGTAGGTCTGTCCGCCCGAATCCGGCGCGAACTCGACTGACGAAAAATTCGAGGTTTCGGCCTCCAGAACAAGGGCGATCGTATCGCTCGTAAAGACGGGCCCAGGCGGTGCGGACGTATAGGCCGCGCGGCGTGAAATCCGGACTTCGAAATTCGTTGTCGCCACGATCGGGGCGGCGGCCCAGTCCAGCCCATTGAAATTGAATCCGTCGTTGAACCCACCCGCTCGTTCCTCATAGCCGACGCCGCTTTGGATCAGCATTTCGGAGCCGATTCCGCCGAAGGAAAAGCCAGTGGCCACATCATTATCGGCGTCGATGAAGATGTTTTCGCGCGACGTGAAGGGATCCCCTGGCACATGCAGCGTGATGCGCAGATACAAGTAGTCGGCGTCGTTGGCGATGTACACCGCGGCGTAATCGATCGAACTCGTGGTGTCCGACGGATCAATCAACACGGGCTGGATGCCAGCCCAGTCGTTGAAAGACCCGTCAATGGTGATATGCTTGAAATCGCCGGCGCCGACATTGACGGAGAGGGTCAAGAATATCCCGACGCCGATTGCGGTGATTTTAGAAGTCCTCATATCGTTCAGTTCGCTTCGATTTCTTACTGCCGTCGCCAAAGCGCCGAATCCGTTCGCAGTCAGGAAGGACAGATCGCGCGCTTTGTTCGCGAGATTCCTTCGCCTGTCGAGAGGTTACCGTGGCCATGCCGACGGGACGAATTGGCGGAGTCGTTTCCGCCGGCGATTCACCCGGCATGGAATCTGCGCGTCCCGGATGAACACTTTGTTATTTCTAATCCATCCGGGGCAGGCCCGCAAAAGAATTGTCGTGTGTTCGAGCCGTGCGGGCTTTTGCCGGCGTCACAAATTTCCTCCCTCTGAAAATGCCGTCAACCCGCGACTCGAAAGGAGGATGCGCGTTGAGGTGAACAAAGAAGACTGGAGTTCATCCGCCGGCCTCGCGTGGCAGTTTTAGCCGGACCGCGCAAGAAAACCGGCTAGACTTCAAGCCTCTTCCAAAGCCCGGACCTCACCCAGCCGTAAGAGATTGCCAGGCAGACCAGCCACGAGATAGGCACCGAGAGCCAGACCAGTTCCACAGGCCAGGCAAAGTGGATGGCCGCGACATAGGCGATGCAGAGCATGGTGAGCGTCAGCACAAGTTCGATTCCGAGCGCCGCAGCGGTATCTCCGGTTCCCAATACGGCGGTAAACCACATCGCTCCGGGAATGGCGATCAGCATCGCCAGCGCGACAACGCGCAGACTCGCGTTGCTCCGCGCGAGAAGGTCCGCCTCAGGGCAGAACACCGCGACAAGCCACTGCGGGGCAATCAGCCCAAGGAGAATGAAGGGAACAGTGGCGAGAATCGCCCCGACAATGGCGCTGCGCAGCACCCCGCCAATCCGATACTCCCGATTTCTCCCCACGAAACGACTGACCATCGAGCAGGTGGTTTCGGAGAAACCTTCTGTCGGAATCCAGAATACGATATAGCAGGTGTAAACGATGTTTGCGATCGCCAGCGCCTCGGTGCTCATTCGTTCGAGGATAAGGAAAAAGACGAACCAGCGGAGAGTCTCCAGGAGCCGTTGCACAGCGATGGGTGCGGAAAGCCGGCTCAGCAAGCGCGTTGTCCGGCGCTCGAATCTGCGGAAGCGGAAGAAACCGTATCGCGCCGCATCCAGTTGTCGCCACACATAAATGGTGAGGAAGAGAAAGGTGGCGAACTCGGCGCCAACGGACCCGACGGCGGCGCCGCGCATCCCGAGCGCTGGAAAGCCGAATTTGCCGAAAACGAAGAGGTAGTTCAGGAGGAGATCGGTGCACACCAGGATAACCGTCGCCGGCACCAGAGCGCGCGTTTTTCCCAGACTCATCAGCAGAGCGCTGTAGGCGAACGTCGCCCCGGTGAAACAGATTCCGTAGGCCTCGATCTGCAGATAGCCGTTCAGGAGAACACCGACATCCCTGGACTCGACGAGCCACGCCGCTATCAGGGGCGAGAAGAGCTTAAGCGCGCCCGCCGCCACCCCGCAGACGAGCAGGACGAGAGCGAGGCCCTGGTTGAACCCGGCTCCCACCGCATCGGGCCGGCGCTGACCGACGCGCCGGGCGGTGAGGATCTGGATTCCGTCCACCAGCCCGAGCGGCACTACCAGGAAGAGCAAAACCACTGAGTCCGCGACCGCGATCGCGCCGAGTTCGGTCACTCCGACGCGGGCCAGGAAGATGGTATTGATCAGGTGATCGAGGGTTTCTGTGGCCTCGACAAAGATGACCGGTAGTGAAACCTTCCAGATGATCCGCGAAAAGCGGTTGTTTGGCATAGGGATTCAAACGCATTCCGGACCGTGCCGCGGCCGCGACTCAGGCCGGTTGCCTCACGCCGTCAGCGCGATCTTGTAGGGATGGCGGTTGAGGTGCATCACCATGCAGGAGAGCAGGGCGCCGCTTTTGTGATATTCACTGAGATTGAAGTAGCTGACTTCAAGGGCCAGATTCGCCGCGATGTCCTCCAGCTTTCGGTTCTTTTGGACTTCGTGCTGGTAGTCTTCGGTTCCCACCTTCAGGTCGTGGATGTGCGAGGAATTCAGGACCATCTTGGGCAAACGAACGGAATTACAGATGCCGGAAAAACACTCATCTACCGAGACGTCGATGACGTTGGTGACCTTCTCGATCTCCTGAACCTCATTCCTCTCGAACAATTCGGTGCAGACAAGAGTGTTTTCGTTCGTGATCGGGAAGACCGTGCAGTCCAGATGATAGAGATAGGGTTCGGTCTCGCGGACCTTGATGACACGCATGTCGAAGGTTCTTTCCATCCAGTCATAGGTCTCCCGTTCGGACCGAATCCCGTATCCCCCCACATACAGGTTGTCGTAGAGGCGTTTGAGTTCCGCTTCCCCTTCGAACTTCGTCTGCGGGACGTGAACCTCATAACCCATGGCCCGGAAGAAGGCGATTCCGATCTCCGCCTCGCCGCGACGGGGCTCCGACATGAAATTGGAGATAACGACCGTGTTCCTGCCCGGCAGGTGCTCGAGCACGATACCTAGATTCGCCGTGTACATGAGGTCCTGTAGTTTGGCGCCGCGGGGCGTCGGCAGGAGGTAAACCAAAGCCTCGGCGCAGATGGTTCGATACAGCTCGAGGAACTGGATGGTCGCCCGCTTGAAGTCCGGCTGGCGCCGGTCGGCCGACAAATCCTGCATCCAGGGATTGTTCGGACACTCAGTCGAGTAAGAGAACGGAAAGTTAAGTAGAAAGGCCGGGCGCTCGAGTTGAGTCGGATTGAGCCAAGGAGGGGCTCCTGCCGGCCGGGTTTTCTGAAGTTCGTACCCGTCCCGAACCGTCTTGGTCGTCGGGAATGTGAATCCCAACAGCTTGTCGAAGTTGTTCGCCGAATCGTTCTGACGCATCGTTGTTTTTCGTGGCGATGTCTCTCGCATCAATGTCTTTCTCTGCCGCAGCGCTGTCTTCATGGTTTTCATAGGTCATGTCTGTTTTCTTGTTTGGTCCTCTCCGTCACCTTGATGAGAGGGTCAATCCCTGCCTCCACATGGTCGCCGGTGTTCTGAAGGGTGGCGAAGTCGAACCGGGCAGAGAGCGGTACGACCAAATCAACCTGAGAGCCGTAGCGGACCTGGGAGAAGCGTTCTCCGTGAACGACCGGCTGATTCTGTTTCAGATTAAACGGAGTGACGCAGTCAACGTCATAGTCGGCGATCTGGAGCAAGTAGTACGACTGGCCAAGTTCCGTAGAGTAAATCCGATTGAGCATGCGCTGGTTGTGATGGAGGTACTCCAGCGAGTCGGTGGAAACGCGGAGGTCCTCCAGAATGCTTTTTTCGACGTCAAGCATGCGGATCCCGCAAGGCGTCCCGCAGCGAGTAAGCTCTCACCTTGATTTCCACGATGCATTCATCCGGGCCCACCTCCCGCTGATACAGGATGATCCCATCGGCGGGAGAAAAAAAGTACCTCAGGTCCGAATAGGTCGGGCGCATGGGGTCACGGAAGAAGTGATGTTGCGAAATCCAGGCAATCGACTTGTCCCGATGGGGACGAACGTCGGTTTCGATCCAGTCGTTTAGTTTCTTGGCCATAAACACGGTCCTCACGTTCCGCCACGCCAGGCCCCGGCAAAATGAGGCAACCGCAGCGTGGGGATTGCGTCATTCAACAGTTCATTCGTCGTCGCGAGATTTCAGATGGTAAAGGCGGTTTCCCGCTTCTTTGGCAGCGCACGCGCCTCGCGTGCTGCAGTTGGAACCTTGCCGATCCAGAATCGGCACTAAAATGCCCGGCGAACCTAGCAATCTGGTTGGAATTGAGAAGGTAGGAGAAACCCGAACCGGTACGTAGGAAAAAACCTGAACCGGTATGTAGGAAAAAACCCGAACCGTTGCGTAAGGTGTGAAGGATGAAACCCCATTGCGTCTGGGATGGAGAGCGGGAAATCTGACATGAATCAGGGTTCGATCTTCAGCACGCGGTTGTTCAAGCTGTCGGCGATGTACAGCACGCCCGACTTGTTCACCTGGACCCCGTGCGGCTGATTGAGCTCGACCGCGCTCGCGGGTCCACCCACGCCACTCGCGCCGCTTTTGCCGCTGCCGGCCACTCGAACGATCCGGTTCTCTTTCACGAGATATTTGCGAATGGCGTGGTTATCGGTGTCGGCAATAATCACATCGTCGTTGCCATCGACACATAAGTGCTTTGGTTCGTTGAAACTTGCTTTGAGCGCTTCGCCACGGTCGCCGTCGAACCCTTTGCGACCCGTTCCGGCCACCGTGCGAATTCTCCCGGTTCGATCCACGACTCGCAGCGCGTGCCCGGTCCGTTCCAGAATGTAGAGTGCGCCCTGGGAATCCACCGCGACCGCGCGCGGGTCCACCAACGGCGCTTGCGTCGCTTCCGCGCCGTCTTGCGGGACGCCTTTTTCGCCGTTCCCGGCCACGGTGTTGACGATGCCGGTCTTAAGATTCACCGCCCGAATCCGGCGGTTGTCGAGATCAGCCAGGTAGAGATTTTCGCCTCGCGCGCCGAAAGCGACGCAATAAACGTTGCCAAACTCGGCGGCGTTTGCCGGACCGCCATCGCCGCTGAAACCTTTCCGGCCTGTGCCGGCGAATGGGAAAACCATTCCGGTCTTTGCATCGATTCGTCGCACGCGGTTATTCCAGGTGTCGGCAATGAACAGATCGTCTCCCGGACCGACCGCGAGGCTGTGCATGCCGTTGAATCGCGCCTGAGCGGCAGGCCCGCCGTCGCCATTGTCACCTTTCTCACCCGTGCCAGCGACCACCGTTAATATTCCGCGGCCATCCACTCTCAACACCCGTTCACCTCCGGCCATCTCAACCACGAACATATTTCCAGTGTGGTCGAAGTCGATGCCGAAGGGCGCGTGCAAACGGCAATGCGCCGCCGGGCCGGTCTCTTCATTGCCTCCTCCGGCAACCACAACGACTCGTTCGGCGTGGAGCGCTGGCGCGAACAGCGCGAAAACCAACGCCACGAACGAAAGGTGCTCATGAGAGCGCATAGATTTTCCCGAAGACGGTGAAGAAACCCGCACTTGCCGACAAGCCAAATCAGTGTGCCCGTTAGTCAGTGGTCAATTGTCGCAAGCCAAATCCCAAGGCCCAAACTCCAAGCGCCAAAGAAATCCCAAGCACCAAGTTCCAAACCACGCGGCGGAGGCCGTGGAAAATGACGAAATCCGAATGACGAATGTCGAAAGAATGTCGAAGCATCAATGACCGGGAAATTGTCGATGCACGCGGAGTCGCCGCTTCGGATTTCAGATTTCGGGTTTCTTTCGTGATTCGGAATTTGTCATTCGTCATTCACGCGTCACGTTTCACGTTTTAACGATTCAACGGTTCAACGGATATCATTCGTATCGGAGCGCCACCATCGGATCGACGTTCGCCGCTCTCCGCGCGGGCAGCCAGCAGGCGACTCCGGCGGCAACTGCAAGGATCAGCACAATGCCGGAGAACGCCCAGGGATCGGTGGGAGTCACGCCAAACAGCAGGCTTTCCATGTATTGCCCTGCGGTGATCGCCACGACTATGCCCAGGAGCATTCCATTCACAATCAGGCGCACTCCGTGGCGGAGGAAGAGGTTCCGGACCTGGCCGCGTCCTGCTCCCAAGGCTATGCGGATGCCAATCTCGCGCGTTCGACGGGCGACGGCGTAGGCCATGACTGCATAAACACCGAGCGCCGACATCAGCAAGCCCAATCCTCCCATGGTGATCAGCAGCCACATCATGACGCGGCGCGGGGCGGTGGAGCGATACAGGTCGGCCTCAATCGAGTTGAAAAACCAAAGCTCCACCGACGGCGACATTTCGTGACCAAGGCGCATGAGCGGTTCGCGCAGGACAGCGGGGTCCAGACGGCTGCGAAATATGTAATTTCCGATGTTGAAGAACAGACCTGTCTCTCCTTCGGGGGCCAGTCGCTCGAAGGGTTCGTAAAACACCGGCCTCGCCTCAGCCTCCCTCCAATAGTCTTTGATATTCTTGACAACACCAACGACTACACGTTCCGTCTCAAAGCCGGCGCCCGGAGGAGGAGAGGGGGGCCTGAGCTTTTTGCCGAGCGGATTCTGCCCGGGCCAGCATTCACTGGCCAGCCGTTCGTTGACAACGACTGTCTGTTCGCCGGGCACGCCATCCTCTTTTGTCAGCAACCTTCCGGCTATCAGCGGAACACCAACGGTGCGAAAATAATCACCCATTCTCACGCTGACCACGCCCCGGTCCAGTTGCACCAGATCGTTTTGTCCCTCGACTTGACAGCCATAGCCTCCTCCGGGTTCGGCCTTCACGGCGGCAGCCTCAATACCCGGAATCGCCCGGAGTTGTTCCAGGATTAAGCCCTGCCAGTTCACCCACAGCCGGACCTGCCGTCGGGCTGCTTCAGTGCGCGCGTCTTTGAGCGAAAGCCCGCTGCGCATTGCCGCGTCCAGGTCGGACTTCACCGTTGTTACCTGGTTGGGATCATACTGAACAGAATACAATCCCTTCGGATTCAATCCGGGATCCACCCGCAACAGCTTGACCACGCTGTGAATCATCATTCCTGCGCCTGCTAACAAAACCACGGCAAAGGAAACCTGAACCACCACGAGACCATCATGAAACAGTCGTTGCAGAAAACCGCCACTGTGCTGTTGCGCCGTCTCCTTGAGCGACTCGTTTACGTTGACCCGTGCCGCCAGCCACGCCGGTGCGATGCCGAAAAAAACACCGGCAGTTACAGACACCAGACAGGTCGCGCCAAGGACACGCCAATCCACGCCGATCACATTGATCCGCGGAAGCTCGCTCAGGTAAAATTGGTCCAGGGCAATGATGCCGCCCCAGGAGAAGAAGACTCCCAGGGCGGCGGCCACTCCAGCCAGCGAAAGACTTTCAACCAACAATTGACGGGCGATGCGCAACCGTCCGGCGCCGACGGCCATGCGAACGCCGAATTCGCCACGTCGGGAGAAGGCGCGGGAAAGCAGCAGGTTCCCGACGTTGGCAGAGGCGATCACCAGCAATGCCCCGACCATTGCCTGCAAGCTCCAAAGTGTCTTTTCAAGCGTGGGACTGATTCCTCGCCATCGATAGACCTCAAACTTCCATCGCTGATTTGGCTGATGGAGCTCCTTTTGCCAACGCGCGGCTACCGTGTCGAGGACGGTCTGAAGCTCTCTCAAAGCGACGCCTTGCCGCAGTCGGCCAAGAACCTGCCACGTGCCGTCCTCCGGGTCCCAGGCTCGGGTCAGTTCTTCGGCGGGAAAAATATGCGGAATCCAAAACTGGCTTTCTCCCCGCCCGAAGGGGAACTGGACGTTCGACGGCATGATCCCGACGACGGTGTAAGCGTCTCCATCCAGCTTGATGGCCTTGCCAATCAGGTCTGGAGCACCTCCAAACTGCTGTTGCCAAAGACCGTGGCTGAGGATGATGACGCGGCTTGCCTCTCCGCCTTCGTCGGGCAAAAAGGTGCGACCGGCCAGCGGGTGAATTCGCAGAAACCCGAAGAAGTTCGGCGCCACTTTCGCGCCCCGGAGTTTCACCGTCTTTTCGTTCACCTGAATTTTTTTCTCCGGCGACACTTGGCCGTAATACGTCAGTGACTCAAGCAGGTTGGTGTGGGAGGCAAGTTCGTGAAACAAGGGCGGAGAAACGTTCCAGTGAAAGCCGCTCCTGACGTTCACTTCGCTCACGCTGATCAACCGCTTAATGTCACGACCGGGGATCGGATTGAGCAGCGCCTTGTCGGCAACGCTGAACACGGCCGTCGTGCCGCCGATTCCAAGCGCCAGGATGAGCATGGCCAGCGCGGTGGAGCCAGGGTGCTTGAACAGCATCCGAATGGCGTAGCGAAAATCTTGCATCAATCTTTAGATTAGACTGCTGTTCCCTCGTCACGTCGAACTGTCATTGTCATTTTGGGGAATCTCCGGCTCGGACGTGCTGTTCATCGGCTGCGGTTCGCGGTCGCAGTGCGCAAAGAAAAGCTGCGGAGACACTTCATGAACCTGGTGGGGCGAGACTCCGTCGAGCCCTAATTTCTGTCGTTGGGAGAGATCAGGGCTCGACGGAGTCTCGCCCCACCGTTCATCGTCCCAACGCGCGGCGAGAAAGTCGTGCATGCTCCTCATCAACTGCGTAGCCGCGGACGTCAGTCCGCGCACTCTTAAATAATCAGCGCCTCCTCACGTCGGCGGCTACGGTTCACGGTCCCGCTGCGCAACGAAAAGCTGCGGAGACTGTCCACTCTTGAACACGCGCAGGTAGCAATTGGAATTGGCGAGAAACTCGAAGTCCGTTTGCACTTCTTCGAACCCGAGGTGGCGCAGATCCGGGTCCGCTTTCAATCGGTCGAGATATTGGGATCGCCTCGCTTCGAAGGTCACGACGGGATAAAGGCGCGCCTCACCGCGACTCACGCGCATAATCTCCAGCAACGACCGTTTGTGAAACTCGTAATCGAACTGGTCCTCGTAAACGAAAAGCAGATAGGAAACAAGCGTGAGATCAAATTGGCCATCCCGAAACGGCAGCTTCGGCAGGCGGCCCGGCACGTAGCGCGTTCCCGGACCCGCCCGATAATCGTCCAGAAAAGCCCGATATGCCCTCTCGCGAAATCGGCGCAGGAGCTCGGGCGATTGATAGAAATCCCAGCGATACGTCTTCAGGTTGCCGATGACCTGGGTCACCTGCTCGAGATCGAATTCGCAGCGTCCCCGGATTTCGTCTCCAGACAAGTTGTAGATCGAATCGAACGCCGTGACGTTGACGCCCAAACGATTTGCTTCAGCGCAAAACGAACTGACGCCGGCTGCAACATCCAGGATTGCTTTGCCACGAAACTTCTCGAGATCGAGCGCAAAATAGCGTCGGTACTCTTCCAGTGTGCGGCCCAGCAGCACGACTTTGTCCAGAACAAGGCCCTGTTTCATCGCGAGCGATTCTCGGTTAAAATTATGTAGGCAAGCGAGTCCAGAGCGCGCGCGGCCATGAGGCGTCAAAGAGAGAACGCTCCGAAATTCCAAACTCCAAGTTCCAAAATCCGCTACCGAGCCGCCGCGTTGGTGTTTGAGATTTGGGGCTTCTTTGGGATTTGGAACTGGAATTTGTGGCTTTCCTCCGCACCCGCGCGCCGGAGGCCGGATTGGTTCACCGACGGTCAGTGCGTCAGCACCTCTTCAAAAAAGGCCAACGCCCGCGGATCGTTCGACTGGCCCAGCCAGAACATCGCGTCTTTGCGCACCTCTTTGTTTCGATTGCTCCGCGCCGCCTGAATGAGTTTCGGCACGCCCTGATCTTTCGGAAGCTGGCTCAACGCGAAGACCGCCTTCTTCTTCACATCCGTCTCCGGGTCGTTTTGAATGGCGTCGGAAATGGCTTTGGCGGCCTTCTCGCCCGCCTTCTGTGAGAGCCAGAACAATGCCTGTCCCCGGACGTGCGAGCTCTTGTCGTTGCGCGCCGTCTCGATCATCGCGTTGACCGCTTCCGGCACTTTGCTGATGTGCAAGGCAAAGGTGCAATGTTCGCGGATTTTGTCGCTCGGATCTTCCCGGACCATCCGATGCAGAATCTCGTAGCCTTTCTCTCCGCGCAGATTGCCAAGCCAAAAGGCGGTGTTCTTCCGGACTTCTTCTGGCCGCCTGGAATCAACGAACTTCTCCAACACGCGGTCGGCGATTGGATCGGCGTGCAAAGCAATCGCTGCAACAGCCGACTCGCTCTGCTTGCGGCCGGCTTTGGTATCCGTCTCGGTTTCTCCCACGAAGGAAGCCAGCAAGTCGATGCTTTCCTTCGGTTTCACATCGGTCAGCCAATAGACCGACAGCCCGCCGGCGTCGAGTTCGCAGTCGTCGGTAAAGAGGCGAATTTTCCCGACGCTCTTGTCGGCGACGCGGAACAGCACCAGGATTTGTTCAGAACGTTCCGGTTCATCTTCCGCTCCAGTGGTTTGAAAATTCATTCCGTCATCGCGGCCCTCCAACTTGCATCGCCCATGGCGAAAGGAAGCGGGCACATGACGGTCTTCGGACGAGTAGCAACAGATGTGATGATTGCCTTCGACCGCGGCGACCGCATAACCGATCCACGCCGGTTCGACCTGATTCTTCACGAGCGGCCGGAATTCCTTTTCCAGACCCGAAGTGACCGCGCGGGTTTGTGTTTGAGCGTTGACCAACCGGGCCTCTTGCGAGAGCGCCGCGCACGGCGTCGTGGTCGGAGCCGAACAAACGGCGAGCAATAACAAGGCTGGAAGGAACCTGATGCCGCCAATTGGACTCCTGACGCCTGTGACGCCGATCCTGCGGATTGGAGCGCGGACAGCCTTGTCCGCGAGTTTCTTCTTCGACGTAAATGTCCGGGCGGACATGGCTGTCCGCGCTCCGTTTCTAAGCCAGTTCATTTCTGTCTCCTATTGTCTCCTATTATTTGAGAATCTCCTCGAAAAATTCCGTCCCTTCCTTGGAGTTCATGATGGACAACTGCTCCACGGCTTTCTTCTTCAACTCAGGATCGGTCTCCTTGCGGGCGATCTCCACGATGGCTTTGGCGTTGCCCTGCATAAACAGCGCTTCGATCACCTTCCTGCGGATATTTTTGTCGTTCTCGCTCGCATACATCTTCACCAACGTGTCCGCTGTTTTTGGTGAGCCCATCAGTCCCATTTTTTCAATGGCTGAGCGCCGCAGCTCCGGGTCCTTTTCATTTTCGGCCAGGTCGATCATTTTGTCTGCGGCGCCGCCGACAAACAACGCATCGAGGATTTTTCTCTTCACTTTCACCTCGGATTCCGCCTGATACATCTCGGAAAGCTCGTCGGGCGCGCCCAACACACCGAGTTGTCCAATAGCCTCCCCGCGCAGATCGGCATCCTTCTCCGCTTTGGCCGCGGCCAAAAGACGATCGCGATCGCCGCCGATCATGAAGAATCCGAGGATGGACCGCTTGATTGTCTTGTCGCCGGATGACTTATAAACTTCTTCGAGTGTTTGCCGGCTTTCCTTTCCGCCAAACAGCGCCAGATACTCCAGGGACTTCAACTGCAAGTCTGGGTTTGCCTGGCCGCGCGCAAAATTGGCCAGGACCTCACGCGCCTTGTCCGAACCGCTCTGGCTCAAAACGAACAGGGCCTGTTCTTTGATTTTCAGTGGCCGGCTGCTCTCCAGCAGCTTTTGGAGCAGCGGCCAGGCCCTCTCCGGATCGGCGTGCATCAGCCCGTTCAACGCCAGAAGCTGGAGCTCCTCGTCCGCCTGATCTTCCGGTTTGACCGGTCGGCCCTCGGCTTGCTGAATCTCGACCGCCAATTGTTTGGCGTCATTCAGCCAGCGACTCTGCGGAAACCCCTTCACGAACGACTCGTAGGTTGCCAGAGCTTCTTTGAACTGGCCGTGTTTGAATTCGCCGTAAGCCTTCCAGTAGTACGCGCCTTCAACGCGGTCTCCACCTTTCTTGATCAGCTCGTCGAACAGTTTGACCGCGTCCTCATACTGGCGCTTATCCAGCGCCCGGGTGGCTTTTTCATACACTCGGACAGCGCGTTCGAGCTCACGTTCCTGACGCTCCTGCTCGCGTTCCTGTTGCTCCTGTATCTTTTCCCTCTCCTGTTCCTGTCGCTCGCGTTCGCGCTCTTTTGCTTCCTCTTGCTTCTGCGCCTGATCCGTGTCGTCATCATCCACCTTGTTCCCGGCCTGCGCCGGCTGTGTCGCTCCCTTGGCCGCAGCTTGCCCGGCACGAACTGATGACGGTGTCACCACCATTGCTGACATGAGAACAATGAGGACCGCTCTTTTGAGTGCTGCCATTTTGTATGCTTTCATTTTTCCTCTAATCTAGTGTGCTGTCCCTGACGCTTCTTTACAATGACGCCGACCAAGCTGGAAACAGCAGCGCCCCTCATCCTGCCCTCTCCCCATCGGATGGGGAGAGGGTGGCCGAAGGCCGGGTGAGGGGAAAGCGCAACGCTCACATTGTATGCGTATTTCTGTGACATGACACTAGGAACGTTTCGCGGCCAGCTCCCGGGCGGTTTGCCGCTCCTTCGCGCGCACCTGCGAACCCACCACTTTGACCTTGAAAAGGGTGTCGTCGGTGTCGATCCGCCGACGGATTTCGGCAAACTCGGTCGAAGAAAGTATCGAAGGGCTGTTGGAGATTTCGATCAACGTGCGCTCCAAATCTTCCAGCACGCTGGCCATGCCGGCATCCCCCAGTCGGGCCGCGCTCTGGCGGTAGAGCCGGTTCACGTCCACCAGCTGCCGGGCCAGAGACTGTTCCAGCGAGATGTCAACAACGCCGTTGGTTTTGCTGTTGATCAGTTCGATCAGCGCCTGTTGAGAACGCTCCAGGTGATCGCCAATTTCCTTCAACAGAACGCGCTCGCGAGCTTGCCGTGAGATGGGCTGCGGCGATTTTGCAATCAGCGGCTCTCCCGTCGAGTCCCGTTGCGGCCAGAACCGTCCGGCCAGGAACGCGATCAAGACCAACGACGCCAACGCTCCCGCCACAGCCCATCGGGGCCATTGAAAAAGTTGCCAAAAATCCAGACGGCGAAGTGCGGTCGCCTGGACGATCTGTGGACGCAGTTGCCGCCAGACTTCCGCGCCATAAGCTTGTGTGCGTTGAGGAACCGGCACGGTGTTCACCGCCTCGAGCACGCGTTGGAGCGCCTGGTAGTTGGCCCGGCACGATGCACACGCCTCAAGATGCGATGCGATCCGGTCTCGGCCTTCAACCTCGCCGTAATGGTAGAGGATGAGTTGTTCTTCGGTGGGATGGTTCATGGGGTCGCGTTCACCACGGGTTCCAATGCCCGGCGCATCTTCTGCACCGCGCGGAAGATGCTTTGCTTCGTCGCGCCCGGACCCACCCCGAGCGCGCTGCCGATTTCCCCTATCGACAGACCTTCGAAATGCCGCAGGACAAAAGCGGTCCGCTCCATCGGCGTCAGCTCCCGCATGACGGACTCGACCTTTTGCCGCACTTCACCGTGATAGACCTGTTGGTCCGGCGCCGGAGCGTCGGACAGGATTGCGGGAAAGGCTTCCTCAGAATCGAACTCGACCGTTTCCTGTTCGCCTCTCCGTTTTTGTCGGCGCAACAAATCCAGCGAACAATTCGCCGCGATGCGATACAGCCACGTGCCAAGCCCTGCGCGCGATTGGAATCGGTTCAACTGCTTGTAGGCGCGCAGGAAGGTCTCCTGCACGAGGTCCTCCGCGTCTTGTTCATTGCCGGTCATACGAAAAGCCAGTTGGAAAAGCCTGACGCTGTGGCGCTCCACGAGCAGACGAAAGGCGTCCTGGTCGCCTTCGCGCGCCCGCGTCACCAGCGCGGCATCGCTCTCTTCCATCATACGATTAGACGAAGGTTTTCCCGGACGGTTAGGTTTCAGCCGAATGCAAGCCCGCAACACGTCAGCGGCCCGATAACGGGGCTGAACGACGAGCAATGAGCCTTGGATTTTCCCAGGCGGCTTCGGGTGTTCTGTTGCAGTTCTCAGTTCGAAATCATCCTGGTCAACTCCCGATGGTTCACCTTTCCGGTCCCCAGCTTCGGGATTTCGCGCACGTATTTCACTTCGCGCGGCGCAAAAAGATTCGTCAAGCCTTTGGCCTTGATGGCGGCGCGAATTTCGTCGAGTTGCAGCCGCGATTCGTTCGTCACAGCAATCAGCATTTCGCCTTTGTCCTCGTCGGGACGGCTCAACACGGCGATCTGACAGCGCAAGCCGAATTGCGGGAAGGCGCCGGCCAGCGCATCCTCGACCGCGGTCAAACTCACCATTTCACCGCTCACCTTGGCAAACCGTTTCAACCGGCCGAGAATGGTCACGAATCGCTCGGCGTCCACGCTCACAATATCGCCGGTGTCATACCACCCGGCCAGCGCCTTGAACGTCGCGTTCGCGTCCGGATTCAAGTAGCCCTTCATCACGTTCGGCCCGCGCACCAGCAAACGACCGCCATCGGTCACGCCTTCGACCGGTTCCAATCTGTATTCGACGTGCGGCAGGAGTTTTCCCGCGGAACCGTATTTGGCCTCCATCGGGGTGTTGAGGCTGACGCACGGGCTGCATTCGGTCGCTCCGTAACCTTCGAGGATACGCACGCCGAATCGCCGCGACCACAGATTGGCGGTCGCTTCCTGGACTTTTTCCGCGCCGGCGAACATGTAGCGCAGGCTGCGAAAATCATACGGATGCGCCTTGCGCGCGTAGCCGTTGAGGAAGGTGTTCGTGCCAATCATGATGGTACAGTCGCGGTCGTAGAAAATCGTCGGCACAGCGCGGTAATGCAGCGGCGACGGATAAATGAAAACGTAAACGCCGCGCACGAG
Source organism: Verrucomicrobiota bacterium (assembly GCA_003218515.1). GTDB lineage: Bacteria > Verrucomicrobiota > Verrucomicrobiia > Limisphaerales > AV2 > AV2. Next base: position 7,240 of record QHNT01000060.1, on the reverse strand, counting down.
CGGGAGCAGCGTGCCGATGGTCAAGCCGAAACTGTGGAACAACGGCATCGCGTTGAAAATCCGGTCATTGTCCTGAATGTCAGTGACCAGCAGCAACTGCCGAATGTTCGCGATCAGGTTCGTCTGGGTGAGTTCGACCCCTTTAGGCACGCCTTCCGATCCGCTGGTGAAAAGGACGACCGCCGTGTCGTCGGGCCGGGTGTGGTGCGTGAAGCGCGGCGTGTGGAGTGTATGGCGAAGCAGCATCAAACATTTTTGGGTGCCCGAAATGTTTTGGCACGCGTCTTCGAGATAAATCAACTCGATGCCGGTTTTGGCGAATGAATCCACATTGAGTTTGGTGCGTTCAAGGAAAACGCGAGAGGTGATGATCCGTTTCAAGCCGGCCAGTTGCACGCAGGCCAGCATCGTGGCTGCGCCGGTCGAGTAGTTCAGGACGGCCGGCACTTTCTTCGCCGCCCAGAGACTGAGCAGTACTGTCGGCGTGGCGCTGATGTTCGGCAGGAGAACGCCGATGCGTTCGTACTCATCGGAGCCCAACATGGCTCGCCATTGTCGCGCCATTAAATCGACCCCGGCCATCAGACGGCGGAAGGTCAGTCCCTGGCGCGTCGCGTCCTCCAGCACCACGAATCTGGGGAGAAAGCGGGCGGTTTCGGCTGCGGCAGCGAGGACGGTGCGCGGCCCCTGCTGCATTTCGATCACGAATTGCTGCGACACCATTTGGTCGCGCAGCCAGTTGGTCAGCGCGTTGCGGGCCTGCGATGTGGTGACGTTTTCCAGTTTGGGCGGCAGGAGGACCTCGCTGAAATGCGCGGTGACGCGAGGGAACCATTGCTTTAAATTCCGGTGGACGGTCAGTCGCTGCCGATCAACGCCGCGCAGATAGCAGGTGATGACTTTCGCGCGGGTCTTGTGCAACAGAAAACCAGTGCCATCGAAGAGCTTCATCAGCGAGCCAGTACGCGAGAGGCGGCCTTCAGCAAACAACACCAGGCGCCCGCCGGCTTGCAGATATTCCGCCATCCGTTTCAGCGAGTAGGGCGAAGTGTTGTCGATGAGAAACGTGCGGCGGTTGATGGAGATTTTGCGATGCAGCCAACTGGTCCGCGCCGCGACACTGGAGACCACGAACCGCCAGTCCTCATCCAGGCAGACGCCGACAAAAAGCCAGTCGATGAGCGTTTGATGGTTTGGAATCAGCAACACCGGTCCGGGCGCCTTCAGCACAGCCTCGTTGTACGCCCGAAACCGGAAGAGCCATCGCACCAGCAGACGAAGCAGGGTTTTCATAGTCTGGAAATTTTGCCGAGCAGCGTCTTCGCCGAAAGCCAAAGGATGATCGCCGCGGTGACGAATACTGAAAGCGGCGCGAGCCAATGATCGAGCGGCAAATGGCCGGGCCTGCCCAATTCAAGCCGCCCTTCGATTATTGCTCCCTGACCGGGGAATGGCGCCGTCGCGAGCACACGCCCGCGTGCATCGATCAACTGCGAGATGCCGGAACTGGATACGCGAAAAATCGGCGTGGCATATTCTGCGGCGCGGGTCGGCGCCACGCGAGCGTGCAGCCGGTGCTCGCGCTCGCCCCAACTCATTTCGTCGGCGGTCGGCACGACGATGGCCTGGGCGCCGAACTGAACGAGGCGGTCAGCCACGAGGCGATAGCTGAGGTCGTAACAGATGCAAAAGCCGATTTTGCCCCACGGTGAGTTCCAGAGTTCCTGGTGCCTGGCCGGAAGTCCATCCGCGAAGAATTGAACGGGAACACTTTTGGCCTGGCGAAAAGCGACTTCCCCATGGGGATCCACCACGAACACTGTATTATAGAATTTATCGTCCGAAACAAAATCCTTTCCGCCTACGATCAGGTATCGCTGGTAGCGCCGGCACCACTCTTTGAATTCTTCCGTGGGCGGGCGTTGCAAGCTGTATTCGCTCAACACAACCAGTTCGACTTGCGGATGTTTTTGAGCAACCTCATCAAGCGCGGCGAGCAATTCAGATTCGGCGGGAAACTCCAGTTGCAGGCCGGCGACCTCGACAGCAGCAGAATTTCCCCCGGCCGGAGGTCTTGCGGGGACGTTGACGAAACAACCCAGCGCAATCAGACAGACGCCAAACAGAATGCCCGACGCTGCCCTGGGCAAAAGTGAAAGCGCGGCGGCCAGCGTCATTAGAACCAACGCAACACCATACATGCCAAGGTGGGTCGCAGCGAGAATCTGCGGCGCATATGAAAACGCTTGGCCAGCGCTAAGCCAGGAGAACCGCAGAAAATAAAGCTCGCCGCGGAAATATTCCAGCCCGGTCCAGACGAATGGAACCAGCACCACGGCCAGTCGGCCAAATTTTCTCCTGCACACCCGCGCCAGCGCGACAAACAAGCCGAGCCAAAACGCCAGCACCGTCCAAAGCGCAACCGCCGGCCAGCCGAAAATCGTCCAGAAGAAAGTCAGATGCGGCGCATAAACCGCGTAACCGATGACCAACCCGAAGTAGAACGCCTTTCGTGGTGTCGGCATGGCCGTCAACTGGAACAGGCAATAGAGGAAGACCACGACGAGAAAGCTCAGCGGCGGGAAACCATAGGCCAAATGGAACGCAGCCACGGAACCAACGGCCAACAGCAAAACCCGCTTCCATGAGAACGGGTGAACTTCAGTGACGATTCCCTCGTCGCGCGGACGTGGTTCCACCGCGGTCAGAGGGCTGACGTTGGCATTCATGATTCAGTCCATTGGGCCGTCGCCAGCGACGCCTTCGGCATTGGCGCAAATGCGCGTTAATTCGTTGATCAGTTGATTGGCGCGGCGAGCGGGAAGCGTTCCCCACACCTCTTCCGCCGCCGCATAATAACGGGGAAGAATCTGCTGAAGGAGCTTCTTGCCCGCGGCGGTCAAAATCACGCGGTAAACGCGGCGATCGTGCGCGCTGTCCCGACGTTGCACCAGGCCGCGCGCTTCGAGACGGTCCACCAGGCCGGTCACATTCGAGCGGTGCATGATCAACAACCGGCTCAACTCGATTTGCGTGCAACCATCCGGCCGGTCGCAAAGCAGATTAAGGATGTTGAACTGGCTGGGGCTGAGGTCCCAGCGTGCGAAAAAGAGCCGGCTGACATTCCAAAGCGTTTCGGCGGTGCGCAACAGTTGAAGCAAGGCCCGATACCGCGGCCCCGGCGACGGGGGGGGTGCGCTCATGTCGGATGCTTAGACCTGGATTGTTTATATGTCAACAAATATTCCTGGACCCTGGCTTGTCAGTGATGTCTTGCCGGCGCGCCGACTTGGGCGTAATCACCGGTCTGGTTCAAGTGCCGGTCCTTCGTCAGGGAACCAGCAGTCGGGGATGACGGAGGCGGTGAATCCGGTGACGCACGTGAGGGCCATGAAAGCGATTCAAACGGTTGAACAACTCGAACAGCGGCTCAGCGAACCTGCCGATCGCGTGCTGGAAGCGATGCGCCGCCTGTCAGGGGACATTATCCTTCTGGGTGCAGGTGGCAAGATCGGACCGTCGCTCGCGCGCATGGCCAGGCGGGCCTCCGACCTGGCCGGAGTGAAGCGACGTGTCATCGGCGTGTCGCGTTTCTCAGTCCCGAACGAAGAGGCCAGGTTGCAGGCGCAGGGCGTCGAAACCATTCGTTGCGATCTGCTCGATGAAGCCGCGGTTGCACAACTCCCGACAGCTCCCAACGTGATCTATCTGGCCGGATTGAAGTTCGGTTCCACCGAAAACGTGGCGGGCACCTGGGCGATGAACACCTACCTGCCCGGTGTCGTGTGCCGGAAATACCGATCCAGTCGAATTGTTGCCTTTTCCACGGGCGCCGTTTACGGGCTGACGGCCTTGAGCGGCGGGGGCTCGCGTGAAACGGATCCGCCGCAGCCGGTTGGCGAATACGCCATGAGCTGTCTCGGACGCGAGCGCATGTTCGAATACTTCAGCGGCGCGTGGGCCATTCCGGTCGCGCTCATCCGGCTCTTTTACGCCTGCGAGTTGCGCTACGGCGTGCTGGTGGACCTGGCGCGCAAAATCCTCGCCGGCGATCCCATCGACCTGGCGATGGGCCATTTCAACATCATCTGGCAAGGCGACAACAACGCCATGACGCTGCTGGCCTTGGAGCAGGTGACCTCGCCGCCGTTCGTCATCAACGTCACCGGCTCCGAGATTCTCAGCACCCGCGAAGTGTCCGAAGCGATCGGCCGGTTGCTGGGAAAAAAGCCGAACTTTTGCGGGACCGAACTCGAGACGAGTTGCCTGGGCAACGCGGCGAAAGCGCATCAGTTGTTCGGCCTGCCCAGGGTGAGCGCCGGCCAACTGATTGAGTGGGTGGCGAACTGGGTCAAACGCGGTGGCGAAAACCTGGGCAAGCCGACCCACTTCGAGGTGCGCGACGGGCGATATTAGCATTCCGAGAGCTGGTTAGACCGACTTGACTTATCAGGTTGCAGGCAAGAACACAGAATCAGCGCATCCTGCGTTTTTTTTTGGCATATGGCCGCTCAGATCAAACCCCGGATTCATCAGGCGCTGCGCCGCGGGCTGGTCGTGCCGGCCTGCCCGTTGGCGTTGAATGCGCGGCGCGAGCTCGATGAACGCAGGCAACGGGCTCTCTTCCGATACTATCTCGCGGCAGGCGCCGGTGGACTGGCCGTCGGAGTGCATACGACCCAGTTCGCCATCCGCGAGCCGAAGATTGGATTGTTCCGGCCCGTGCTCGAACTGGCGGCAGCGGAGATGGCACGCGCTGACGCGGACGGCAACGCGCTCGCCCGAATCGCCGGTGTCTGCGCCGTGACGAAACAGGCCGTCGCCGAGGCGGCCCTGGTTCGCGATCGGGGTTATCACGCCGGGCTCCTCAGCCTCGCCGCGTTCCGGACGGCCAACGAAAACGACCTGATCGCTCACTGCCGCGCCGTCGCTGAGATCATTCCACTGGTTGGGTTTTACCTTCAGCCCGCCGCCGGCGGGCGAGCACTGCCATATTCGTTCTGGCGACGGTTTGCGGAGATTGAGAATGTTGTCGCCATCAAAATCGCTCCCTTCAACCGCTACCAGACCTGCGACGTGATCCGCGCCATCGCCGAGGCCGGCCGTGACGACATCGCGCTCTACACCGGCAACGACGACAATATCGTGATGGACCTGCTCACCCCCTTCCGTTTCCTGGTGGGCGGCAAGACCGTCGAGCGGCGGATCGTCGGTGGCCTACTCGGCCATTGGGCGGTGTGGACCAAGAGGGCGGTCGAGCTTCACGCCGAGTGTCGCCGTGTCGCGAACACGGGCGAAGCGGTTCCCGTCGAACTCCTGCGTCGAGCGGTCGAGGTCACCGACGCCAACGCTGCGTTCTTCGACGCCGCTCACAACTACGCCGGTTGCATTCCCGGCCTCCACGAGGTGCTGCGCCGACAAGGTTTGCTCGAAGGCCTCTGGTGTCTCGACCCGAACGAATCCCTCAGTCCCGGCCAGCGTGAGGAGATCGACCGCGTATATCGCGCGTATCCGCACTTGAACGACGACGAATTTGTGGCGCAACATCGGGATGAATGGCTTGGCGGCTGAACAAATCCAACCACCCGCCAATCCACGCGCATGAACACCATCGCTTCCGTCGAAGCCGCGCTGCTCGGCGTCCGGTATCCGGTGCTGAAGCGCTTCCTCTTGACGTGCCTGGCGAGGAGCGTGCTTTACGACGCGCAGTTTAGCCGACTCAACCGCGACCTTGAATGAATATGAACGCTTTCCTTGCCCGGTGTTTCCGCGCAGCAGCGATTGGCTGCCTCTGCGTTATCTTCAGTGCCCGCGCGCAGCAATCGCCTGTGCTTCCCAAGGCCGTCATCGACGGCACCGGACCCGGTTGGTACGCGTTGAACAAAGATCATTTCGTCAACGTCAATTGCGAGCCGGATACGTGGACGTGGACGAATGGGATGGTCCATTGCACCGGCAAACCCGTCGGCGTGATCCGGACGATCAAGCTTCACACCAACTTCGAGCTGGTCGCGCAATGGCGTCATCTGCAATCGGGCGGCAACTCCGGGATTTTTGTCTGGGCGACGCCCGAATCGATTAAAGCCCTGGAACAGGGAAAAGGGCGGCTTCCCACCGGCATTGAAGTGCAGGTCCTCGATCACGGTTATACCGAGCAGTACGAGAAACAATCTAAAAAGAAGGCGGACTGGTTCACGACCAACGGCGACGTGTTCCCGACCGGCTCCACCACCATGGAGCCATTTCCTCCCACGTCGCCGGATGGCAAGCGGAGTTTTCCGAGAAAGAACCTGAGCAAGGGCGTCGGTGAGTGGAACCATTATTACGTCCGAGCCATCAATGGCGAAATCCGGTTGTGGGTCAATGGCGAGGAAGTGTCCGGCGGCACCCATGTCCGTCCGGCGACCGGATATCTTTGCCTGGAGTCTGAAGGCGCGCCGGTCGATTTTAAGCAGCTTCGAATTCGCGAGTTGCCTTAGACGTAACGATGCAGTTCAAACCGGTAGAGTAGAGAGGAGAGCACGGAGTGAAAGACAATAGCGTCAATGACCGCCGCTCCCCTCTCCCCCGTCGAACCGGACGTGCAGATTTCCCGCATCCGGCTCTCGCCAGAGTCGTCTCTTCCAGAAAGCATTCACAGCGCTACCAGGCCCAGATGTTCGAAGTGAGCGTAGAGGCTAACGCCTTGCCGGGCACGCCAGCCACGCTGACTGCGTCGGCGCAGGTGTTGTCCCAAGCGGCCCCGCACGAAGTGATTGATCTGCCGAAACGGCTCGCGCGGATAGCCCAATCCGAAATAGTTGGCCCAGCCTCGCAAGTGTCGGTTCAGTCGCTCGATCAGTTCCGGCAGGGGTGTATGGCTCTGCTGTGGGTTGACCAGTTGCCGCAGCGCCTCCCGTTCCCGCGCCATCGCCTTGCGGGATGGTTGCAGGTTCCAGTAGCGCCCGCCGCGCCCGTATTGGTCGCGGTCATACCGAAAGGTGTAGCCCAGGAAGTCCAGGCTCTGGCCGATCTGTCGCAAGTTCAGCACGCGCGTTTTCTCGCGGTTGATCTGCAACCCCAGCCACCTCTCCAGTTTGCCCTCGATCCACCCGCGCAGTTGTGGGCTGATGTGGCGGGCCAGTACGACAAAGTCGTCGGCGTAGCGAACCAGCTTTGCCTTGGCCCATTGCGCCGGTCCATCCCACCGTTGAAACAGGTGGTCAAACCAGTGCAAGTAGATGTTGGCCAGCAGCGGACT
>QHNT01000106.1 GCA_003218515.1 Verrucomicrobiota bacterium | reverse complement strand
TGGATTTGGAGAATTTTAGCGGACAGACAACCGAAGCGGTGCGTCAGGATTTTTTTGCGACGCTGTTCTTGTGCAATGTGGAGAGTGTGCTGACGCAATCGGCGGGCCAAGCTCTGAGGGAGCAGAGCGCTGGGGACAAACATCCCAAGCAGGTGAACCGTGGGGTGGCTTATCACGCCTTGAAAGACCAGTTGCTGGATCTGCTTTACAGTGAGCTTCCGGTCGAGCAGGTAGTTGAAAAGCTCCAGCGCATGTTCCTGGGCGCTGCGGTCGCGGTGCGGCCCTAGCGCAAACCGCCCAGGCCCAAATTGTCGCTGTATCGTTCGTATCATTTTCAGAGGCGGGTCAAAAAAATCGTGTTTTGAACAACATGCGCCTAATTCAATGGCAGTGCTCCCCAGCCCTCTCTCCGCTCGTGCCTCGCAGGGAGAGGGAGCGGGGGCCTTCCACGATGGTGGTAGTATCCACATGCGCCGCACTGTAATTGGCATCCGAAAATAACCGTTCACCTATCGCCCGCCGCGTGCTACACTGGGCGTTCATGAATATTGTTTCGCTAAAAGCCATCGGATTGCTCCGACCGTGCCTTCGTATGGAGGGCCTCAACAACCGACCTATCCGGAAAGGAAGTATCGTATGAAAACCGACTCCCACATCATCAATTCGAACCACGCCAGGCGCCACTCCGGCATTGGCGAGCGTGACGTGAAGACACTCATCCCGGGAGCGGAGCCGTTCTCCCAGGACGCACCCTCCCGGCCTCGCTGCGGCTTCACATTGATCGAACTGCTGGTGGTAATTGCGATTATCGCCATTCTGGCCGGCATGCTCCTGCCCGCGTTGTCTCGCGCGAAAGAGATGTCCAAGCAGACGTCCTGCTCGAACAATCTCCGACAAATGGGCCTCGCAACCTTCGTCTATGCTGACGACTACCAGGATCGGCTTCCTCCGCCGTTCTACGACCCGGACCTAATGCCGAATAATGGTCCCTACTACAGCTATCTTCTTTACGGTTGGAACGGGCCACTCGGCAAGCCGGCCGAGCCGAAGCTCGCAGTGAACCTGGGCCTTCTCTACACCGGCAATTATCTGAAGGCGCCGCAGATATTTTATTGTCCAAGCTCACGGCAGCAAAAGTGGTTCAGAGTTGTTTTTGAGAAGAAATACTTCGAAAGCGATAAAGTTCCCTGGCCCATGTACGCGGTCGATGGGCAGGTAAATATGACCTACAATTACTTCCCACAAAGGGACGTTCCTGCCAAAAAAGAGATCGACGCGAATCGGGGTTGGACGCAAGTGGCCCACAAACAGACGGAATTAAGCTCGCAGCGGTCGATGGAGACCGATCTGATTTACACTTGGGGCACGATGGCCCATACGAGTGGCAAGAATCCATACGGCCTTAATGTCCTTTGGGGAGATGGGCATGTGAAATTCAGCACGACCAAGGCCGCCTTCGATCCGAAGCTTTGGGGTGGAACTGGCCCCAACCCGACGTCTGAGACTCCCGGCGACAACGAGACCAAATGGCGAACGATTGTCTCCTTGTTGCGGCCTTGAAACGAAGGCTAACAAATCATCCCAGATTGCGGGACAAAGTTCGACACCTCACCCCGGCCCCACCCCGGCCCTCTCCCCGATCGAGGCGGAGAGGGTGACATTCTTTGCGTCCTTTTGCCGCTGGAATCGGGAATTATTTCTCCGAGGCCGCCGCGGGCGGCGTGTGCTTGATGAATTTGTTGGCCCACGCGATGAAGTGTTTCATGTTCGACCGGTCTTCGTGTCCGCCGTCGTGCTGGCGCCAGGCGAGTTCACCGTCGAGCAAACCGGTGTTCACCGGCGGCATTTTCGCGGTGCGATAATCTTCATTCTCGCCGATATCGCGCGCGCCCAGAAGACGGAAGACCGGCCCGGCGGCGACCGTCGCCATGTAGCTGCCCTGCTGATCCAGCCAGTTGGCATCGCCGCGTTCGGGTATGCCGTAACTGATGAAGGTTGGGCGCGGCGCGCACAACGCGATCAACTCGTGAGCATCAACTGGCAGATCGCCCGCGTTCCTGCTGCCGAAGGCTGATTCAGCGGCGCCGTATTTCAGGAAATTGCCCGCCAGCCAGTGGTATTCGCCCGAGCCGGTGAGGTTCTCCACCGCTTCGCCAAAATTGCGGCGATGCAGCTTGGCTCCGCCCTCGCCGGAAGAACCAACCAACGCCATCGCGAAGCGCGGTTCAAAGGCCATCGCGACCAGCGCGGCCTTGCCGTAGCGCGAAACACCCTCGATGCCGACTTTCTTTGCGTCCACGGCGGGGTCGGTCTCCAGATAATCCAAACCACGCGCGGCGCCCCAGGCCCACGCGCGCAGCGAACCCCAGTCATCGGGTTTGCGGGGCTGACCTTTGTTGACCAGGCCGATGATTCCCTTCGTCAGTCCAGCGCCGTTGTCGGCCTGAATACTGCCCGGATTGATGGTCGCGTAACCCCATCCGGCGGTGATCAATTGCTCGGTCGAGGGAGGATCGGCGAAGTTGCCGCCGCCGAAACCACCGCGCGGGGCGGGTGCAGGCTCTCCCAACCGTCGGGGAAACCCGCCGCCGCCAAAGCCGCCAAACATCATCAACACCGGCACCGGTCTTTTGGCATTCGCCGGTGTCACGAGTGTCATCTGGATATTCACCTCGATTGCCGGGCAGGCCGAGTCGTCCACGTGGCCGACGAGTTGTTTGGCAACAGCCGGTATTTCGCCCACCACCCGATCGACTGCCTGGGTCGAAATCGTCCACGTCACCCTGGGCACATTCTTCGGCACGCGGCCAACGACTTCGCGCTCGAAGTCCTCGACGATTTCCGGGCGGCGCTGTTTCCACCACAGGTCAGCGGTCGTGACCTTCTGTCCGTTTTTCAAGGTAAGCGGATCGGGAAGGTCGGTGTAAGGGTTGGCTTTGGCTGGATCGTAATTGGCCGCATTGGTAGCGCCGGACCGGCCACTCGGCCCAGGCCGGAGGGCCCTAATCCCCAACTGCTCCTTCATGTTCTGGTGATCCTGTTGAGTCGTCCAGTCCAAGGGTTCGGCCACGGCGCCGGAACGCGGAACGGCAGTCGACTGGCCAGACAGACTTTCGGCTGCCATAGCCGCGATGAGTCCGGCTGCGAAACAGCGGGACAAGAAGTAACGGTTGCGTTGTTGCATGCGTTTTTGAGGTTGGTGGACCGTACCGGATCGGCCCGTTTTCCTGTCTCCGTTCTCTCCGTTCGCTCCTGTTAACCTTCGCTGGGGCGCGCGGATATAGAGCGTGTCTATGATTCGTAGCCGCGGACGTGAGTCCGCGCCGACTTCAACGAAACCTCAGAAAAAGTGCGCCGACTAACGTCGGCGGCTACGGAGGGCCGGTTTTCAAAACGCGCTCGTGCTCAATCCCTGAAGGTTTTGAGAGAGAAAGCTCGCGTCCGAAAATTTGAAAACGCCTGCACAGCGCTTCTCCTGAGTTCGAGTTTCAATCACTTCCGATGCCGCGCCATAAACCCCGGTTCGGTTGCCGCCAAATCCGCGCGCCGCTGCAGCGCCAGCAACGCGCCATAAGTCCGCACGTCACGCACGAACATCTCGAGCCGTTTTTTTAACGTGTCACTTACAATTTTCCCGTCGCGCACGTCCTCCTCGTCCGCGAACGACACGCCATAGGGCATCGACCACGCGTAGCATTGCCGCGCCACCGTGCGGAGCTGGTCGGTCACCGTCAGTCCTTTTTCATGCGAGGCCACGACGGTGGCAAAGAGTTTTCCCGCGAACTCGCCCCAGAAATGGTCGAGGAAATTCTTCATCGCGCTGCTGATGCTGCCGTGGTAATCGGGCGTGCCCAGCACATAAACATCCGCGCGCTCCACGCGACCCTGCAACTGGTCGAAGCCGGGCGCGTTGTAAGCCGTGTCCGGGTTGTAGAGCGGCAGCGGTTCCTTTTCCAAATCGAGCACGTCCACAGAACAACCGTCGCCGCGCAGGCGTTCCGCAGCGTGAAGAATGACGGCGCGCGTGACGGAAGTCGGATTCAAACTGCCGACGACGGCCAGGACCTGAAGCGGTTCGTCAGACATGCGGAAAAGTTAGCCGCTTGTGCCGCCATTGCAAAGTTTATGGACCGGAGTCGAAATGAGGTACGACCACCTTCCGCCTCACGGGCGCGGCGCTGTTTACATCCCATACACAAGAACTTTGAAGCTGCCTGGAACCATCTTCGGGCGTTGCCGACGCTCGCCCGGCGCCGGCTCAGGGGTTGGCTCGAATCTGGCCGAGGCCAGGTAAATCTTGTGCGTCCTCGGATCGAGCGTCATCGTCCGCGCCCCGCGCTCGGTTTTCAGCGTCTGCACCACCGTGAGTTTCTCCGGCGTGTCTTCATGCGCAACGGTGACCGTGCCGTCCCCGCATGAGCTGAAGGCATACTGAGTCACGGGATCAAACGCATTGGCGTCAACTCCCTCACCGATGGGCGCCGTGGCGACCACCTTGCCGTTGGTGCTGTCGATCATTTCCATCAGCTTGTTGTGGCAACCGATGAAAAGGCGATGATGCGCCAGATCAATCGCCATGCCGGAAGCTTCCTCGCCCGGCGCGATTGGCCAGGTGTTCACGACCTGGTGCGTCCTGGTGTCAATCGCGACAAGTTCGTTCTTGTCTTCAATGTTATTATAGACCCGCCCCGCCTTCGCGTCGGCGGCGGCAAATTCCGGCTTTCCGGGCAACGGGATGGTGGCAACAACCTTGCCTGATTTCAGATTGATCACCGTCGCCGATTGGCCCCGTCCGTTAAACAGATAAGCCTCTTGTTGCCCCGGCTCGAAGAGCATCCCATCCGGGTTCTCGCCGGTATCTACCTTGGAGAGGGTTTGCAACGTTTTCAAATCGACGATACTGGCTTTGTTTTCCCGCCCGTTGCTCGTGACTCCTCGCCCCAGCTCCGGCGCGGGCGCAAGGCCGTGGACTCCCGGAGTATCGGCGATTTCGCCGGCCACGGCTTCCTTGTCAAGGTCAATGACGACAACTTTGGTGCCATGGCTCACGTAGAGGCGGCGACCGGTTTCATCCACGGACGAGTAATCCCACCCGCCCTCGCCGCCGACCGGGATTTCCTTCAGAAAGTGATAAGGGCCGTCCGCGCCGCGGGCCGGAGTGCTCGCAACGCCGAGGATGCTCAAGGCGAGAATGCCGAAGAGCCGACGAGATTTTGTTTTCATAGGATTGACAGAATTTGCTTTCCAAGGTCTCGCCGGAGAATAAGCATCCGAATGCTCCTTAGCAACAAAAAGCGCGAGAATGACAAAACCTCCAATATGCTCTTATGCGATTTCCTTTTTCACCATGAAGCGCGCGACATTTGAGTTGCTTCGGGGGCTGGAAAGCAAGCTGCGATCACAATACTGTTGCCGCAGCATGTGGTGACAATTACTCATCTTGAAATACTGGCTGCCAACTGTTTCGTTGGTGTTGTTGTGCGCCGGCTGCGCCCGGTTTGAACCGCAACCCATTTCTCCGGCGGATACGGCCGCGAGACTTGACGCGCGCCGGCTCGACGACGATGGCCTGAAAAAATTTCTAGAAACAAACCTCGGTCGCGAACTGGAAAACTGGCCTCTTAAATCGTGGGATTTGAAAACACTCTCACCCGCCGCGTTCTACTTCCACCCAAGCCTCGACGTGGCGCGCGCGCAGTGGCGCGTCGCCCAGGCTGGCGTGCGAACCGCAGGCGGACATCCCAACCCGACCCTTGGCCTGACACCCGGATACGACTTCAGCGTCGCGAACGGATTGTCGCCCTGGATTCCCTTCTTCAATCTCGATGTGCCCGTCGAGACGGCGGGCAAGCGCGGCAAGCGCATCCTCAAGGCGCAGCAGCTTTCCGAGTCCGCGCGGCTGAACATTGCAACCATCGCCTGGCAGGTACGAAGCCACGTGCGCGTTAATCTCCTCGACTTCGCGGCCGCCAACCGCCGCAGTGCGCTGTTGGAGAGTCAACTCGCGGTTCAGGAACGAATCGTGAAGCTGCTCGAACAACGCCTTGCCGTTGGCGCAATTTCACAACTCGAGTTGACTACGGCGCGGATCGCCGTGAACAGAACCCGGCTCGAGTTGGGCGATGCAAGGTTAAAACGCGCCGAGGCTCATGGGCGACTGGCGGAATCCCTCGGCGTAAGCGTGAGCGCGCTGGACGGCGTCGAGTTGCTATTTGATTTTTCGGAGCGCGCAGTGGACGGACTCACTTCAACGGAGGCCCGTCAGATCGCGTTGCGCGGGCGGTCCGACATTCTCGGCGCGCTGTCCGACTATGCTGCCACCGAGGCCGAGCTTCGGCTGCAAATCGCCAAACAATTTCCCGACGTTCACCTGAACCCCGGCTATCAATTCGACCAGGGCGACAACAAATGGACGCTGGGCCTCACATTCGAACTGCCCGTGCTCAATCAAAATCAGGGACCGATTGCCGAGTCGAAAGCGCGCCGAGAAGAAGCCGCCGCCCGTTTCACCGAGTTGCAGGCGAAAGTCATCGGTGAGATCGACCGCGCGGTCGCGGCATATCGAGTCGCGCGGGAACAATTGGCCACGAGCGATTCGTTGCTCGCCGCCGAACGACAACAGCAGCAATCGGTCGAAGCGCAATTGAAGGCCGGAGCTGTCGATCAGCTTGATATGTTGAACGTGCAATTGGAACTCGGCGTGGCGACGCTCGCGCAGCTCGACGGACAGGCCAGACTGCAGCAATCGCTTGGCGCATTGGAGGACGCGTTGCAGCGTCCGATGGACGAGACGGGAGGGGCGACTTCCACGTCGTCCCTGACCAACATGCTTCAGCGCACACCGAACCAGGCGCAGACGAAAAAACAAAAACAATGACCGCAATGCAAGGGACATCACTCGCGAAGCGCGGACTGATTCCGGCGTCCCGCCGAACTCACAGCCGCGCATTCAGACGGCCGCAACGATTTCCGAAAACAAACTTCATTGCTTCGCTAATTGCTGTGTTGCTGGCCGCTCTGCTCGGGGCGTGTTCCAAGTCCGGGGGAGAAAACGAAACGAAGAAACCAAACGCCAACCAATCGCAGGTCAAGCGCGGAACAAACGGCGAGACCATCGTCACCCTCGACGCAGAAGCGCAGAAGCGCATCGGTTTGAAAGCGGCGAATCCCGCAGCGGCGCAGTGGCAGCCGGAGGTCCGAGGATACGGTCGAGTGCTCGACCCCGCGCCGCTGGCGGCACTGACGGCCGATCTCGTTCAGGCACACGTGGCAATGGAAACGTCGCAGCGGGAGTTCGAACGTCTGAGAACGCTCGCCGAACAGAACAATGCGTCGGCGCGCGCGTTGCAAGCCGCGGAAGCCGCCGCAAAACGCGACCAGGTTCTGGTCGAGTCACTCCGGACGAAGCTGGCCCTGGGATGGGGCAAAGCGATTCTGGAGCGCGATGATCCGCCCACGTTCGTTAGCTCATTGGCGACCGGTCAACAGACGCTGATCCGCGTTGATCTGCCGGCGGGAGAACGTTTGAAATCGCCTCCCTCGTCAGTGCGGCTGGTTTCGGTCGGCGACGGCGAGCGCTCGATCACCGCCGATTTTTTCGACTCGGCCCCGACCGTCGATCCACAGACGCAGGGAGCGGGATTTTTATTTCTGATCGCGGGCAAGCCGTCAGGTTTTTCGCCCAACGCAGCCGTCACCGGTTACGTCAAGGTTCCAGGCGACTCATTGAACGGCGTGACGATCCCGCGTGACGCGGTGATACGCTATGAAGGCAAAGCGTGGGTTTATTTGCAGACCGGCGACAACGAGTTTACGCGACGCGAAGTTCCACTCGATTATCCGGCTGAAAAAGGGTGGTTCGTTCCTTCCGGATTGACGGGCAAGGACCGCGTCATTGTGGGCGGAGCGCAGACGATTCTTTCCACCGAACTGAGCAGCGGAGGTTTCTTGAGCGGCGAGCGGGAGTAAGGGAAATGCTCAAACGCATCGTTGAACTTTCTTTGCGCTTTCGCGGCGTCGTCATCGCGCTGGCGTGCGTGCTGGTCGGTTACGGGATTTTTGTCGCAACGCACGCGAAGCTCGATGTCTTCCCCGAATTCGTTCAACCCCAGGTCACCGTCCAGGCCGAAGCGCCGGGGCTGGCGCCTGAACAGGTGGAACAGCTCGTCACCCGGCCGATTGAGAGCGCGCTGAATGGTGTCGGCAACCTGGAATCCATCCGCTCGGAATCAATCCAGGGACTCTCCGTGATCACGGCGGTGTTCAAAGAAGGCACTGACATCTACGTCGCGCGCCAGATGTTGGCCGAGCAACTGGCGTCGGCCGCGGGTGAACTGCCGGTCGGCGTGAAATCTCCCAAAATGTCCCCGCTCACGTCGTCCACGATGGACCTGCTGAAGTTCGGACTGGTATCTGAGAAACTCTCGCCGATGGAGTTGCGAACGTTCGTCGATTGGACGGTGCGCCCGCGTTTGCTGTCGGTGCCGGGCGTGGCGAGGATCTCGGTCTTTGGCGGCGAGGTGCGCCAACTGCAAATTCAAGTGAGGCCGGAGCGGTTGATCGCTTTCGACCTCTCCGTACAGGACGTGTT
>QHNT01000105.1 GCA_003218515.1 Verrucomicrobiota bacterium | reverse complement strand
GGCGGCGGTTCTCTCGGTGTTGGTGGCGGAAGTTTACACGATCGAAATTGTGGAACCGCTGGCGCGTCGGGCCGAAGGGGACCTGCAACGATTGGGCTACCGGAAGGTGAAGGTCCGTGCCGGCGATGGTTACCAGGGATGGCCGGAGGCTGCGCCCTTCGATGCGATTATTGTGACCTGTGCGCCGGACCATGTGCCGCAGACTTTGGTCGATCAACTGAAAGACGGGGGCAGGATGATCGTTCCAGTGGGGCGGGAGAACGACCAGGAGCTGTATCTGCTGCAAAAACGCGGGCAAAAGGTCGAGCAGCGAGCCGTGCTGCCAGTGCGCTTCGTTCCCATGACTGGAACCAAAGGAGCAAAGAAATAGCCCCAAAATTCTCCCGGACAAAAAACTGAAGCCAAGGGTTCGGATCCGCCCCCCGCGACGTTCAGGAGAGGGCGCCACTCCGACGGACAGTCGATGAATGTCGCAACGAACAGCGTCCGGGAACGTCCACTCGGTTTGCTCAGCGCGACGGCACTGGTGGTCGCGAGCATGATCGGCACGGGCGTGTTTACGACCAGTGGTTTTTTGTTGGCAGAGCTGAAGTCGCGTTGGGCGGTGCTTGCCATTTGGTTGGCGGGTGGAATCGTGGCCGCGCTCGGCGCGTTGAGTTACGGGGCGCTGGCGCGACGCATTCCGGAGTCAGGGGGCGAGTATTTGTTCCTCTCGCGCACGCTGCATCCGGCGCTGGGTTTTGTGGCTGGTTGGATTTCTCTGCTGGTCGGCTTTTCCGCGCCGCTGGCGGCGGTGGCGTTCGCCTTTGGGGAATATATCAAGCCGTGGCTGCCGGGCTGGCCGGCCTCGCTTAGCGGTTCCATGTTGCTGGTGGTGTTTGCCGCCGTTCACGCACTGCACGTGCAGCGGGGCGCCTGGGTGCAAAATGCGGCCGTCCTGGTGAAACTGTTGTTGATCGTTTTCTTTGTTGGCTTCGCCGTCGCGCGGTTGCAACCGCCTGCGGAACCGATTTCCGTTCGCGCGCCCGTTTCTGCCTTCGCCGTTTCGCTCGTATGGGTGTCGTTCAGTTATTCAGGTTGGAACGCCGCGGTGTATGTAGGCGGCGAAATCCGCGATCCCGCGCGCAACCTGCCGCGGTCGCTTCTGTTGGGCACTGGACTGGTGACGCTGGTTTATCTGGCGCTGAACGGCGTATTCCTTTTCTCGGTTCCGCCGGAGGTGTTGTCCGGGAAATTGGAAGTGGGCCGCATCGCGGCCGGGGCGTTGGGCGGTCCGGCGCTCGCCAACGCTGTCGCGGTGCTGGTTTGTCTTGCTTTGCTGACCTCCGCTTCATCGCTCGTCATGGCTGGCCCTCGTGTTTACGCGCGCATGGCCGCGGATGGATATTTCCCTCGCTGGTTGGCCGCGCCGGAGGGACCGCCGCGCGCTGCCATCGCCTTTCAACTGCTCATCGCTCTGGCGCTGTTGTGGAGTGCCGCCTATGAAAGTCTGTTGACCTATATCGGCTTCACGCTCGGGCTGAGCACCGCGGCCACGGTGTTCGGGCTGATCGTGCTACGGCGGCGCGAGGGTGAGCGACTGCAAGTGCCGGGGTGGCCCTGGGTGCCGGCGGCCTTCCTGCTCGCCGTGTTGGCGATGACCATCCTGAGTGTGGCGCGCAGGCCAATCGAAAGCTTCATTGGCCTGGGCACAATTGGCGTCGGTTGGGTTGTCTGGTGGTTTATTCCGGGGCGGCGCAGCAAGTAAGAGCCCCTGGAAGGATCAGCGGCCAATGCGGCTGGCTCGAAACTTTTTCCCGGCAACACAGTTCAAGGATAAGAACCTTGTCGTCAACTGCGCCCACGCCTGCCCGCGTCGCAAGCGACGACGCGAACCATAAAAGATCAGGAACAACATGAACGCAAAACAACGGGCCGGATTCACACTCCTCGAAATCATGATCGTTGTGGCCATCATCGGCCTGCTGGCGGCGATAGCGATTCCCAGCTTCAAAAACGCCATCACGACCTCGCAACAGCGAGCTTGCGCGCTGAATCGCAAGAACATTGACGGAGCCAAGGTGCAATGGGCCGTGGAAAATCATCAACCGCCCACTGCCATCCCCGCCGACACCGACCTCTTTGGTGACCGCGCCTACATTGAGCATAAGCCGGATTGTCCCGCCGGAGGCGCGTACTCGATTAACGCAGTTCGGGAGAAGTGCACGTGCAACTTCTCCATTCACATGAATTGAAACGAGGAGAGCGCGCTCCGAATTTTGCGCGTCCATTGCACCCCTGAACCTGCCAGTGGCCCCCCCTCACCCTGTCCCTGCTCCCCCTCCGAGGGGGAGAGGGTGCCCGGAGGGCGGGTGAGGGGTGGTTCATGGGTGTCCGGAAGGCAGGTGAGGGGAGCGCCCCGAAGCTCGACTTTCGTCTCTTGACTTTGGTTGCGGCGCCGCCGCGCCGGATTGGTTCGCTGGTCAACGCGTCGTCGCCCGGCGGAGGAATTCGCGGGTGCGTTCATGCTGAGGGTTGGAGAAGATTTGGTCGGGCGGCCCGGATTCGGCCACCCGCCCGCCGTCGAAGAACAGGACGCGGTGGGCCATGTCGCGCGCGAACTGCATCTCGTGGGTCACTACAAGCATGGTCATGCCTTCTTCGGCCAGCCGGCGCATGACGCGCAACACTTCGTCCCGCGATTCCGGATCCAGCGAGCTGGTCGGCTCGTCGAAGAGCATGACCAGCGGTTCCATCGCCAGAGCGCGGGCGATGGCCACCCGCTGCTGTTGTCCGCCGGAAAGCTGCGCCGGGTAGGCGGGGGCCTTGCTTTCGAGACCGACCTTGGCCAGCAACTGGCGCGCGCGCGTTTCCGCCTCCTGCTGCGGCACACCCTTCACCACCATTGGGGCCGCGGTGATGTTCTGCAAAACGGTGAGGTGCGGAAAGAGGTTGAAGGACTGGAACACCATGCCGGACCGACTGCGCAACTGGCGTTGCTGTTCGCGTTCCTCGCTCGTGCGTGGAGGGCGCCCGCCCTCGATGGTCACGCCATCGATGGTAATGCGGCCGGCGTCGGCGACTTCCAGCTGGTTCAGGCAGCGGAGGAACGTGCTCTTGCCGCAGCCGCTGGGACCGATCAGGACCACAGCTTCACCGCGATCCTGGGCGTGGTCAACGCCATGGAGCACGCGCGTGGAGTTGTACGATTTGACGAGGTTTTCAACGGCGATCATAGCACAACTTTCTTTCCAATCGGTTCGCGAAAATCGAGGCCGGATAACTCAGGGCGAAGTAAATCCCGGCGGTCATCAGTCCAAGCCCGATGTAGTCGTAAGTGGACATGGCGAGCATACCATAGACTTTGGTCAGCTCCACCATCGTGATGACGGAAACGATCGACGAGTCTTTGAACATGGCGATGAAGTCGTTGGTCACGGGCGGAATCACGACGCGCAACGCCTGGGGCAGCACCACGTGCTGCAACGCCTGCCACCGGTTCATTCCCAGCGCAAGCGCCGCCTCCGTTTGTCCGTGCGGAATCGATTGGATGCCGGCGCGATAGTTCTCGGCTTCGCTGGCCGCGTAGTTCAACCCCAGTCCAAGGATCGCCGCAAAGAAGGCGTTCAATCGGATGCCGATTTCCGGAAGGCCATAGTAGATCAGGAAAAGCTGGATGAGCAACGGTGTGCCGCGGATGACTTCGACATAAGACTTGGCCAGCCACCGTAACGGGGCGATCCCATAAAGCCGCATGAGGACGACCACCAGGCCGGCCAGCACCGCCAACGCCATCGCCAGAACAGAAAGCTCGACGGTGGTCACCGCCCCGCGCAGGAGCAGCGGCAGATACTTCGGCCACTCGCGAAGCGTCGAGATGGATTTCCTCTCCGGCACGACTTCGGGCTGGTAGTCCTTCAAGCGCTCCTGCCGTTCGTCCCACACGCCGTATTTGCGGCAAATGCGCTCCAGCGTGTTGTCCTGGACGAGGTCCTCGATGGCCTGGTTGACGGCGGCGAGCAGGGCAGCATCGTGCTTGCGCACGCCGATGCCGTAATAGCCGGGGGCGAACGGCGCGCCGGAGAGTTTCAGCGCCGGGTCCGGTTTCGCGTAGAAGAGGGCAATGGGCAGGTCGAGCAACACGGCTTCGATGCGGTGCGCCTTCAGGTCGCGGAAACTTTCGACGTTGCCGGGATAAACCCGGAGATTCACGCCGCCAGTCTTCTCCACCAACCGCTGGGCGGCCGACGAGGAGAGGACGCCGACAGATTTGCCTTTGAGGTCCTCCATCCGCGTCAGGCCATCGGTGTCGGTTCTCGTGACGATTTGCTGCGCGTAAACGAAGTACGACCGGGACATCGCGATGCGCCGCTGGTTGTCCGGCGTGATTTCGAGTCCGTTGAGGATGATGTCGAAGTTGCCGCGTTCCAGAGCGGGAATGAGTTGGTCCCACTGGTTCTGGACCATCCTGGGTTTTACTCCGAACTTCGCCGCGAGCGCGTCAGCGAGGTCGTATTCAAAACCGACGAGTTGCTCCGGCTTTTGCGGGTCGGGATAGACATAGGGAGCGCCACCCTCGGCGTCCGCGCCCCAGAGCAGCAGGCCGCGGTTTTTGATGGCTTCCAAAGCGTCCGCGGCAAAAACGGGGAGAGGCCTGCTCGCAAGCAGGAGAACGGTGACCAGACTGTAAAGAGCCACGCGCGACAAACGCGATGCTTTATTCATCGGCGTTGAATGATAGCACGAATTGGAAAGATGTCGGAAATATTTTTCGGATAATTTGACCGCAGTCGAGTGACTGATCCGGGGGGGCTTCGACCGTAGCCGCCGACGTGAGGAGGCTCTGGCTCAATTCCGCGTTCCGCACTACGCACTTCGCATTTGAAGAGTGAGCCTCCTCGCGTCGGCTGCTACGAGGTTCATGTAGAGCGAACACCTCCAAAAATTGGACGTGAGTTGGGGCCATGAACCTTGAATCCCCCTCACCCGCCCTTCGGGCACCCTCT
>QHNT01000104.1 GCA_003218515.1 Verrucomicrobiota bacterium | reverse complement strand
CGTTGACGACATCGAGTTCCGCCCCGGCGATCTTCAGCAGAACTTTTTTTTCCAACGGTATTTTGTTCGGCACCACGGCCCGCATGTGGTAACCGCGCGCCTTCGCCATCGCAGCCAGGCTGATGCCGGTGTTGCCCGAAGTCGGCTCGACGAGGCCGCGGCCGTTGCCCACCTCGCCCTTCTCCTCCAATTCACGCAACATGGCCCACGCGGCGCGGTCCTTCACCGAGCCAAATGGATTCAGCCATTCCAACTTTGCGTAGAGCTGGAACTCCGGCGAGGGATTCAGCCGGTTGATCCGCACGATCGGCGACGGATTCTCCTCGCTCGGCAGCATCTCGAAAACGTCGTTATAGACGCGGGTCTGGTGGTTCATTTAAGTAGCGCGAGTCACTTTAGTTGCAGGAGCAACTTAACTATGGCTTCCGATGGAGTGTCAAGAACAGGCGCGCCGGGGTAGTGGCACCGTTTGCATTTGCGCTGGGCGAGCGTCCGCGGCTCGTCAGTAGCCTCCTGTTCCTTTTGGAACTGCTCACGAACCATGAATCCGGGAAATTTTGGCTTCTGTTCGGCAAAGGCTTTGCCATGCTTGGAACCAGGCAAAACCCGGATGCGTCATGCGCTTCAGAATTTTTGAGCGAACGTCGAACTTTCAACATCGAACGCTCAACGTTGAACTCATTCACGGTCACACCTGGCTTCCTTCGGTGGCTGTTCGACTTTCGATGTTCGATGTCAACCTGTCGTTCCGGTGCTGGTTCATGTTGCTGTCTCTCTTCCTGGCCGCGAAAGGCCTTGCCGAAGAACCGCCAATCATTCCCGTCGGTCGCCGGATCGGGAATTCTATATTTCGTCCGCTGCAATCATTGGCACGGCAGCCCGTGGCATTACGAAGTGGACGGCGTTGACCATTCCGTCCGGGAAACCAGCACCGCTGATCCGGATCATCCGGTCGAGAATTCGACGTTCATACCGGAAAATCTTTTCCCAAGCCCGCTGGCCTGGACGTGGTCGGTCACCAAAGGCGCCGATTTGAACTGGGCGCCGATTTCGTTTGAAAAGACATTCCGTCTCGCTTACTCGCGGACGCGTTACGGCACCGGTTATTACATCTACCACCTCTACGACCGCAGCGCGAAGCTGTCACATCCGATTCGGTCGTGGGATGGAGCAACGCCGCCGGACAAGGATGTGCTGGACCTCCTCTCGCGAGCGGGAACAGACATCGCTCCCCGGCCTGGCACGCCCGAAGGAAGAGCGCTTGGCCTGAAACAGATCGGCGGCGGACCAATGTCGTCGGGCAAAGATGTCATGCTCCAGGTTCAAAAAATCTCCGCGCGACAGCCAACCCTGCTTCGCGCCTTGGAGTTTTCCGTGCCGCGCGAACAAGCCATCGGGTTCGGACGCGCCCGCTTGCGCCTCACGTGGGACGAACTCCCTTACCCTTCCGTGGATGCGCCGGTTGCGCTCTTCTTCGGCGCGGGAACCCTCTACAACCGCGCCGATCGCGAATATTTGGTCAAGAGCTTTCCCGTCGTCGTTCAGTTCACCGCCAACCACGTCCATCTCGCCTGCTACTTTCCCATGCCTTTTTTCAAGTCGGCAAAGATCGAACTGGTCGGTAACGGCGGAATCAACCTGACCGGCATCCGATGGAACGTCCGTTATCACCCGCTGAAAGAACCGCCCAACCACGTCGCTTACTTCCACGCCACTTACCGCGATCATCCGGGTCCTGAACCCTGCAAAGACCTTGTGTTGCTCGACACGATCGAAACCGAAAACGGCGGCGACTGGTCGGGCAACTTCGTCGGCACCTCGTGGATTTTTTCGCATCGCGCCGTGCTGAACACGCTCGAAGGTGATCCTCGCTTCTTCTTCGACGACAGCCAGACGCCGCAAGCCTGCGGCACTGGGACCGAGGAATGGGGTGGTGGCGGCGATTATTGGGGTGGCCGCAACATGACGCTGCCTTTCGTCGGTCACCCGGTCGGCGCGCGCGACGAAAAGGAAGCCAAGAATGACGAGGACAAAATTGAATCGGCGTATCGGTTTCTCTTGGCCGACCTGATGCCCTTTGGCAAACGCGCGATCATTCGCCTCGAACACGGCGGTGAGAATCAATCCAAAGAACACTATGAAACCGTGACTTACTGGTATGGGGTTAACCGTCCGTCTTTGATCAAAACTGATGAATTAAAAGTTGGCAATCCTGACAGCGAAAAAGCACACGACTACCGTTCGCCGAATGCTTCTGAGCCATACGAAATCACTTCGCGTTACGAATGGGGCGTGGACACGCTGAACGGAAAGGAAATTTATCCGGCGCACGCGGACGTTGGGCGCAAAACCACCGGCGAATCGGAATTCACGCTCAAGCTCGCGCCGAACAATTTCGGTGTGCTGCTCCGGCGCGAGCTCGATTACTCCTTCCCCAATCAACGCGCGGAGGTCTATATCGCCAACCCGCGCACGCCACGGCATGGCAAAGGTGCGTCGGTCTCGGGTGATAAACCGGGGCGCGAAAAGGGGCAACCGACTGCGGATATATCTCCCTCTCCTGGGGGAGAGGGCCGGGGTGAGGGCGAGCGTTCCTCTGGTCCGATATCACACTGGAAGTTCGCCGGCATCTGGTATCTCGCCGGCGCAAACACCTGCGTTTACTCAAACCCGAAAGACGAACTCGGCGCCACGCAGCATGTCATCCAGACCTCCAATCGCCGATTTCGCGACGACGAATTTCTGATCCCGCGCGACCTCACTCGCGGTCGTTCCGCCATCGAGGTTCGCATCAAATTCACGCCCGTGAAAATTCCGTTGTTCCCCGGCCGGCCGCTGCCCGAATTGGCCTGGAGCGAGATTCGATACGACGCCTACTGCTGGGTGATGCCGGCGATCGGGACGCCGCGTAATCGATAAACAACCAGCCTTGCCGACATCCGGGCACGCATGGCAAAGGCGGTTTGCACCCGCGCTTCAGCGGCGCGGAGTTTGTCGCGCGATGTTTTTCGCCTAGACCGCGAGCTTTTCGTCGCCATTCAAGAGTCAGTGATGTTTACGGGCCGATCACCGCGCGATAAAAGCGCCTGGAGAAAACTGCCGCGTCAGGATCGTTGAACGTGCCCGGCAAGCTTCCGGCGCCCAAACGAATCCACGTTTTCAAATCTGTCGAAGCCTCGATCGTGTAGCGCACCGAGGCAGGCCCTTCGATTTCAAATTGCACGCTGCCATCGGCGAGCTGCCTCGGTCCTAAAAAAGTCTTTCCCGCGACGGGTGGAACACTGAATGACACCGACTTCACCGTCTCACCGCTGGCCGTGATTCCAAACAAATAATCGCCTGGCGATAGGGCGCCCAGCACGAGGAGATTTGTTACAGTTGTTATGGATGCACCACAATCGCTTCGAATGAACGTTGTACCCTGAAACGTTTGATTAAATGTGTTGTTCGTCCGCGTCAATGGACCCTCGAGGGTAATGCTGTCGCAGGTGTTGCTCGTGGTCGCGGTGCAAATCGCGTAAGTAATGCCGCCGAGATTCGTCACAGTTACGTCCACCTGTCCAGGCAAGGCCGTGCTGAACTGAGCGTCATTTAGTGCGGTCATCCCCAACAATTGGCTGTTGGTGAGGATGTTGAACTGAAAGCCGGGCGCGAGGTTCTGCAGGCCCACGCTGGCAAACGCGCCACTCTGCGGCCCGCCGACGTTCAGGAAATCAAAGTGGTCCCCGGCTTTCGGAGCAAACCCGTTGATGAATTTAAAAGTGACGTTCCCGTCGAGCGTGGCGGCGTTCGTGACAATCAATTGACCGAAGTCGGTGGAATTCGTGCCGTAGATCGGGATGATCAACCGCCCTTTGGCCGCCTGCTTATAGTTGCCGAGAATGGTCAGCGCGTTGGTTGAAGAACAGTGGATGAGGCCCGCGGAAGAACCCACGCTTGCTGTTCCACGTGCGAGAACGCGTCAGGAACGCGACCTCATCATTTTCGTTCAATGAGAACAACGTGATCGGATTATACTCGGTTGTCCCCGCTGGCCCGGTCTCAATCACTGGCGCGCCTGAACTCTGATAAATTCCTGAAACGCCATTAGTAAACGAGGCTTGGTAAACAACTGTGCCGCGGCTGTTCACCTGCGCTCCAAAAAAACCCGTGCCTGCAGCGATCGTAAGCACGAGGTTCGTTCTAACTGGGGCAAGACCCCGAATCGAGCCGGGGCTCGGAGACCTCGCTACAAAATCGAAACGAACAAGATAAATCGCGAAATTGTTTGCGGTGTCAAGGACGCCAACCAGGCGTTCATTGCGATTGTTCAACCCCTGTCCAGGGCAATCGCAGATCTGGAAAACGTCAAGTGGATCGCGGGGCGGCATATAGACCGTTCGGCCGGAAGCCACGGTATTATTGTCGTTGAGGCTGAGGTCCCATGAATCAGCCGGTCCGCGAAGCGGGAAACTGTCCGGGTTGTCCAACCAAGTAGTGGGGGTGATGGGACCCGAACCAACATACACGGCCCCGTCAAAAAGGGATCCCCCGCTGCATGAGGCCTGCGACAGCCACGACCCCTGCGCTGTTGATCGCTACGGGTCTGTCCGCGCGGAACTTCGATCCCTCAAACGTTTGTCCATTGACGTTGACCAGCAAACCGACTTCGCCCTCGATGATTGTTTGAAAGCCGCCGCCACCGGCGCTCTTGTAAACGCCGTGCACAGATTTCCCATCGATCACTTTGGTCGCTGTGAAAACAACCTCGCCTGAATTGTTGATTACCGCGTAATCCAGGCTGGTGAACCCGTCGCTGGTATGGACAACACGGTAACCTTCGGCGCGGACGAAATCTGTAAGGCGGCTCGCCAAGAGCGAGGCTGCAACCAGCGGGAGCAACTTCATACCATTTCGGTAAACAGGGGTTTTCATAGGTCTTGGGGTCGAAGTTCACAGCCGTTTCTGCAGCTGCTCATCAAGGGGACTCAGGCGCATTACAGCACAATGGGCGCGGGAAACAAGCGAAAACTACGTGCGAAAAAGAAACAATAAAACACTTTGCTTGCGAAAACGGAGTCGCGGCGGGATAATCACCCTACAAAAGCACCGCAATGAATGCCGCGACCACACGCAGGCACTTTCTGAAAACCGCTGCGGGCACCGGCGCGTTGATTGGCTTGGGTGATCTTGGATTCCTGTCCCAACTCCGTCCGGTCTCAGCCGCCGAGGCCAAACTCGAACCGGACATCGTCCGATTTGATCCTGAAATTGAACCACTGGTCCGCTTTCTCGAAGACACGCCGCGCGAACGGTTGCTGGAGGAAGTCGCCGCCAGAATCAAGCGCGGACTGAGCTATCGCGATTTGCTCGCGGCCCTGTTGCTGGCTGGCGTGCGCAACATTCAACCGCGCCCTGTCGGCTTCAAATTCCACGCCGTGCTCGTGGTCAACTCCGCCCATCTCGCCAGCCTTTCGTCGCCCGACGCCGACCGTTGGTTGCCGATCTTCTGGGCGCTCGATCATTTCAAATCCTCGCAGGCGCAGGATGTGAAAGAAGGCGATTGGACGATGCGCCCCGTGGACGAATCGAAGATTCCGGCGGGCCAAAAGGCCAAACAGGCGTTCATGGAAGCCGTGGAGAACTGGGACGAATCCGCAGTGGATGTCGCGGTGAGCGGGTTGGCCCGCAGCGCGAGCGCGCAGGAAATCTTTGAATTGTTCTGTCGCTACTGCGCGCGCGATTTCCGGGAACTCGGACACAAAGCCATCTACACCGCCAATAGCTGGCGCACGTTGCAGTGCATCGGCTGGCAACACGCAGAACCGGTGCTGCGCTCATTGGCGTATGCGCTGCTCGACCGCACCGGCGATGCCAATCCCGCCAAAAGTGATCTGCCAGCAGACCGGCCGGGCCGCCGCAATCTGGAGCTGAATCAAAAAATCCACGGCGATTGGCTGGACGGAAAACCCGATCCGGCGGCAACCGCAGAAATGCTGCAAGCCATTCGCCAGGGGTCAGCCGCGGACACGAGCGAGAAGGCGGTGGATCTGCTCAACCGCGGCGCCGCGCCGCAGTCCATCTGGGACGCTTTTTTCGACGGTGCGGGTGAGTTGCTGATGCGGGAGCCCGGCATCCGATCGCTGCACGCGGTCACGTGCACAAACGCGCTCCACTTTGCCTGGCAGCATTGCGGCAGCGACGCGACGCGGCGTTTTCTGCTGCTGCAAAATGCCGCCTTCCTTCCGCTTTACCGCGGCAATGCGAAGGAGAAGGTCCGCATTGACGACTTGGAGGCCAGACCGCTGAAAAGCTCCGGCCCCCAGGCACTCGAAGAGATCTTCGCTGAAATCAGCAATGACCGGATGAGCGCCGCCCGCAAGCTTCTGGCCTGGTTGAAGCAAAATCCGCAACCGAAAGAATTTGTGGACGCAGCTCGCGTGCTCATTTTCCTTAAAGGCCGCGATGCGCATGATTACAAGTTCAGTTCAGCCGTGCTGGAGGATTACCAACATGTCAGCCCTGCGTGGCGTGACCGTTATCTCGCGGCAAGCGTTTTCAACCTG
Source organism: Verrucomicrobiota bacterium (assembly GCA_003218515.1). Classification (GTDB taxonomy): domain Bacteria; phylum Verrucomicrobiota; class Verrucomicrobiia; order Limisphaerales; family AV2; genus AV2. The sequence continues at coordinate 8,604 of QHNT01000104.1, read as the reverse complement.
CGCGGTTCCGGGGATTCCAACAACGACCTGGTGAAACGCACGCGCGCGGCGTTGCAGGGATGACCCTGAATTGATCCAGCAACTTCCGTCCGTCCACACTCCCGCTCAATACGCGCCAATCACGCAACGGGCTTCAATGCGGCTGCAGCAGGCCCATCCGGTCTTTGATCTGTTGCATTAAAGCCAGGGGCACCTGGACATTGCTCCAGGAAAACTCCCGGCCTGGCGGGCGTGAAATCCAGCGGCACGGGCAGGTGCCTTCAGCCAGTTTCTCTCCAGGCAGTTCGCAAAAGACGATCATTTCAGGGATTTCGCCATTGGGTACTTGCGGATTTTTCATCCCGTTCACTTCCAGCATGGCGTGTTGCCCGTTGTCCAGAAATACGTCCAGGAGCAGGGTGTCGTTCTCCGAATACTTGAAGTGCCAGTCATCGACGCCGATTTTCATGGTTGTTTTGGGTTGATTGTTAGCGTTGACGCCCTTGGCCCCTCGTTGGTTTTCATCGTCTTTCCCATTCTTGGTCTTTTGGACATTCACTCGCGCTTCGTTTCGTTCTCACGCAACGGAACGGCTTCCGTTCACAACTTGGAATTGCGTCGGGAACGCCATCGCAAAGGTAAGCGATGAGCGGCGCTTCTTCAACAGGGAGTTTTGATGACGGGTGCGAAGGATCGACACAACTCGACACCATCACCGAGCTGATGTCACGCACGTATTCCCCTGCCCATGAACCGAGCAGGCTGCGGGTCGCAGACCCGCGGTCCGGACCGCGCCTCTGTGAGGCGCAGCGGTTCATGGTCCCAATGCGTGCGCAAAAGCGAATGGAGGCTTTCCATGAACCGCGTCTCCACCGGGACAATTGCTTGTTGCAGGTGCAACACAGAATTGTCCTGGCCAGTTCATGGTTCAGATGCGCGATTGTGAAATGCGGAGTGCGGAACGCGGAATTGAGCCAGAGCCTCCTCATGTCGGCTGCTACGGTTCAGGGGTTCAATGCGCGAAATTTTTCGGCGAAATCTTTGCCCGGCCTGAAGGCCACCCTCTCCCCATCGGATGGGGAGCAGGGACAGGGTGAGGGTCTTCGTAAATCTTGCAGACCGGACTCGATAGCCTTCGTCTAACGCATTACCGCACGGACAGCGGCGTATGCGTCGAGGTACCCGGCGCCGACCTCCCACAGCGAGAACGGCGTGCCATCATCCTTGGTCATGGCCCGGGCAGTTTGCTCGAGCACGTTCTTCACCTGGTCCGGGGTGAGATTGCCGCCGGCTGCCTGCTGCATGAGCGCGACCGTTCCGACGACGTGCGGCGACGCCATGGATGTGCCAGACGCGCACGTGTAGTAAGCAAGGTTAGCGAGGCCGCTCGGTACAAGACCGCAATGCTGGAGGTCACCCGCCGCATCGAGAAGGTTCAGGGTGGTCCCCGTGATGGCGCGCGTCGAGACGATGTGCGCTCCCGGCGCAGTCAGCGTCGGGTGGAATTGCGCGCTCCCAGGAACCCCGCGCGAAGAGAAGTCGGTTAGCAGCCCGTCCGGGCAATCAGCGGTATCCTGAGGGTAGCAGCCCGCGGCGACGCCGATGACCCAGGGCGCTTCCGCGTATGGGTTCATGGTGTCGGCGCCGGGGCCGCTGTTCCCCGCCGCGAAGACGACGGTGATCCCGCGGTCGTGGACTTTCTTCGTCGCTTTGTTGATCGGATCGTTCGGGTCCCAGGCCTGCGACCCGCCGTCCGTGCCCCAGGAGTTATTGACGACCTTGAGATTGAACTGGCTTGCGTGATCGAGGAGGTAGTCGAAACCCGCGAGTGCCCACAGGATGACAAGTGTGTCGCCGGTGCCAATGCCGACCAGCGTCGCGTCCTTCGCGACACCCTGGTAGTAGCCGCCGCTCGCGGCGCCGTCGCCCGCCGCGATGCCGGCGACGTGCGTGCCATGGCCGGACGACGTATCCGTATCTGCCAGGCCTTCGACGAAGAGCGACTTCGTCGCCGGTTTTCCTGCGGTGGTAAACACGTCCTCCTGGTTGAAGACGATCTTCACGTTCTGGACCGTTTTGGAGCCGAAGGCGAGGTCAGGGTGCGTCCCATCGATCCCTGAATCGAGGATCGCGACGCCGATGCCCTTTCCGGTGATGGCAAGTGTGTTCCAGGCCGCGTCAGCGCCGATGTAAGAATTTGCCTCTGGCATGAAGAAGGTGAGCTGGCGGTTGGCGTAGATCCCGGTAACACCAGCCAGACGGGCGACCGCGTTGATCTGTCCAGAAGTGGCAAGAACGCCGACTGAGTCGAGGTTATTAAAAGTGATCGTACCCGCCCCGATGCTCCGAATCGCACTCGCCAGTGCGGCGCCACTTCTGACCGCGGGATCGAAGTTCACGACCGCCTGGATTTGGGCTATCGGTCCGAGCGTCGCGAGCTGCGCCTGAAGCGTCCGGTCAACGTAAACGTTGCCGGCGCGTGCCGCGGTCTGCGTGCCAAGGCTGGCACTGAGGGCAAAGAGCAGGAAGAGGAATAGGCGGTTGAGTTGTCGCAAGTGAAAGCGCTCCCCGGTGACTGTGGGTATTTTCATAGGGACCGTATATAGCCTGCATCGACTATGTTCCAACATGGGGTAATAGACCCAAGAGAGCATGGGGTAATAAACCCAGGAATTTATCAGTGTGAACCCGCCGACGCACTCGCCACCTTGTTTCCCTCTTTAATCGGAACTGGATCAAAGGCGCTCACCAATTTGCCGTCCGGCACTTCGAAGAGACGCACTTTGCCATCGTAGCCGCCGGTGGCGAGCTGGTTTTTGGTCGGATGGAACCTGAGCGCGAACACCGCGCCTCGGTTTTCCTTCAGCGTCGCAATGCGCGAGCCGTCGCCGGTTTTGTAAATGCGCACTTCGCCATTGACGTTGCCTACGGCAATCAGGTTTCCGTCGGAGCTGTAAGCGAGGGAGCAGACCGGTCCCGGTTGGCGCTCGAATTCGCGAACCAGATTCACGTCGTTATTCGCGGCGGTGCGACCCTGGTTGTCCGAGATGCGATAGATGCGCGGCACGCCCAGGTCGCCGCCATAAGCCACCAGATCCTGCGTTGGGTGGCGGGCCATGCAGAGCACATTTTCCAGCAGCTTATTGATATCGTCAATGAACTGCCCGTTACCGACGTTAATCAGTTTCATGGCGCGATCGCGACTGCCGCTCAGCAAACGTTTGCCATCGACCGTAAACGCCGTGGCGAGGACCCAGTCGCTGTGATTGTCGAACTTCATCAATTCCTTTCCGTCATTAACTGAAATGATCCGCACCGTTTTGTCCGCGCAACCGAAAGCGAGGCGTTCGCCGTCGGGTGAGAACGAAACGCCATAAACCGAATCGTGAGCGACTTTGAACGACTGCGTTTCCTTGTGCGTTTCCATATTCCAGATTTGAATCTCGCCAAAGCGCGCCGGCGCGCCGCCGCTTACGGCCAGCAGTTTGCGGTCCGGCGAAAAGGCAAGCGACTCGATGCGCGGCGATTCGCCGACCAGCCGCGCGACAAGGCCTGAGCCGTCGGGCTTGTGCAGGACAACCTCGTGATAGCCGGACACAGCCAGCACGTTTCCGTCCGGAGAAAACTCGATGGCCGAAATGGCGGGCAACGCGGTGTAAACCGGAGGTTCGCTCAACTTAAACGAGTTGGCTTCCGGCGGCGTGTCATCCTTGGCGCCCTCCCTGATCCAACGTTCAAACAGCGCGACTTCCTCTTTGGTCAAGGCGTCGCCTTCCTTGGGCATGTTCGGTTCCTCCCCGCTGACTTCCTCGATGACGCGGCTATCATCCGGTTTGCCGGGTTTGAACGCAGGTCCGTGTTTGCCGCCTTTCTGAAAAGCGACGTAAGTCGTCAGATCGAGTTCACCCTTCAACTTGTCGGGGTGATGACAACCCGTGCAACTCCGTTTCAGTACGGGAACAACGTCGTGATAAAAGCTTACCGGCTTCGTGGCATCTTCGACGTCATGCGAACCGCAGTCAACGTACGTGTTTAGCGGCCAACGCGCGCGTTACTTCGCCGAAGCGGTCTTTTCTGCAGCCTGGTCACTCCCATTTTCGGAAGCGGGCGCATTGATCGTCACCTTGAGCGGCGGCGCGCGGAACTGATAGCTTCGACCATTGACATCGGCAGTGCCAATGACCGTCAAGGAAACTTCCTTGCCCGCAGGGGCTTTGTCGCTCGCGACGATCCTATACGCGGCTTCCGACGCGCCGCGCGTGATGTTCGTCGAGTTAATGACGATGCCTTCGGGCACGCCTTCAACCTTCAAGCGGATGTCATCAGTGAACCAGCCGCGTCGGTTGGCCTTGACGGAAAATTCCGCTTCACTGGCGGCCGATTTCCTGTCGGGCGGCAAAGCGGTGACGGCCAGCCGCGGCAGCGAATTGGCCAGCGTGAACGGGAACGGGTCAACCGTCAATGGAATGGCCCGGCTGTACTGTACCACCGTTTGGCCCTCCGCTTTCGCTTCACCCTTAAACAGAATCAGTCGCGTCCCGGTTTCGGAGTCGAGTTTGGCCTTCAAGTTGAGCGTGGCACGACCGTCGGTTGCCCGTACGGTTACAGGTTTGAGTTCCACATTTCTGGTCAGCGGTTCTTTGCCCGAGGAAAATCCTTCCGCCGTCACCTGAATTTCTCCCAGGAAACCTTCGAAGCGGCGAACCGCAACCTCGACGGCCGTGGATTGGTCCTGTTCTGTTCGCGCGCTGAGCGTGACGGGTTCGAGCGTGAACGGCGGTTTGTCCAGCACGGTCAGAAAAGCTTCGCGAACCGCGCGGCCATTTGCCTCCGGCCGACCTTCGCGGTTCACGCGTTGTCCGCCAATGACGCCACTGGCGGCGAGTTTGATCAGGTGATGCCCCAGTGGCGCAACCTCGGACGCGTACAGGACAATCATCGGACTGACCGTCGAATCCGGCGGCACCAGCAGCGCTTCTGCCGTTACGCCCGCCGGCACGTTCTGGAGCCGAGCCTCGACCGCGCCGTCGAAGCCCGCCTGTCGCTGCACTTCGACACTCACCACCGTGTAGCTACCACGGTAGAGACGTGGCGTATCCGGGTAGAAACTCACGGTGAAATCCGGTTTCGGCGGGCGAACGACGAGGCGATACGCGAAGTCTTCGCCGTTCCGTTCCAACAGGTCGCGAATCTTGATGACATACTCGCCAGCCTCGCCGAAGCGCTGTTCAATTCGCGCGTCGGCGCCGACTGCATCGTCGTTCTGCTGAATCACCTTTCCCTTCGCGTCAGTCAGATAGAGCACAGCGTCGAGCGGCGATCCAAACCGGCTGGCTTCCACTTCAAAGATAAAGGTCTGGTCCTTCTCGACCTTGAACTTGAACTGGTCCACGTCTTTTTCGCCGTTGATGCGACCGTTGATCACGACGGGAAGATTCGCCGCGTTCGCGTTGGTGAGCGAATTGTTCGGCTCCGTTTCCGTGAACTCGGCCAGTCCACCTACGTCGAACAAAACAGGATTGGAATAGCCTTTGGCCGTCCGGGCGCGGATTTCCTGCTGACCCATCGGCGCGGTCGGTTCAACTTTCAATTTCATCTTCGACAGAGCGTCAAGGTTGCGCCCGCGCAACGAGACCTCGACTGATTTCCCTCGCTGGCCGCCGAGTGGAAAAATGCCATCGAGGCAGGGCAGTTCGCCGGCGACGATGCGATACTTGAAATCTTTTGCGCCCTGGTAACGGAAATCCCGGATTTGCAGGAAATACTCGCCGTCGTGCGCAACGGTGAAATCAATCAATGAATCGAGTCCGTTGACATCCTCGCTGCGAACCAGCTCCTTGCCGTCCGTGTCGAGCAGAGCGAGCGAAGAGTCGAGCGGCGAGCCTGAGCGGAAGGCGTAAACATCAAAAATCAGCCGTTGGGCCTTTTGCGCTTTGAACCGAAAGAAGTCGCTCTCCGCGGATTCCCGAATGACACCGTTGATCGCCACGGGCAATTCGACCAGTTGCGCGTGGTTCGTGTCGTTGTTCGGCTCCCGCTCCGTGATTTGGCTGAGGAAATCCACGTTCACTATCACCGGTTCCGACACGCCGGTCGCCGTAACCGCGCGAAGTTCGCGCGCGCCCAGCGGTGCCTCCGGGGCGACGGTGACGCTCACTCGCAGTTTTCTCTCATCGTCCTCCCCAGGCACAATCCCGCCGCGACTGCTTTCCAGGTTGGCGCTGTAAGCCGGCGGGGGCGCATTCGTGGCGGTCAGACCGCCCTCGCCGCTGAAAATGAACCCGGTCACCTCCGAAAGATTCTCGCCTTCGAGAGTCACCACTGAAGTTGTGCCGCGCTCAATCCATTCAGGAGAGACGGAGGTGAGCTTGGGGACAGGTTGGGCGCTCATAGTGGCAGCGCACAGCCCAAGGACAAAAGAGCATCGCGCCACAAATTGGAATGGCGCACGAATCGCGAGGCCAACCTTTCCCGTCTCGACCCTCTTTCGTGGGAACCTGTCTCTACCAGAGAGACAGGGTCGGAGGGAGGGAAAACAAACGCCACTGAAGCCCGGCGCTTTTCTTAAGGAAAAAGGGTGCAGCACGCTCAGTTCATCCATCGGTCACTCTTTAACCGAACAAGCCCAGCACCGGCTCGGCCTGCACGAGTTCGCGCGGCTGATTGAGGTGATTGTAAGCGATCGTGTGCGGATCGATGCCCAGCACGTGATACACCGTCGCCAGAATCTGCATCGGATGCACTGGGTTCTCCGCCGGGGATGAACCCGTCGCGTCAGACTTGCCGTAAACCGCGCCGCGTTGAATCCCGGCGCCGGCGACCAATCCCGTATAGCAGTACGGCCAGTGGTCGCGTCCGTCCGGCGAGTTGCTGTTGCCTGACGTGCTCACTCCAAGGCGCGGCGAACGCCCAAATTCACCGATGGCGATGACCATCGTTTCCTTGAGCAAACCCCGCTGGTCCATGTCTTCGAGCAGCGCGGACAATCCGCTGTCGAGTTTCGGGCAATGAATGTCGCGCAGTGGCCCGAAATTCGCCGCGTGCGTGTCCCAGGCATCCACTGTCGGATCGCCATTCGCAACCGCCGGCCAGTTCATTTGAACAAATTTGGTCCCGGCTTCAATGAGCCGCCGCGTGAGCAGGCAGCCCTGGCCGAAGGTGTGCCGGCCATAACGGTCGCGCACTTTGTCCGGCTCCTGCGCGAGATCGAACGCGTTGCGCGCGCGGCCCGACAACACGAGGTCAAAAGCCTTCCGGTAATACTTATCGAGCGCGTAATTGGAAACGGCCTTTTCCATTTCCGGCATCGCAGCCTCTACCTTCTTAAGCAGCGTCTCGCGCCGCTCCATCCGTTCCTTGGAGATGCCTTCGCGCAACGAGAGGTCGTCCAGCTTGATCTCCTTGGCCGGGTCCTGATAGAAATAATACGGGTCAAAAGCCGGACCGAGGAAGCCCGCCGTGCCGCCTTTGCCGATGACATTGCTCTCCTGCAACGGACGCGGCATCATGACGAATGGGAACATGGGCAGCTCGGACGGGTGCAGTCGCGTGATCTGGGAACCCGCGTGCGGAAAATCATTCGGCGCGGGAGGTTCGAGCTGGCCGGAGGGCGAAACGCGGTCGGGCGTGTAACCGGTCATCATCTGGTAAATCGCCGCCGTGTGGTTGAACAAGCCCGCCGGCGTGTAGCTCACCGAGCGGATCAACGTCGCCTTGTCCATCTGCTCGGCCAGTTTCGGCATGACTTCGCTCAACCATATCCCCGGAGCCTTCGAGCGCAGCGTTTTGAATTCGCCGCGGATATTGGACGGCGCTTCCGGTTTCGGGTCCCAGATGTCGAGGTGGCTCGGCCCGCCCTGGAGGAAGAGCAGGACGACCGATTTGGCTTTGCCCCAACCGGCTTTGGATTTGGCGGCGTCGGACGCCGATTCCGCGGCAAGCGCCTGTAATTTCAAAACGTCGCCCAGCCCCACGCCGAACAAGCCGGCGCCGCCGACGCGAATGAACTCGCGACGGCTCCAGCCGTCGCACGTGCTACCGGGATTTCCTGGGATTGATAACATAGGTGTCTCCTATCGGTTAAACAAAAACGCCGGGCTGTTCATCAGCGCCCACGTCAGGTCCTGCGCGACTTCCAATCGCGAGCCGCCCGCCGAGAAATCTACCGCGCCGCTTTCCTTGTCCGTCGGCGGACGGTTCAACACTGAGAGGTAAATGTCTTCGACCACCTTCTGGTCGTCCTTCTCGTCTTCGACGATTTTGGCGATGCGATTGGTCGGCGCGGCGAGGCTCTCGCTGATGGTGGTGCCATTGATGAGATTCAAGGCATGGGCCAGCGTCACGTTGCTGTTCCTCTCGCATTCGCAGGCCGACTGCCGTTTTGGCCGGCCGAAGAGAGACAGGAAATCGTTTCCGGCCACCATGCCGTCCGGCAACTCGACCGGCCTCATGCCGGCGGGCAACCCTTTGAACTTCGGGCGGTCGCCGGTGGCAATCGCGATCGCATCGAGCATCTGCTCGGCGCTCAAACGACGCGGCAGGGCGTGCGAGAAATTGACGTTGTCGTCCTCGTTCCACTTGTTTTTGTTGATCGAGAGTTGATACGTCCGCGAGAGGCAGATGTTG
>QHNT01000103.1 GCA_003218515.1 Verrucomicrobiota bacterium | reverse complement strand
CCTGAGCCATTCGCGCCGAGCAATCCGGTAAAACTCCCGCGCCGGAGCAGGAGGTTGACATCCGATAAGATGACGCGGCGACCGTAGCCGACCGCCACGTGCTCGAGAGTTAGAACTGCTTCGTCCGTCACTTTGATTCCTTCAAGCCCGCCGCAATTTGAGCCGTATCGTACTTGAGCAGGTTGAAATAGTCTTCAACTTTTCACGACGAGAAGTTAAGCGGATTGCCGTCGCCAGCCCACCCCTGGCGCGCGCACGGACAATCCTGGAGGAACGTTTTCTGAGATTGTTACGCCGAGGCTCTCCCAACCTCTTTGACCGCCTGCACAAGCGTATGAACGATATAGTCCATCATTTCGATGTAGGTGCTTGTTTTCGGCACCCCGCCGGGCATGATCGGCAACTTGACCAACTTCGCGCCGGTCTCCGCCGCGATGAGGGCCGGCACTTTTTCCGGGAACTGCGGTTCGCGAACGACGATAGGGACGTGCTCCGCTTTCATCGAAGAAATAAGGTTTTCGATGTGACGCGCCGTTGGATCCACCCCGGGTTTCAGTTCAATCGTGCCGAAGACCTCCATGTCAAACGTTTTCGCGAAGTACTCCCATTCCTCGTGATACGAGATGAACTTTACTCCTTCCAGCGGTTTGGCCATCGCCTTCCATTCCGCGATTTTCGCGTCGAGTTTCGCAAGGTACCCGTCACGGTTGCGCTTGAAGTCGGCTTGATACTGCGGTGCGAACTCCACGAGCGCATCATAGATGTTCTGGACCGCCGTCTTCGCCAGCACCGGACTGAGCAAGTAATGCGGATTGCCATTCGGATGCACGTCACCCTCGGAATGATCAGTGGACTTGGGCACGCCGACGGGAGAAATCCCCTTGGAGCAATCCACGTAACCGCGCTTGCCGTATTGAATGCGCGGGTTCTTGCTCGCTTCCAACAAGGCTGGCAGGAACGCGTGTTCAAGGCCGAATCCCGCCACGACTACCAGGTCTGCCTGGTTCATTTTGGGAACGAAGCTCGGCTTCATCGGGACGCCGTGGGTGTCTTCAATGCCCGTGGCCAGGCTGAAAACCTCCACGTGATCGCCGCCGACGTTGCGGGTCAAGTCCGCCAGGTCGGTGAGCGCGGTGACGACGCGTATCTTGGCGGCATGAGCGGGCCACGCGGCGAACGCGCCGGCGAAGGCCACCGTGAATGCGAGGATACGAAACAATTTTGCTTTCATGTCAAATTCTCCTTTCGTTTTTTAACGTTGCTGCCAGCCGTGCGCGTGGGAGCCGATGATCCATGCCCATTGCAGATAAACAGCGTCGTCAGACCGCAGGCCGGAGACTGCGTTGTGGGCGGTGTGCGTGTATTGCAGGCGCAGTTGATTCCAGTGGCTGAGCGCCCAGGTGATGTACGGCGAGTAGGCGTACGTCTGGTCACTGTGGTTCTGCGCGTTCTGCACCCAGTCAAACAGGAACCCCGCGCTCCACTGTCGGTGCCACTTGTAGGTGGCATAAGAATACAGCCCGAGCGAGCCGACGTGGTCGGTGAATTCGTCGCCGCTCAGGGCGCCGCCATTCGCCGGATCGAGACTCCCATCCGGGTCGAACAGATAACGATTGTTGCTGTAAAGCACCTCTGTGCCCCACGTGAAACCGCGGAACTGATTGTTCTGAAGCGGGACGTAGCTCAGCTTCAAATCCAGACCGGCGACGCGGCGCTCCCGTTCGGTCAGCGTGCTGCCGCTGGGCTGCACGAGCAGCCCGGCGCGATCTTCCGTTTTTGGGTTCCACAGACCCGACACGCCTCCTTCAAGCTGCCAATTGGGCGTCAGATCGAAGTACGTGGACAGCCGGCCCCAGAAGTTCATTTCGCGGAAATGGCGGAACGCGCCGGGATTATTCGGGTCGTCGCCGAATTGATCGCCGAGGCCGACCGTCAGGCTGACATAGTGCGAAATCGGCGGCAGCCAGTTGAGCTGCAAACCGTCCGTCTTCGTCTCGCCGCCCATGTATTGGTCGAGCGCCAGCGGACGATTCACGAACGGCAATTCATGATCATGGATGTAACCCAGACGCCCGAACTCACCGAAGAACCGCCCCGCTTTCAATTCCAGGTTCCAGGGGAATGAGGTCGTCTGGAGGGCTGCCTCTTCAACGGCGAGCGCCGCCTCGCCAGTGGCCGAGTCTGCCGATGCATTGATTACTGCGTAGCCTTTCGCAAACGGGTCCACTGATGCGGCGATGTTCAACTCAATTGAACGCTGGTTCACATCGAACCCGCCGGGGCGATCACTGCCCGTTTGATCCGAGCCTCGGCTACGATAGGAAAACACCGTCTCGCCTACCAGCCCGATGGACGGGTTGAATTCGTTTGGCCGGACCTTTTTCTCCGATTCCACCACTTGATCCACTTTTTCATTCAACCGTTTTATTTGGTCCGGCGTCACTGTTGTGGCGGCGGGCTGATTTGTCCCCGCCGCTTTTTGGAGGGCTTCGATTTGTTTTTGCAACGCCTCGATCTGTTCGCGTTGTTGTTGTTGTATCTTCTGAAGATTCTCCTTTAACTCCTGCAACTGCTTTTTCAACTGCTCCACATTGTTCGTCTCCTGGGCCGCCAGCGGCAACGCGCCGAGGCAAAGCGCAGAGAACAATCCCAAAACTTTTCTCAATTTCATGGCTTCTCCGGGATGGGCGCAAACGCCAGGCGTCCGCGCAAAGGTTTACGGCCAAACGAACGACTAACCAACGACGACCGGGGAGAAGAACAATGGCGGGGCGCGACTTGGTGAGAGCCGGTAATCGGATGTGAGAACCGGGGTCTGGTCGGCCGGCAACGGGCAAGCAGCAAGCAAGGCCGCGTTTCGCGACAATGCCGGCTGGGCTTCAGCCGCGATGACCTGGCCGTGCGCGAAGAGGCAGAACACACATTGGTCGCCCGGTTTCGCGCGATCCGAGTGATGGGATTGGCGGTGAGCCGAACTAACGGCCACCACGGAGGACAACAGCAACAGGAGCGCCAGCGAACCAGCCAGCGCTGATTTTGCAACGCAGGCGAAAGATTTTCGTTCCAGTTGCAATGTCTTGGCAAACAAAACCAGACCGCCCAGGCCCCCGCAAGTTTTATTTTCACGGATGCTCACTCGCGGGCGCAACACAGTTTTTGAGAGCGGCGGTAAGTAGCTGCGGAGCAGCGGTAGAAGGTAGCCCGCGCGGCACCCGGTCCTTGGCATTCTCAACCCGAACGATCCCGTTAGCTGGGTTGATCACAGTAGGCCCCTTACCGGTGTTCACCTGCCCCTTGTAAGGTCAATCTGCGACGCATTTCAGGTTCTCACCCAACTGATGCAGTACGCGGAGCACTGCTATGCTTTGCTTGAGTCGCAGTCGTAACGGCCGTGTCAGGATGATAACTCGAAAACATGAAGCGCATCAAGCTCAGTAGAGACCAAGGGCATTTCCCCCCACATGGAAGAAGGAGAGGCTTAGCCAGTATTGAATAAGTTTTTATGAAGCACAAACGCATGAACTACGCCGTGTGGCAGCATCTGCCCATCCTCATCCCTGCACTTCTACTGGTATCCGCGACGAACCCCGCGCAGCCGCCGAATGACGCTTTCGCCAATGGCCAATCGCTCAGCGGCAGCACGGGCAGCGTCTCCGGCAGCAATGTCAATGCGACCAAGGAAACCGGTGAACCCAACCACGCCGGGAATTCCGGCGGGCATTCGGTTTGGTATCGCTGGACCGCGCCGGCGAACACGCCGGTGACAATCGACACGATTGGCAGCAGTTTCGACACCTTGCTGGGCGTTTACACCGGCAGCAGTGTGAGCACCCTCACAACCATCGCCAGCAACGACGACATCGACGGCCCCAACCAACCCAGCCGCGTGAGCTTCACGCCCGTGGCGGGCACCACCTATCAAATCGCTGTGGACGGTTGGAACGGCGACACAGGAACGATCACGTTGAATTTGGTCCAGACGGTCCAGGACCTGCCCGACTTGATGATCTGGGGACCGTCAATCAGTCCACGGATCACAACCGTCACCTTTTCTTCCAGCAGTTGTGCCGTCGCCGAAGGGCTGGTGCAAGCCGGCACACGCAAACTCCTTCGCTTCTCAACCGAGACGCGCAATCAGGGGACGGCGGACATCCACCTGGGGAACCCGGCCACGAATCCACAGTTCGTGTGGGCGCCTTGTCACGGTCATTACCACTTCAACAACTACGCCAACTACCGGCTGCTCGACGGCAACGGGCGGCAAGTGGCCGCCGGACTGAAGATCGGCTTTTGCCTGCTGGACTCCATCCGTTGGGACGCCAACGCCCCCTCTCGGGCCAAATACGACTGCGGCAATCAAGGCATCCAACAAGGCTGGGGGGATGTTTACGATTCCACACTGGACGGCCAATGGATTGACATTACCGGCGTCCCTGACGGCAGCTATACGCTCGAAATGGAAGTCAATCCCGAACACAGATTGCCGGAGTCCAATTACAACAACAACATCACGCGCATCCAGATCACCATCGGCAACGCGCGGCCCGCCAATGACAACTTCGTAGATGCTCAAGGTCTGTCCGGCAGCTCAGCCAGCGTGAGCGGCACAAGCGTCGGCGCCACCAAGGAAGCCGGCGAGCCGAACCACGCAGGCAACCCGGGTGGGCATTCGGTGTGGTACGTCTGGACCGCCCCCAGCAGCAGGACGGTGACGGTCGATACGGTGGGGAGCAGTTTCGACACGCTGCTGGCAGTCTATACCGGCAGCAGTGTCAGTGCCCTGACGACCGTCACGAGCAATGACGACCTCTCTTCGACAACCAAACAAAGCGGGCTGGCCTTTACTCCCGTCGCCGGCACAACTTACCGCATCGCCGTGGACGGCAAGAACGGGCTCACCGGTCATA
>QHNT01000102.1 GCA_003218515.1 Verrucomicrobiota bacterium | reverse complement strand
CTTTCTCCATCTCGTCCGGATACTCCGCGGCCACGTGCGTCCAGGCGATGTGCATCCTCTTGCGCGAGACCGCCGGCCCTTCGCTGCACTTGCTGCCCAGCGCCAGCGCCGGCCTGGTCAGGCTCTTGTCCAGCAGGAAAAGCCAGCATTGCGTCCGCGCGTCCCCGGGTTTCTTCGGATCAAAATGGTCCGGCCCGGAAAGCAGGATGTCGCCGTTCGCGAGATACAGCGCCCGCGTGTAGCCGTAGTGGGGATAATGATGCGTTATCGCGCGAATGATCCCCGTCGCGAGTTCGACTTCGTAAACGTCCCCGAACGTCTTCTCGACGAACAGAATTCTCTTGCCGTCGTGCGACCAATCGGCGCGTTCACCAAACCAGGTAACGCGTTTGATCCAGGGCGGCAGGTGGTCCGCCGGATTCCCGCCTTCTTTTGGCACGGGATTTTTCTCCGCTGCGATTGCGGCGAAGGCGAGCGCCAACAGGGTGGAAACAATCAGTTTGAAGGTTGGCGCGTTCACCGCCGTTCGTGGCAACGGTGGCGGCAGCGCCGGCCGGATTGGCGCCGCGACCCCCGCCGCCCGTTCACGGAATTCCGAATACAATTTCCGCCGTGCCCAAAGCGAGAAGGCAACGTCCTTGATCAGGTAGAGGGCCGTCGTCACTGCGACGGTCAGCAGCGGATACCAGACCATGAATTGCGATGGGCCGGTCGGAGTTCCTCGAAACAGGCGCGGCAACAGCAGCAGTGGAACGGCCAGCGCCGACGCGAAGGTGACCCCAAACCAAGGAATGATTTGGACGAAAAGGATCGTTTTCAGCGTGGACAGGTTAGCGCTCTTCGAGTTCAGTCCCATCCACATGCCGAACCATGCCACGGCGGTCAGATTGGCGACGACCGTGAGTGTCGTCGCGCAAGATATGGCCAGTGTCGCAAAGTCGTTCGGCCCGGTAAAGGCGCTTCCAACGGACACGGACACAGTCCCGGTTCCCGTCAATGTTGTCGTTACGAGGGTCGCGTTCGTCGTGACTGTGTTTGTGGTTGCTGCGATTGGAGGCGTGGTCGCAGGAACGGTGGCGGCAACGCGTCTCCAGGTCTGTTGTTGGACCAGGAAAGTGCCGAGCAACTGCGCCGCCAGACACAGCCCCAGGGGCGCGCCGAACATCCGCACCAACGCCCGCCACTGGCCTTGCACGATCTGACGCGAGGTTAGCGGCGTGGCCAACAGAAGCTCGATCAGACCGCTGCGTTGGGCTTCGACGAAGAAGCGTCCGGCTTGTGAGGCGATTCCCAAGTACAGCACCAGCGTGCACGCGCCGGCGACGTAACTCCATACAAACCATAACATCCATCGTTCATCGGCCGCGAACGTCGCGGCCAACCCGCTCACCAGGAGAATCGTCAGGGCCCAAAGCAGGACCGCCTGCCAGCGTTCGCGGCACGCCAGCCAAAGAACCGGGTTCGGCTCGATCAGCTTTCGGCGCAGGCCGCGACGAGTTTTGACTCCGCCGAATTTCCAGTAATACGCCCAGGTTCCAGCGGGAGTGGAACGTTTCGGCGCGTTCTCCCGCCACGTGTGCGGCAACAGCAGGCAAGCCAGACCAAAAAACGTCCAGGCGACATCCTGGTTCACGAGCAGTGCCACCCAGAATGGTGTCCGACCCCACGCGCCTGCCATCACAAAGAGGTAACCGGGACTGGACAGGCTGAGCACCGGCTTGAAGGCGCGCTGTTTGATCGCGGCGAAGATTCCATCGCTCGCGGGACCGGCGGCGACCAACAGCAGCAACAGAAACAATGTCGCCGCCAACGCTTTTTGCGACTCGCGGCTGATGGCTGACACGAACAAGCCCGCCGCGACGGAGACGAACATCGCATTGACCAGCGCCAGCGACGTTTTCCAGAATTGCGCTCCCGTCACTCCACCCATTATCAGAGCAATGGCGAGAATCGGGAAAACGGCGAGCAGCGCGTAAAAGACCCGCAGTGACGTGGCCAGAAGTTTACCCAACACCACGTCATGGCCGCGCAAGTCGGTGAGAAACAGAAAGCCGAGTGTGCCTTCTCGTTTCTCCTCGCTCAAACAATCGGACGTGAAGAACAAGCCGGCCGACAAGGCCACCGCGAGACTGAGCCAGGTGAGGACGCCGAACAGGCCCTTCCCCAGGCTTGGAGTGCCGAATCCGGGACCCACCCTGCTCAAGACGAGGACTCCGCTGCCGATGATCCACGCCACGAGCGCGGCGATGACGCGGACCCGGAACGTGCTGCGTTTCCGCGCGGCCACTCGCAGTTCACGCTCGGCGACGGGGAGGAACGTCATGCCGCTCAGTTACCCATCAAGTCCGGCCACTGGCAACCCTTTTTGACCTGTGGTTCGGCGCCACCGCCTTGAGCGAGGCCGGCGTTCCCAACGGTGTCGTGGACCGGCGTAACGCCATCAACCACACCGACGCCCGCGGCCGCCTGCTGATGGTCCATTACGGCGTGAACACGAAATAAATTCCCAACTCCGACCTCGCCATCGCCCCAATGCTCTTGTCACCTGGGAGAGCGCCGGCACGCTGCAATCCGCCGATCAAGTCAACGGTCCGTGGCAAGATCTGACCAATTCCACCCCACTTCTTCGCGATTGCGTCCGGACCGAAGGTCGTGTTATGCAAGCGGCCTGGAATTTATCGCGAGCATGCCACGCTTGATCAAGAACCGCCTCCTTTTGTTCTGGTGCGCCGCGGCGACGACAACCGCGTCGCTCGCGAGTTCGGCTGAGGGGAGCCTCAAATATTTTCGTTCGGACGAAGGAGTTGCCGGGTCGAGCACCGGTCCGTTGCCGGACAACTTCGACGCGGCCAGCGCGTTGCGCTGGCGCGTACCGCTCGATCCCGGACATTCGACGCCGATCCTGGTCAACGGCAAAATCGCTTTGACGACGTATCGCGCAGACTCGAAGGAACTGGCCACGGTTGCACTCGACCAGCAAACCGGAGAAACGCTTTGGAGGCGTCTCATAGCGGCCCAGCGCGTCGAACAGACTCATCAACTGGGGAGTCCGGCGACCGCCACGCCCGCGTGTGACGGCCAGCGGTTGTTTGTGTTTTTCGGCAGCTACGGCCTGATCTGTTATGACCTCGATGGCAAAAAACTTTGGGAACATCCACTGGGTCCATTTCAGGACGAATACGGCGCCGGCAGTTCGCCCGTTGTGATTGATGGCAAAGTCATCCTCAACCAGGACCATGACAAGGACAGTTTTCTGGCGGCGTTTGACAGCGCCACCGGCAGGATGATTTGGAAAACCGCGCGACCCGACGCGGTGCGCAGTTATTCCACGCCTGCGGTCTGGGAGCGGAGTGGCCGCAAGGAACTGCTGGTCGCAGGCGCGCTGGAGTTGGCGGGCTACGATCCGGCCACTGGCGAAAGACTCTGGTGGGTGAACGGTCTCGCCCGCATCGTCATCCCGACGCCTGTGCCAGCGGGCGAGATGATTTACATGGCCTCGTGGTCGCCCGGCGCAGATGCGGGAAGGCGGCTTGCGCTCGATCCGTGGCCGGCCGCGCTGGCTAAATGGGACAAGAACCATGACGGCAAACTGGCGAAAGCGGAGGTTGACGACCGCGAGGTGCTGGACCGGTTTTATCGGATGGACCTCGATCAAAGCGGGCTCCTCGACGAAAAGGAGTGGGAGCGGCACGCCGAATACTTCCGTCGCGCTCAAAACGCGCTTCTCGCGTTGAAGCCGAAGGGTCATGGCCAGCTCGACGACAGCGCGGTAGTCTGGAAATACCAGCGGGGCATTCCATATGTGGCAACACCATTGCTCGACAAAGGCATTCTGTGGATGGTCAAGGACGGCGGCATCGTGACCAAACTTGATGCGGCGAGCGGTGGCGTGCTGCAGGAGGAACGCGTGGGCGGCGTCGGCAACTACTTTGCGTCGCCGGCGATGGGCGACGGCAAGGTTTATTTCGCCAGCGAGCCGGGCGTGGTGAGTGTCGTCGCCAACGACCGGGACTGGAAGATGATTTCGTCGCACGCGTTTCACGAGAAGATCTACGCCACTCCAGTGATTGATCGCGACCGGATTTATCTTCGCAGCGAACAGGCGCTTTACTGCTTTCAAGGCGGGAAATAGAGCGTCGGCCGGGCGGTGGTACAGTATGGAGGGGCGAAGCACCGACAAGCCGGCTCGCGCGGTCGCTCAACCCCACGTTGGGAACCAGTTCTATGCCTTGAATTCCCTCACCGCCCGTCCAGCCGCCGCCAGATTTTCCAGGCGCATTTCGGAGTATTTGCGCGAGAAGATGACGCCGTCGGCGCCGGCCTTGAGCGCGGCCGCTGTGGCGGCATAGGTATCCGCGGGTGAGGCTTTGCGCGAGTTTTTGCCGGTCGGAATGCCAATATCGATGCCCGGAAGAATTTTGCACTTTCCGCGCACACCCTCCAGCGCGCGCCTGGTTTCGCGCGCGATGTAATCCGGCGAAAGGCCGGCACCGGGCAGATCGCCGAGGCTCGCTTCGTTCGCGTAATTCAAGAGGTAATCGTTGAACCGCAGCAATTCGTCCTTGGGCACATCGCGGAAGACGGTCGCGCCGACGTTCTCGATGAAGCGCGCGTAGCGTTCGCCGCCGCAGTTGTTGTAAACCACGATTTTGAGAAAATCGGCTTTGTTAGCGAGCTCGTCGTAGCGCCGCGTTGCGCGGAAGATCGGGTTGAACGAGTTGACATGTTCGATGTGGAACCCGACCTGGAGGTTTTTGCGAACGGCCTTCACCGCACTATTCACCTCCGCCAGCACCTGATGTTTGCCTTCGTCAAAGAGCCGGTCCCAGAGGATGATTTCGGGATATTCGACAAGCGTTCGCCAGAACTCGACGAAATAACCGTCGCTCGGCCGTTTGCCTGCGAGCGAATTCTGCACGAATTGGTCGAGCTTAAGGTAGCCTTCGTGCGCGCGATCGAAGCTGATGCCGCGCGCGCGCGCGGCTTTCTGGTGGTGTTCGCAAAAGCAGGTGACGCGCGACGACGCAATGCTCTGGGCGTGACTGGTGCCAAGGGCGTTCAGGAGCGGGCCGTTGCGCTCGTTGAAGAACAGGATGCCGTCGATGTCATAGGACGTGCAAAGATCGGCGGCCAGCCCGGTCCAGAACGCGCGCACGCCCGGATGAAACAGACAAAGCGTGCGGGTCAGGCGTCCTTCCAGGTCAACCTCCGCGACTTCCTTAACGCCGGGCAGGTCTGAGCGGAACACATCTTCGATGGAACACAACAATTTCATGCCGCGCTTCCTGGCGGCAGGCAGGACGGCAGCGACGATATCCAGGTCGCCATGGTCAGGCGCGCGGGTCTGGGTCAGCGGGGTGTTCCGGTAGAATTCCGGATG
>QHNT01000101.1 GCA_003218515.1 Verrucomicrobiota bacterium | reverse complement strand
ACATTGAATTGGTAGTAAGCAACCAGACCCGGCTCGGTGCCGAAAAGCCTCCGCTGAAGGCCGCTCTGAATGTCCGTGGCGCTTCGGGCCACGTTCCAGATCCGCACCTCGTCGAGTTGGCCCTGATAATTGCCGTAACCAATCGCCTGGGCCGAGCCTCCGAGATTCGCGCTGGCATGGACAAACGTTTTTGTGCTCGTCAGACCCGTGCGCACCAGAGTTCCATTCACATACAACTGCGGCTGGCGATTGACATAAACCAGCGCCACGTGCGTCCAGTCTGAAATGGAGTTCGAGTAAACGAGCAGTGAGGGCAAATAGTTGGCGCCATGTTCGAACACGCTGATGCCATTGGAACCGATCGACAGGCCGGCACCAGCGTGGCCAGCGCCATATCCGTTATCGCCGTGGTCCGGGAAGACCGCGTAGCGCTGGAGGCCGACCCCGAAGGTGCCCGCGACCGTTTCGGGAGTCGCCGCGCGTGTGGCGGTGGGATTGACCCACAACTCAATCGTGAACGTATTGGTGACGCCGGGAAACGGATTCGAGGCGACTTGGACGTAGTCATTGATCCCGTCGAGGTTCACCGCCGTCAGGGCCGGTGGAAACGGCATGACGAAGGTCTGAATCGCCCCGTAGTTCGTCCCGTTGTTATTGGCCCCCACCAGCCGAAAGTTGTAGGTCACGCCTCCGGAAAGGCCGCTGACCGCCGCGCTGACTGGAAGCAAGACCGAACCCGGCGCGAAAACCTGAGTCGGCGTCACCGAGTCGAACGCGCCGCCGGTGCCGTATTCGAACCACACGCTCGTTGCCAGCGTGCCTTCGCCCTCGAACCGGCCGTTCAGCACTGCATCCCCAAATGCGACGTCCGTCGCCGCGAGGGTTGTCACGGTCGGGAGAAGGATGCTGAAGTTCTGGGCCGTTTGCGAAGGACTCAGCGTCACCGTCCGGTTCGCCGGTGCGAAAACCGTGCCCGGCCGGCTGGGTGTGATGGTGTAGGTCCCGGATGGCAGTCGAAGGAATGAAAAGCTTCCATCCGACGCTGTAACGCTAACCGGGGTCAACGGGCCCGACAACGTCACGATGACACCTCCCAGCCCTACGCCCCCGCGCGTCACGATGCCCGAGATGCTGTAGGAGATTCGCTCAAAGTTCAGTCCGCTCTGGCTCCCTCCGCCGAAAATGTCCGTCTTAACCGTTCGGGAGGGGGGAGAAAAGCTGTACCCGGCTTGTGAAGGTCCGAAGACGACGGTCGTCAATGGTCCCCAACCCGAGCTCGACCAGTTGCCGTTGCCGTCCGTCGTCACGGACCCGCTGCCGCCCGTCACCGGACCGGACCAGAGATACTCGACCCTCACGCCGCCGAGGTTGAGGCCGTCGTCCCTGACGTTGCCGGAAAAGGTTGCGGCCCTCGCGCCTAACCCCAGCAACACGAAGCCGGCAAGAACGCAATGAAACCGGCTGACACGCGCCGGCCGCGCGGTTCTGCAAAAAAAGCTCGTTTTCATCGCGCTCTAGGGAATCGGGCTCGGATTCAGGTCCGCGATCAGCGAAACGCGCGTCAGCCGGAACGCGCCGCTCACGAAAAGATTGGTCTTGTGCAGTCCGCTGATGGTCTCGCGATAATTGCCCCCCATTACGCTATAGCCGTAGTCCGGCGAGGCGGGCCCGGAAGGCGGCGCCGTCGTGAATTCCAATTCGATCTGTCGCGTCGTCGAGTAGGCTTCGGTTGCCGGTCCGTCAAAGCGCGCGTTCAGATTGTCGTGGTCCGGGTGAAACTTGTGCCGATAGGGATTGGTCGGATGATCGAAGGGCAACATCAGCGTGCCACTGAGCTTCTGGCCGAAAGTGAAGAAGCCGGCGAGGTTCAGGAAATTATTCGTCGGATCGGTCGGGAAATCGTAACCGACGGTGCTGAGGCGCCGTCCGACGGGTTCGCCGTCGCGCACCGCGGCTCCCTGAAAACGAGGGATGCGTGTATCATCCGTCAACAACACATACCGTCCCGGCTTGTCCACGACGAGATTGCCGCTGCCGTCGTTTGTATAGGTGCCGTCGCGCCACATCTGGATGACATCCTTCAACAGGCGCGCCTGGCCGGTGGAGTCCACGTGCACCAGCAGGCGCAAATTGAACTCGGCCTTTGTCGGAGTGGGCGTGGTCGGTTGAGCGGAAGCAGAAAGCGCGTGCCTGCGCCGTCACGAATCTGCAAAACGGAATTGTAGCTCGCGCCAGTGATGTCCTGGCGCCGCGCCGCCAGACGCAATCTCGTCTCTGAACCGGGCGCCAGGCTCACTGCCAGCGGCGTCGGCAGGTTCAGCCACTGAGCGCCCAGAGACGGATCGAATTGGTAATACGAAAGCGCCGCCGGTCCCGCCAGCCCAAGGTCCTGCACGAACGCGTTCACCGAAGCGCTCGCCGTATTGGCGACGCGCAAGCTGAGTTCGGTCAACTCCAGCCCGTATGCCAGACCGTCCCCTGCCTCAACGCTCGCCTTCAGCGGAGCGACGTAATCCGAAGCGCCTTTCGTGAAAATCCAGTAGGCCTCACCCGATTTGACCGGGTCTGTCGGCGCGACCTGCGTCCACTGGCCGCTCGCATTCAGCCGATACATCTTCTGCAACTGTCCCGTCGCCGGGTCGTAATGCGCCCTGGACGTCCGGAAGAAACTCAGAAAGGTCGGCGGGCCGCCGCTATCGATCGGCAACCCGCGCAAGTTGTAGGCGTCCGGCACCCACTCCGGTTGTCGCAATGACGGACGACCCGAAACGTTCCAGGTGATGGGTGTGCTGTTCGTCGTTTTGATCAGATAGGCGCGATTGGCCTGAACGGCGAAAAGGTTTCCGAGAAACGCCTCGGGTCGGGATGGATGAAACCAGCCAAGCCAGCCCGCTCGATTGAACAGTGCTTCCGACGCATCCTGGATGAAATCGACTGAAGACAACCGCTCTGCACGCGTCCATACACTGGCGACCGGCAAGTTGGAGAAAATAGTGGCCGTGGAATTGTCGGCGGGGCGCACTTCGAGATAAATCGCGTTCCACCCGGGTTGCAACGTGAAGCTCTGAGTGACGTTCTGGCTGCGCGCGACTCCGGCGGCAAAGCAGACCGCAACCACGCCTGCGGCAGTCCGCCGATGTAATGTGGATTGCATAAGTGGAATGACTCACCCGGGGGGCATCGACGGCGGTCTCTTTTCGACCACGGGGGTTGGGGCTTGGATGGATTGCAGGAGGCGCCGATTGACTTCAATCCTGAAACCGGCCTTCATCCGGTCGAAGAATTGCTCCTCCAACTGGCGTCGCTTTTCCTGCGAGACCGCGTATTCGATTCGGTCTCTCACCTCGTCCAGCGGCAAAACGCCCGTCGGCGTCCTTTCTTTCAATCGGGCAATGGATAGACCGTTCTCCGTCGAGATGACCGGGCTGAGATCCCCTGGCCTGGCCAAAGCGAAGATACGGTCGATCAGCATCGCATCCCAGCGTGCGCTGTTCTCGTCCCGGCGCAGCCAACCCGTGTCCCCGCCGCTGTAGCGGGTGGCTTGATCCTCACTGTATTTCTGGACCAACAGACCGAACCCGGCGGCATCCGTCTTCCGCGCTTCTGTCAGCACTGTTTCCGCTCGCTCGCGGAGCTCAGACTTCTTTTCGGGTGTGGCCTTGGATGGCACCCTCCAAAAAATCACCGCGGCGCGCGCTCGTTCAGGCCTCACGAACTTGTCAGCATTTTTTTGGTAGTAATCGCGGACGTCTTCCTCACGGACCATGGACTGCGGCCCGACGTGCTTCGCTAATTGGTCTTCCTGGAATCTGGCGACGATCACGCGATTGACGCCAGCCACAACCGCGGGATCGTGATCGTATCCGGCCGCCTTGGCCCTGGCCAGGAGCGCTTCGAACCGGATCATCTCTTCGAGCACGGATTCTTTGCTGCGAACGTCTCCGCGGCGGTTGAGTTCGGCCTGGAACGCCTCGCGCGTGATGACCGCCTCGCCAACCACGGCAACCGCGTCTCCCTCCGGCGCTGTCGTCCTGGGTTCAGCACGAGGTTGTGCGCCGGGTTTGCGGTCACAAGCAACGAGGAAAAATAAAAGAAGCGGTCCGCAGAAAAGGGCGAAGAAACGGATTGACCGCTTTGGACACGAAGCGACCCTGGCGTTGCCGGGCAGGCGGGACGCGAGTCCACAGTACGGGCGTGGTGCCATCGAGAACCTTTTCTTTGGGATAGTGCGATTGAAGCAGAAACCGTTGCCGAAGGGAAGCTATTTCTTTTGCCAACGGCCAGGAGGTGGAGTGCGTCCGCCTGGCTCTCGGTTCAAACCGTGGCCGCGAGCGCTCGTTCGAGCAGCGACTTCTCCTTCGGTCCGAAGTTGAGCAGCAATGCCTGCTCGCGCGCTGCGGGCGTCATCTTCTTCCACGACTTTTGCAGCGCGTTGACCATTTTATCGCCGGCGGTTCTCGCCGCCAGTTCAGCGAACTGAAATTCCAGGAACACGAGGCACAGCGCGTCTTCGAGCACGCGGCTGTCGGGATCATCAGGGAAATTCTTCTTCAAATTCAACGCCTGCACTTTGGCGACCGTTTCTTCCGGATAACCGACCTCGCGCAAAATTTGTCCGGCCTTGTCCGCATGAAACTTTTTCAAATCGTTGCGCCATTTCAGGTAGCCGACGCGCGTCGTGTCGCAGGAGTTCCTTGGAATCATCCAGCGACAGATGTGTTGGCACCGCGCCGCGAGCCGAAGTTCTTCGGATGCGTCCGGGCACAGTTTCAGAACCCAGTTCGTCAGGCGCTCGGCGTAAACCAGCTCGCGCGGACGAGCGACGCCCTCGATAATTTCAAGGTTCGGATCGCGCGAGTTTTCCTGATCGAAGAGGCGGATGGCCGCTTCGAACCGTCGCGGATTGCTCGAGCGCAATTGGTTTGTTTCACCTGTCATTTCCGGCAATCAGACTAGGGGAGGGCGAGGCTCCTGACGAGCCATGACTTCGTAGCCCGCCGACGTAAGGAGGCGGACGAATCAACGCAGAAGAATCCGCCTCGTTACCTCGGCGGCTACGAACGCAAAGACTGCGGCCTGTGAATGCGACCGCTTTAAATTATTCGTCGTTGCTGAAGATCGCCTGGAGCGTGTTAAGGTCGTGGCGTTGGGTGAATTTCTGGAAGGACTCGCCAGCCTGGCGATGACGCAAGTAGCCTTTCAAAATCCTTTCCAACATCGGCTTGAGTTGCTCGAAGGAAATTCCCTGGAACACCTGCCGCCCGACGGCCTGATTCCCGCCGAAGCCGCCGCCGACGAAGACGTGATAACCTTCGACTGTTTCGCCGGCTACTTTGACTTTCGCGCCGAGCAGACCGACGTCACCCACGTAATGTTGCGCGCAGGAGTTCGGGCAGCCGGTCAGGTGAATGTTGATCGGTTGGTCAAGCTCGACGCGCTTTTCGAGATAGTCGGCCAGTTCAAGCGCGTGGCCTTTGGTGTTCGACGACGCGAACTTGCAATAGGAATTGCCAGTGCAGGCGACCAGTCCGCTGCGCAGGTTCGACGGCTGCCAGTGCAATCCCATTTTCACGAGCGCCTTTTTGACAGTTTCGACAAACGCGTCGGGGATATTTGGAATGACGAGATTTTGCCAGACGGTGAGCCGGACTTCACCGGAGCCGTAGTTGTCAGCGAGGTCAGCCAATCGCAGCATTTGTTTGGGAGTGATTTGACCGACCGGAACGGCGACGCCGACGTAATTCAAGCCTTTTTGCTTTTGCGGATACACTCCGACGTGAGGATGACGGTAGCCGCCGACGTGAGGAGGCGGACCTGATTGAATCTCGGTTGAAGGACAAGTCCGCCTCGTTACCTCGGCGGCTACCTCCACCGGCACCCGCAACAATGGATAACCGAGCAGCTTTTCCGTCTCGGCGAGATATTGTTCGAGCGTCCACGTCTCGAGCAGGTGCTTCAGGCGCGCCTTTTTGCGGTCGCTGCGATTGCCGCGGGCGATATAGACGCGAATGATGGCCACGATGACCTTTAGTAATTCTTCGGGCTTCACCAGCACGCCCAGGTCGCGCGCGAAAGTCTCGTGCCCGGTGGTCCCGCCGAGTGCAACGCGGAAGTAAACGCCGGGGGTTGTACCGCAGGCATCCTTGCCTGCGGGTTCGGCGGGCGTTCTTGCCCGCGGTTCGGAGGATCCGTGTGCTATCGATTTGGCGGCAGGGATGCCGCCGGAACCGGCAGCCAGGGATGGCTGCGCTGCGACCTTCACCGCCTTTAACCCGATATCGTTGGTGTCCTCGACCGTGCCGATCAACCCGCCGCCGTCGAAGGCAATGTTGAACTTGCGCGGCAAATCGTAAAACGAACGGTCGTTGACGATGATCTGCGCAAGCTGATGGCAAAGCGGCAGCGTATCGATCAACTCGTGCGGGTCAATGCCCGCAGTGGGATTACAGGTGATATTGCGGATGTTGTCCGCGCCGGCGCCGCGCGTGTGCAGGCCGACGCCCTGGATGCGGCGCAACACCTCAGGAGCATTCTTCGGTTCGATGAGGCGAAGCTGAAAATTGGCGCGCGTGGTGATTTGGACGCAACCCGTCGTGAGTTCCTGCGCAATCCTCGCCAGTTCGCGCAACTGAAACGATTTCACGACGCCGCCCGGAATGCGCAGCCGGCACATGAACGCCTCCTTGTTCGGCGTCAGGTAAAACAGCCCATGCCATTTGAAGCGGAAAATGTTTTCCTTGTCGGGCGGCTTGTTCGCGATCGCGTGCTCCAGCAACACCGCATAAGAGTCGAGCGGGTGCAGTTCGCGTTTGATGCGTTCCTCAGCGATGAGAGAGGAAAAGTCAGGCTTCACGGTCGTGGCAGCAGGATTCGGCGCGACGTCGGTGAAGGTTAATCCACGATTCTTCAAGCCGGCGAAGAGTCCTTCCAGATAAGCCGTTTGTTCGGAAGTCAGCTTCTCTCCCGCGACTTCAGTAAATGGCAAAGCACTGCTCATGGAGATTCTGAGAGGAAACTCAAGTCAATAGACATCGCGCTGGTAACGTTTCTCAATTTTTAACTTCTGAACGTATTCGGCGGCTTGCTCGGGGCTTTTGCCGCCAGCCTTCCGGATGACTTCATGCAGCGCGGCGTCAACGTCTTTGGCCATTCGTTTGGCGTCGCCGCAAACGTAAACGTGCGCTCCGTCCTCCAACCATGTCCAAAACCCCCCGGCGTTCTCCAGCATCCGGTGTTGGACGTAAATCTTTTCGCTCTGATCGCGGGAAAACGCGGTGTCGAGCCGCGTGAGGGTTCCTCCCGCGAGCATCGCTTCAAGTTCTTCGCAATACAGAAAGTCGTGAGCCTGGCATTGGTCGCCGAAGAAACCCTGGCGCCGGCGGCCGTGGCGCTCGTAGCGCACGACGGCGACGGTCAGGTGGACTTCGCCCGGATGCGCTTTCAGGCTGGAGGCAATCGAGTAGAGCCGCGGCTGCAGGCTGCTTAGCAGCGCGACGCAATCCGCCGGCGTGAATTTGATCGACGGAAAGTTCAACAGGAAATCAATGACCTCGCGGCCGTCGAGAAATTTATCAAGGTCAGCTCTGCGCGCCGGGGCGAGCAACGATTTCAATTCCGCGTCGCCGGAACGCTCCGACAGGTTCCTCAAGAGATCGGCTGAAGGTTGTGTGATCTGGTAGCTCGTCAGCAGGGCCTGACGCAGCGAGATTTCCCGGCCCCGCGCGTCCGATACGGCTTCTTCGCCGTCGCAACCGAGTGCTTGCAGGAGGTCGTTGACCAGCGCCGGGCAATTGGCCGGCATTACGCCGAGCGCGTCGCCGACTTCGTAATTCAAGCCGGAACGTTCGAGTGAAATCTCGAGGTGTCGCGTGTCTTTGGCTGAACGGGCAGAGTTCAGCTTGCGGTTGACGATGAGACGGGCTGGGAGGGGATGGTTGCGGCCATAGTGCGCGTCAGGAACTTTGCCTGGCTCTGATCCGGTCGGGAGGAGTAACTGACTGAATCCCGTTCCGGCGATTTCGGCAGCCTCTTTCTCAATCAGAGACAGGCGGGACGCCTGTCCTACTTTTTCCAAGGCCGGCCACAACCCTTCCATCCACTGCTTGGCCGTCGTTTCGCAATCAACGTCGCAGTCCGCGCGCGGATGGATGCGCCTGGCGCCGAGCTGTTCCAGGCGCTCGTCGAATTTTTTGCCCGCGCCGCAAAAGTCGGAATAGTTTTTGTCGCCCAGCGCGAGCACGGAATAGCTGAGATGATCGAGCCTTGGCGCCGCGTGGGAATTCAAATGCTGCCAGAAGGCGGCGGCGTTCTCGGGCGGGTCGCCATCGCCCCAGGTGCTGGTAACGATCACGAATCGTTGTTCGTTCGCGAAGTCCACCGAGGCGAACGCGTTCATTTCCATCACGCGCGGGGCGAACCGGCGTTTCTCCGCCTCTTCGGCCAGGTGCCTGGCCAGTTGTTCCGCGTTGCCAGTCTGACTGCCATACATGACCAGCAGCGCTTCGGTTCTTTTCTCTTCCGACGCCGAACGAGGGGGCGCTGCGACTTCTCCGACATTCGCGTCGGCGAACAGGCCGGCGAGGTAGCCGTTAAGCCACGCTCGTTGCTCCGGCGTGAATGGCGCGCTGCCTGGAATGTAGGGGAGTTTGTTCATTGAGAAAGCGAATGAATTCATTCGATCTCGGCTTTGGCGGGCAGCACCCAGAGTTCCTGGCCGCGAACCTCGATAGGATGGCGCGGCAACGGTCGGCGCGGCGGACCGGCGAGCACGCGGCCATCCTCGGCGGCGAAAAAACCCTCGTGGCACGGACAGACCAGTTGATTCTTTTCCGCATTGAAATGCACCGGACACATCAAGTGGGTGCAGCTTTGGCTGTAGGCGGCTAATCGGCCGGTCCTCAGGCGAATCAAAATGCACGGGTCGCTTTCGGTCGGGTAACGGAAAAGTTTCGAGCCGCCGACGGGAATCTCGCCGATGCGCGCGACGAATCTGGATTCGGTCGCGACTCGCGGCGTTAGAAGTTTGCCTTTGGTGAGCCAGGCCGCGCCGAAAACCGCGGCTGAACAGCAGGCAAACTTCAGGAACTGCCGCCGCGCGACGCGCTGTTCCTCCGATTGGCGGACCGAAAAATCGTTTTTCCAACTGGGCTGAGCGCTCATGGTCGGAGGGAAGCTCCAAGTTCAAAGTTCAAAGTTCCAAGAAAACCCCAAGCCGCAAGCTCCAACAGCCGCGCGCTGTGCCTTCCCCTTGCGGTTTGGGCCTTGGAGCTTCTTTTGAGCTTTGAGCCTTGAACTTGGAGCTTATTCACAGGCTCGCCGTTTCCTCTTCACATCGCAACGAGATGTCTTTCCACACCGCCGCGTCCGCCGCATCCGGCGCGCCTGCGCGCGCGGAGGACGACCGGTCCTCGCCCGGCGTTTCCAGGGGCAGAAAACCGGCGATGTCGATGGACAACGCATCATTTTCCGGCACGGTCATGACGTTGACCTTGGTGCGCACCGTCTGGCGGCCGAACTGAAATTCGTTCACCGGTTTCTCACGGCGATACTTTTCAACGTACTGCCGCGAGCCGAAGAAGAGCGCGCCGCTCGGACAAACGGTGGCGCACATCGGTTTTTTTCCCGCGCTGGTGCGGTCATAACACAGGTCGCATTTCATCATCAGCTCGAAGCGGGTCTGCATTTTCGGCACGCCGAACGGACAGGCGAGGACGCAGTTCGAGCAGGCAACGCAGCGCGGCTTCGCGGCGCTGAGCACCACACCGCGGTCGTCCTGCTTGATGGCGTCCGCCGGGCAGACACGCGCGCAGGTCGGGTCTTCGCAGTGCAGGCAGACGACCGGCGCAGTCTGGACCCCCGCGGCGCGGTCCACGTAGTCGAGGTGGATCATCGGCACGCCGCGGTGCGTCTCGCATTCGCCGCACGCTTGCACGCACGCCTGGCAGCCGATGCAGCGGGAGGGATCGAGGAAGAATTCGTAATCGTTCGTCACGGCGTTGAATGGTTGAATCGTTGAACCGCTAAACCGGTATAACGCTTCAACGGTGTAACGGTTTTAACGATTGCCGATTCCTGCGGCGCGTCGGCGACCTTTTCGACCTTGCAGGCGCAGACTTTGAATTCGGGGATTTTGGAAATCGGATCGAGCGCGCGGTGGGTGAGCTGGTTCGCGGCTTTTTTGCCCGGCCAATGATACGGGATGAACACCGTGTCGGGCCGGATGGTTTTGACGATTTGCGCGGGCACGGTGATTTCGCCGCGCCGCGTTGTGACTCTCACCAGGTCGCGATCCCTGACGCCGAGTTTTTCAGCGAGCAGGGGATGAATTTCGCACAAGGGCTCCGGATATTGGTCAACCAGACTGCCGATGCGCCGCGTCTGCGTTCCGGTCAGGTATTGGGACACCACGCGGCCGTTCGTGAAAAAAATCGGATACTCGTCGTCCACGTCCTCAGCGGGCGGACGATAATCGTAAGCGTGGAATCTGGCCTTGCCGTCCGGATGATGAAACCTGCCGCGTTCGAACAGTCGCGGTGTGCCGGGATGATCCGGCGCGGGGCAGGGCCAGAAAAGGCCCATGTTCTTCTCAACGCGCTCATACGTCATCCCGCTGTAATCAACCGGTCCGCCTTTGCTCGCAGCAGTCAGCTCGTTGAAAATTTCTTCCGCGCACGAGTGATTGAAATCTTCGCCTTGGCCGAGGCGGCGGGCCAGGTCGCAGATGATCTGCCAATCGACACGCGCATTGCCCGGGGGCGAAACCGAATTGCGAACGCGCACACAACGGCCTTCGCCCGTCGTCACTGTGCCTTCGTCTTCCTCCTGCAATGAGCCCGCGAGCACGACATCGGCGTAACGCGCGGTTTCGCTGAGAAAGAAATCAATCGCGCAGTAAAACTCCAATTTCTCCAGCGCCGCCCGCGTGCGGCGGGCGTCCGGAATCGAAACCAGCGGGTTGAAGCTGATCGACATCAAGCCTTTGATCTCGCCGCGTTCGATCGCGTCGAAAATCTCGCAAGCGCTCAAACCCTGCTTCGGCAGTTCGGTTTCGGGGATGCCCCAGAAGTCGGCAACGAACTGCCGGTGCTCCGGCTGGTTGATGTCGCGCCCGCCGGGCAGTTGATTGCAACGCTGGCCGTGTTCGCGTCCGCCTTGACCGTTGCCCTGGCCGGTGATGGTGCCGTAGCCGCAGCCGGGCCTGCCGATGCGGCCCGTCGCGAGCACAAGATTGATGTAACTGAGAACATTCTCGACGCCCTTAGTGTGGTGCTCGATGCCGCGAGCGTGGAGCAGCATTGAAGTCTCGGCCGGTCCCCAAATTTCCGCTGCCTTCACAATGCTGCGCGCGGGCACGCCGGTGATGCTTTCGGTGACCGCGGGTGTGTATCTCCTGACCAACTCGCGAACCTTGTCGAAGTCGTGCGTGTGGTCGGCGATGAATTTTTCGTCAACCCAACCGCGCTCGATCAGCACATGTAAAATGCCGTTCGCGAGGGCGCTGTCGCGGCCCGGGCGCACTGGCAGGAAGAGGTCTGCCGTGCGCGCGATGGGCGTGATGCGCGGGTCGATGACGATGATTTTCGCGCCGTTGTCGCGGGCGCGCCAGACGTAGTCGGTGAGGATCGGGAAACACTCGGCGATGTTGCTTCCGGCGATCAGCAGCGCTCTGGCAAGCGGGATGTCACTCCACGGATTCGCGGCGCGATCAACGCCGAAGGCCAGGCGGTTTGCCGCCCCGGCGCTCACCATGCAGAGGCGGCCATTGTAATCGATGTTCGCCGTGCGGAGGGCGATGCGGGCAAACTTGCCGTTGAGATACGCCTTTTCGTTCGTCATGGAAGCGCCACCGAGGAAGGCGAAAGAGTCCTTGCCATATTTGCTTTGAATGCCGCGGATGGCCTCGACGGTGTTGTTGAGCGCCTCATCCCAGCACGCGTGGCGAAAGCCGATCCCGGTGCGGATCAGCGGCGAGAGCAAGCGGTCGGGATGCCCGTTTTGCAGGTAACGCTTCACTCCCTTCGGACAAAGCTTGCCCTGGTTGACCGGGAATTCTTCCCACGGTTCGAACCCGATCACTTTGTTGTCTTTAACCTTGAGCTGAATGCCGCATTGCACGCCGCAGAAGCAACAATGCGTCTTCACGAGCCTGTCCGGTTCACGATTGTCCCACCCGCCCGCGGGCGTGTAGGCGGGCGTCGGGCCGAACAGCTCAGCGTAGCGCTCTTCGGGTAACGTCAGCGTCGCCATGGTG
>QHNT01000100.1 GCA_003218515.1 Verrucomicrobiota bacterium | reverse complement strand
ACGGCTCTCGCAGGGAGGTGCTCAAGGACATCAACCTGGAGATCGAACGCGGCGAGTTCGTGGCCATTGTCGGTTATTCCGGCGCAGGCAAGACAACGCTGATTTCCCTGATCGCCGGCCTGATAAAGCCTGATGCCGGAACCATCACGCTGAACGACCTCGAAATCACCGACCCTGGTCCCGACCGCGGAATCGTTTTTCAGAACTACTCGCTCCTTCCATGGCTCAGCGTGTTTGAAAACATTTACCTCGCTGTGGATCAGGTCTTTTGCAACTGGGCGCCCGCCAGGAAGCAGCAGCACACCGAGAAATACATCGCCATGGTCAACCTGACACCGGCGCGCGACAAACGGCCCGGCGAACTCTCCGGTGGCATGCGGCAACGTGTTTCAGTCGCGCGCGCGCTGGCAATGGACCCGCAAGTTCTGTTGCTCGATGAACCGCTGGGCGCCTTGGACGCCCTCACCCGTTCGACGTTGCAGGATGAAATCGGCCGCATTTGGGAGCAGGACAAGAAGACCGTCGTGCTGATTACCAACGACGTTGACGAAGGGATCTATCTGTCCGACCGCATCATTCCACTAAGCGCGGGGCCGAACGCCACACTGGGACCTTCGATTGCCATTCCCATTCCGCGGCCGCGCGATCGCAAGGCCATCAACCACGATCCCCACTTCCGGCAGATCCGGCGGGAGGTCGTTGAATATCTGCTCGGTGTCGGAGGGAGGAAGCAGGTCACTGTTACCAGGAAACTTTTCCTGCCCGACATTGAGCCGGAGGATTTGAATGCTCCCCGAAACATCCTCGGTTCCCGCCGCCGACCGATCCGGCGCCACGAGATCAAGAAAGAGACCCTGGAGAGCCATTCATGAGCGATTACCTCATCCTCTCCAAGCTTACCAAGATTTACCCGTCGCCCGACGGCCCGGACATCATCGTCAAGGATTTCGATCTCTCCATCAGGAAAGGCGAGTTTGTTTGCCTGATCGGCCACTCCGGGTGCGGCAAGTCAACCGTGCTCTCGATGATTGCCGGGCTTAACGAAATTACCGCTGGAGGCATCATTCTCGCGGGCAAGGAACTGTCCGGACCCGGACCGGACCGCGGCATGGTCTTTCAGTCTCCGTGCCTGCTGCCGTGGATGACGGCGTTTGAAAACGTCCTGCTGTGCGTGAACCAGGTGTTCTACACCGCGGCGCGGGAGGAGCGACGACAAATAGCCGAGTATTATTTGTGCGTTGTTGGCCTGGCCGCTGCGATGCACAAAAAGCCCGCCGAATTGTCGCAAGGCATGCGCCAACGCGTCGGCATCGCGCGCGCCTTCGCGCTTTCCCCAAAGATGCTGTTGCTTGACGAGCCATTCGGCACGTTGGACTCGCTCACGCGCTTTGAACTCCAACAGGTCCTTCTTGATCTCTGGCGCAAAGATCAAAAGACAGCGCTGATGGTGACGCATGACGTGGATGAAGCGCTGTTTCTTGCCGACCGCATCGTGATGATGACGAACGGACCGGCCGCTGAAGTCGGCGACATTCTCGAAGTCAGGTTTTCGCGCCCGCGCCATCGCAAGGAGGTCATGCAACATCCGGATTATTACCGCTTGCGGGAACAATTGGTTGCCTTCCTGGAAAACCAGACGCGCCGGGAAGCCGTTTCGACTCCCGTTTCAGCCGAAGACCCCGATGCTCGAAACAAAACGGAACCGCAGCTCCTGTCGCGGAAAGCCGCCAGGTCGGCCGCCTCGCTGTCTATGGCCGGTGGAACACGCTGAGGCGAAGCGAACCTTCAAAGCGGAACAAAGATTTTCCCATCAAATGTCCTGGACCCAGTCCGGCCCAACCAACATCAAAGTTGCCATAAACCTCATGCGACCACTTCCCCGAACATTGACGGCAGGCGCCATGCTGCTTGCCATCGCCAACGCTGCTTACGCCGAAGAGAGATCTCCCTCGACAACCGACAGCACAAACAGCGTTGCGTCCGCGATGTCCAGGTACGTCTCCGCTTCCCCCGGCGCCGGGCTGATGAATGATTGGCTGCGAAGCGAAGCGGATTTCTTCAAGTCCTGGGACATTGGCGGCCAATTCCGTGCGCGCGAGGAGCACAAGGAATATTTCGTCGCAGCGGGACAAGCTGGCGCGCTGGACTTTCGCAAAATCGGAGGAGACCCGGATAACACGTATCTTTTGCTGCGCGAACGGGTGCATCTGGGTTACCAGCCATGCCCCTGGTTCGCCGTGTTTGTCGAAGGACAGGGCAGCTCGTCCACCGGCGATGACCGGAATCCTAACACTGAGTCGGACGGCCCCTTTGATTTGCACCAGGCTTACGTCTGGCTGGGCGATGCCAAAGCATTTCCACTCACGGCCAAGGTGGGCCGGCAGGAGCTCTCCTATGGTGACGAACGGCTCGTCGGCGCGTTCGACTGGAACAACCTCGGCCGGGTGTTCGACGCCGCCAAAGTACGGTTCGAAACGAAGGACTTTTGGGTCGACGGCTTCGTGGGCCGCGTCGTGCTGGCTGATGACAACAATTTCGACACGTCGAACGATTATGAATATCTCTCCGGCGTTTACGCCTCCACGCGAACGCTGATTCCAAAGCAGGAAACGCAGCTTTACTTTCTGGCGCGGAACGCCGGGACCGGATCGCTCACTGCCAATGCCGGCGCTGCGCCACAGGCCGGCGGCGCGTCGCCGCGCGACATCTACACCTTCGGATTGCGCGTCAAATCGCTTCCGAAACAATTCGGCGGTTGGGACTACGAGGCGGAAATCGCCGGGCAATTCGGACGTCTCAAGGAAACGGCCGTGAGCGTCAGCCTCGATCAGGAGGCGCTCGCCGCGCACGTCGCCGGCGGTTACACCTGGACCAGCGCGTTCGGGACCCCGCGGGTCGGTTTGGAATACAATTATGCCTCCGGCGACGACAATCCCAACGACAACAAGCACGAGACGTTCGACAACCTTTTCCCCACCAATCACAAATTTTATGGTTATATGGATTTTGTTTCGCTGCAAAACATCCACGAGGCGCGCGCGAGCAGTTCACTGAGGCCGCTGAAGCAATTGACCGTCACGCTCGATTACCATGCCTTCTGGCTGGCGGACACGCACGACTCGTTTTACACGGTGGCAGGCGCGCGGCGTGGCGGGCTGGCGCCGACGCCCGCCAGCGGCTACGGAATCAACCCGAACTACAGCAGCTACGTCGGCTCCGAAGTGGACCTTATCGCGACCTATGCCATCCAGTCGTACGCGATACTGCAAGCCGGATACGGGCATTTCTTCGTCGGCGATTATGTCAAGGGGTCATTGGCCGGTTTGGGCGGCGCGACAGATGCCAATTATCTCTACGCCCAGTTTATGTTTAATTTCTAAGGGAGGGGGAGCAGCCGGTGAGCGCTTGCGTAGCCGCGGACGTCAGTCCGCGCACTCTCAAATAGTCGACTCACGTGGTGTTGCGTTGCCAGGAGAATCCGGCTAACCGTTGGTGAGTTGAAAGGCTCTGCTCACAGACAACTGCAGCCGATAACGTTGGCCGTTCTCTGCGGCGTCTGCCTCTCCTCTGCGCGCGCCCAGCAATCGCCGTGGCTGCCCGTGGAGCACCAATTCGTCATCAGCCCCGCCTACAGTTTCGAGACGTTCGACGAATTCTGGTTCGGCAAAACGAAAATGAGCCTCAAACCGGATGATTCCATCCAGCACACCGCGTATCTCGATGCCGAATACGGTCTGTCGGACAATCTGGCGCTGGATTTCACCGCCGGTTACATGTGGGCGGAATCCAAAGCGTTCAATCCCGCGCACGCGGCCGAGAACGATGCTGGTTGGATCGACACGACGTTCGGCGTTCGTTACCGCTTGGTTGATGAACACGACACTTCGAGTCCCTTCGCCCCAACCCTGACATTGCGCGCGGGTGGAATCCTCGAAGGCACCTATCAGCCAAATTTTCTCTTCTCGCCCGGCGCCGGCGCGTCCGGCGTGGAGACCTCGCTCTTGTTTGGCAAAACGGTCGGCCAAACTGGCCTGGCCATTTACGGCGATGTCGGCTATCGCCATCGCGGCGAGCATGTGCCCGACAACTTTGTCAGCCGGATTGGCGTTTCTGAAACCATTTTAATTTGTCTGGCGATCAATATCAGCTACCGCCATGCACAGAGTCTTTCCGGGGGAGACATTGGCGCCGTGCCGTTCCCACAGACAAAACAAAACGCGGAGCAGATCGAAGCGGGTGTCGGCTACACCGACAAGCGGAACCGCGCGTTCCAGATCTTCGTGGCAGAAACATTGGACGGCCGGAATGTCGCTGAGAAAAGTGTTATCGGCATCTCGGCCAGCTTTCCGTTTTAGAAGGGGTCAGTCCCGCACAATCGCATATTACCGGAGTGGGGACTGGCCAAGGCCGGACAGCGGGCTTGTTTTATAGAATGGCACCATCGCGCAGGCCTGCCGGCAAAATATACGAACACTTTTACAGCCCCAAAAACCGATTGGCGCCTTGCCGCGGCATCCGGGCGCATCTGACGCTACCACCATAAGTGAGCCGCAAATATTACCCTCTCCCCACGACGAAGGAGCGGGGAGAGGGTCAGGGAGAGGGGAAATCCGATAGTTCTGTCTTACAGCCCCTCTCCCCGTCCCTCTCCCCACTCGTCCCTCGCGGGGAGAGGGAGAGCAGCCGTGCAATGGTGGTAGTGTCAAGAAGAGCCCGCGGCATCCTTCGATCCAATTTTCCTGCTGACGTTCTTGCCGTTTTGAGGGTATAAGCAGGGCATGAACCCTTTTGCCCTGCGCGCCGCCGTCGCAATCAGCCTGGTTGCTCCCGTTGCCTTCGCGGCGCAGTTCAAATTTCCCACGCAAACGTTCACTGTTCCCGACGGCTTTGAGGTCGAGCTCGTCGCTGGCCCACCGCTGGTGGAGCGGCCGGTTAGCGCCAGTTTCGATGACCAGGGCCGGCTTTACGTCACGGATTCCTCCGGCTCGAACGAGAAGCCGGACAAGCAACTTGCGAACCCATCCCACCGCGTCGTGCGTTTGGAAGACGCAGACGGCGACGGACGCTTCGACAAATCGGTCGTGTTCGCGGACAAGGTAATGTTTCCGCAGGGCTGTCTCTGGTACGACGGATCTGTTTATGTGGCCGGTCCGCCAAGCATCTGGAAATTCACCGACACCAACGGTGACGGCGTCGCGGAC
>QHNT01000099.1 GCA_003218515.1 Verrucomicrobiota bacterium | reverse complement strand
CCGTTCACCTTGGGGAAGCCGCCTTCGCATCCATAATAAACCGTACGACCTTTAAACGATCTTTCTTTCCGGGCATGGACTCCACTCCGCTGGACACGTCCACCGCGTAAGGCCGCACTTTGCGGATGGCCTCTGCGACATTTTCCGGTGTCAGACCGCCGGCGAGAATGATCGGGCGTCCGAGCTTTTTGGCTTGGATCGCGAGGTCCCAGTTGAACTGTTTCCCGGTGCCGCCCGGGTTGTCCGACGCGAAACTGTCCAGCAACCACGCGTCGGTTTGATAAGACGGAAGCGGCTGCAAGGATTCGAGGTTCTGGATGCGAAAAGCCTTATAGACTTTGATGGAAGTCGACATGCGCGGCACCGGCGCCGCTGGTAATGAAACTGCAAGGTCGCCAGCATCGGTTCCCCCTCTCCTGGGGGAGAGGGCCGGGGTGAGGGCGGTCGTTCCACTCACTTTTTTCGGGGCCGAGAACCTCCCGCAAAACTCCGGCGATTCCTCGCCATGAAACTGCAGAGTATCCAGGCCGCACTCACCGGCTACGCGCCAAACCATTTCTTCAGCGGCATTGACGAAAACACCAACTTTCGCAACGAGCGGCGGTAATTCGCGAATGATATTACCCGCTGCCTCAATCGAAACTTTGCGCGGGCTTGGCTCGTAAAACATGAATCCGAGCGCGTCCGCGCCAGCAGCCACCGCAGCGAGCGCATCTTCCACATTCGTGATGCCGCAGATTTTGACCCGGACGCTCATTTCAACATCCCAAAAGCTCTTTGGCCTTGGCCTGGATGTTCCCCTGCTCCATCAGCGATTCGCCCACGAGGATTGCCCTCGCGCCGCAGCGAGCCAGCCGCTCGACGTCGGCGCGTTTGCGAATTCCGCTTTCCGCCACCAGAATTCTCGACTGCAGAGCGTCTCCGCCACGTGCCGACGCCCTTTTTGCCAATCTCTCCGTCGTTCCAAGATCAACGTTGAATGTCTTCAAGTCGCGGTTGTTGATGCCGATGAGCCGCGCGTCGATCGCCAGAGCGCGCTCGAGCTCCGTTTCGTCGTGCACTTCGACCAACGCGGCCAGGCCCGCGTCGCTCGCCAGCGAATGGAAGTGCTTCAATTGCGCGTCGGTCAAGATCGCGACGATGAGCAGAATCGCGTCCGCGCCCCATTCGACGGTTTCGAGGAATTGCCGCTCGTCGATGACGAAATCCTTCCGCAACAGCGGCAACTTTACGGCAGTCCGAATCTGCTTCAGATGGTTCAGCGATCCTTGAAAAAACCTTTCATCTGTGAGCACGGACAAACAGCTCGCACCCGCCGCCTCGTATTCCTGAGCAATTCGAACGGGATCAAAGTCCGGACAAATGACGCCCGCCGACGGAGATGCCTTTTTGACTTCGGCGATGAGCGCGATGGAACCGGCCTTTGGCCTTCGCAGCGCAGCGATAAAGTCGCGACGACTGGCGCGCTTGGCCAAAGCGGCTGTCAAGTCCGCCACAGTCACCGTTCGCTTGGGCAAACGCGCAAGTTCGGCCTTTTTCTGCTCAACGATGGCTTCAAGAATGTTCACAAGGCTAATGTCGAATGACAAAGCCCGAATGATAAAGCGAATGGACCTCGCCCCGGCCTCGTCATTCGGTCATTCGGATTTCATTCGTCATTTGGATTTGGTCATTCCTCCAGGTCCTTCACCCCCTGCATCCGTTTCGTCGGGCAACCGGCGCGCAGCCAGCCGTTCACGAATTCATCCAGATCACCGTCCATCACGCCCTGCACGTCGCTGGTCTGGACGCCGGTGCGCAGGTCCTTCACCATGCGATACGGTTGGAAGACGTAGCTGCGAATCTGGTTGCCCCAGGAGACGCTCCCTTTTTCCCCGTAAAACCGCTCCAGCTCCGCGCGTTTCTGGTCTTCACGCAGGGCGTAAAGTTTTGAGAGAAGCAGCCTCATCGCGGCCGCCTTGTTTTGCATCTGCGAACGCTGTGCTTGCGACGCCGCCACGACGCCCGTCGGCAAATGCGTAATTCTCACTGCGGTTTCGACTTTGTTGACATTCTGCCCGCCCTTTCCGCCGGCGCGATAAGTGTCAATCTGCAGTTCGCTCGGCGGGATGACGAGTTCGCCTTCTTCTTCGATTTCAGCAATCACATCCACGCTGGCAAAACTTGTGTGCCGGCGTTTGTTCGCGTCGAACGGAGAAATGCGGACCAGCCGATGCACGCCCCGTTCGGCCTTGCAGAAGCCGTAGGCATTTTCGCCTTTGATCAGCATCGTCACGCTCTTGATGCCGGCGACTTCACCGGCGAGCGCGTCGGTGACTTCAATCTCCCAACCGCGACGCTCGCTCCAGCGTTGATACATCCGCAACAGCATATTCGCCCAATCGCACGATTCGGTGCCGCCGGCGCCGGCGTTGATGTTGAGGATGCAATTGTTTTTGTCGTGCGGACTGCTGAGGAGCACGCCCAGTTCAAGCGCACCGAGTTCCTTGCTGAACTTGGCGAAGTCACGGTCAAGTTCCCGCTGGTGTTTGATTTGTTCAGCCTCCGGCTCGGCTTCGGCCAGTTCAACCATGACGCGGAAGTCTTCGAGTTGCCTTTCAGCTGCGAGGAGCGGCTCAATTTTTTTGCGGAGAGAACCGGCTTCGTCAATCAGCTTTTGCGCCTGCTCGCGATTGTTCCAGAAAGTGTCCTTGGCCATCTCGGCGTCGAGTTCGCCGAGGCGTTTCTGCATTCGAGGCACGTCAAAGAAACCTCCGCAGGTGGGCAAGTTTCTCACCGGCTGTCGCTAACTGCGCCTTGATGGTATCAAACATATCCCGTATCCAATACTGTTGAATGGCCCGGAACGCAAAGAGATTTTGCGTAGTGGCCTGATTGGGTGGCGGCAGTGTGACTTTGCGCGAACGTGACGGCGAACTTCCACCGGCCGAATCAAATCACGGCCCGAGTGGGACCGCGCCCTCCCAAACGAATGACGCACGCGAGGGCAGACAGCGCTACACACCCCCACCCAAACCAATCGCCTCGCACCGCGCGAATCGATCCAGCAGGTCAATCCGTTGTTCGTGCAACGGACGAGCGGCAGGCCGTTTTCCACCGCGCGGAACACGGCGTTGGCCGCCTGCTGCCATTGCGCGGCGCTTTCGCCAAACCAGCCGTCGTTGGTCAGGTTCAACATGAAATCTATGTCGTCGCCCGAACTTTCGCGCGCCAGACCGGGAATGACATCTTCGAAACAGATCAACACGCAAAGCTTCACCACGGTTGTTGCGGCAAGCTTTGACCGCTCTCCCCCTGTGGCGGCTGTCTGTGACCGCCGTCCCTGTACCTCGCCGTCATGCGTGCGGCGATCATACACCGTCGCTACTGCATCAAGTTCAAACGGCACAGGCCTGTCACCCGGAGTGAAATCACCGGGGATCGGAATGACCCGGCGCAGAAACGGCAGCCAGCGGGCGAAGGGCAGGTATTCACCGAACACGACGAGGTGCTGCTTGTGATACGTCGCCACGACCTTGCCCTGGCGGTTGAAAAGAAACGCCGCATTGAAAGAGTCGTAGTCGTCGTGACTGGTCGCGCCGGGACGCGGCTCGGCATCGTCGGCGCCGAGGATCATCCACACCTTGTTCGCCACGATGAGGTCGGTGATGGCGCGAAAATTTTCTTCGGTAAAATTGGGCATTGACGATTCAGGCTAGATCATCGAGTTTGGACAACTCGATGATCTTGTTAAAGCGATCCGCGTCCTTGGCGTGGTTCCAGATAACGTCCTGCCGAATGCTCGGTTGAACGAGCGCCATAATCAACTGTCGATCCGTATCCAGCGGTACCAACAGCCGGTTCAGGCCAAAAATCATTGTTCCGATTAAAGCGATCAGGGCCAGGCGCAACTCAATCAGCCAACCCCAACGCAGGCGCGGTTGCCGGACGACTCTGAGAAACGCGATGGCCAGGGAAATCGAGAACCAAACAACGAGAAACGAAACGCCATAAACGCCGGTGACCGACGCAATCTGAATCAACGGCAACATGCGATATTGCGACACGCCCAGAAAATTCCACGGAAAACCGGACAGAAAGCGGGCGACGACCATGTCCAGCGCGACCCAAAGCCCGGCGCAGAGAATCATCCAAGACGAGCGCTGCCACCTGTCTGTCGTGAAAAATTCTCCCACCGCCGACCACCAGGTTTGGGCCGCGACGAATTTCTTTCCTGAAAACAGTCTCCAGCAAAGCCAGACCCACACGGCGGGATACAACGCAAGATAGGCGCTCAACGCGAACCAGCCGACGATTGCGCCCGCGGGAAACGGAATGAACAGCAGCCAGTAAAGCGAGCAGAGGTAATTCGCCAGCCCGGCGAAGTATCCGATGCGGAAACATTTGGACCCAGCCGCGCAAGAACTTTCACCCGCCATAGCTTGCCGGAATGACGCGGAAACGCCAACCGCAAAAGCGTTGCGGCGGGTCGAACTTTGATTCGGAACGACCGGCTCGCACGGCTGCCCTCCATCGCGCCGAATCGGAGTTGGGCGCTCCGATCATGAAGCGTGACGCGGCGCCATGGCCGACCCTGCGCCGAACGGGAATAAGACTCGAGATTTGAGAGACAGGCGGGACGCCTGTCCTACTTTGCCGGATAGCGCCAGACCCAGTCGCCCTCTTTTTCGTCGAACAACGTCTTGCCCGGCGTTCCGCCGTCGTCCTTTTCATTCCAGCCGACCGAGTAGAGCACGAAAAGGCCATCGTCGGTTCGGCGGTATTTGAGCGGCTCGCCCGTAATGATGTCGTTGGCCAACTGAGAAAGAAAACGGGACGCAAGTGCGTCGAGCCTTTCCGGAAATTGTCCGTTCGCGAGGCGAAAGCGCTCCAGTGCGCAGGCGA
This sequence comes from Verrucomicrobiota bacterium, assembly GCA_003218515.1. Lineage (GTDB taxonomy): Bacteria > Verrucomicrobiota > Verrucomicrobiia > Limisphaerales > AV2 > AV2. The sequence continues at coordinate 4,953 of QHNT01000099.1, read as the reverse complement.
GCGCGGCTTGATCGGTGGTGGTTTGCGCCGTCGCGGCTTTGAGAGGCACGTTGCTCAGCGCGGGCAGCAGCATTGATGCGATAACCTGATGATGAATGATCGCGTTAAGGCCTTTTCCAAGGCGGCCTCCAGAAACCTCTCGCTCAAGCTCGTGAGCATTGGATGCGATTTCGCTCGGTGAAACTCTTTTTTTGATTGCGTCAAATGCACCTCGCAATTGGTTTTCGTAGAGCCGGCAATAATTCAGTTGCTCCTGGTAATACCAGCCGTGCGGCGCAATTCGGCTGACCAGGTCCACAGCAACTCCGCCGGTTGGATCGGGCGGACCGAGATCGAACAGATCGCTTACGCGGTATTTTTTTCTGTAGAGGAGGTCGGCCGTCAGAACCCCCGCCGCCCGTTCTCCATCGAGAGGCCGTTTCATGTCCGCCAGAAAATTGTACTGCTGGAGCCGGTATTGACACTCTTGAAGCTGGGAATCAGACCAGCGGTGTTCGGCCAGCCCTTCCCAGACAGGTTGGATCGCGATTTGCAGGCAGTCGAGACGGACCAAATAGCAAATCAAAATGGGCTCTTCTTTCAACGAATCCGCCATATAAAGCATCAGTTTAACGTCTTCCAATGCGTTTTCGCTGTGGCCGGCGGCGAGTTCGGCGCAGGCTTTGAGTTGCAGGCGCTGTACGACACCTTTGATGCGGGCGAGGTGAGGTATCAAAATCCCCCAGGGATTCTCCAAATCATAAATCACCGGATATCGCGAATACGGCCGTTGACTTGCGGCGCGGAGTTCCGCCAAATTGGTTTCGCTGGATTTCAAACCTTCCAGCACTGCCGGAGCCGCTTTGGCACGCGTTTCAAGATCGAGTTTGTTGGTTGCGAAAAACGTTTCGTGTCGGTTCGTTTCACCAGACCGAATCGCAGTGAAGGCCGCTTTCCAGGCAACGAGATCCACGAATTTTCGGCGGCCCCGTTCCTTATCTTTGGGATCGGAAACCTTGCGGGCGGACTGTTCGTAGCTGTCCGTATCAAACCTAGTGCTGCCTGAATTCTCTCTCACGAACCAGGACCTGACGAGCGGCGTGGCCGCGAAATTTTCTTCGTCGGGAACGGGTTGGGGGATGAATGCGCGGTAATCAAGTTGCTCGCCGCGCCGTTCCAATTCCCACCGATATGTGTTCCAGTCGCGCTGTCCACGCCAGTTTTCCTCGGCGTAATACAAGGCGAACAACGTGAAGAGACAGACCAGCACAAAGAGACAACAACGGATCGTTCGCCAGCTAAACAGCCAGCCGATTTTGGTGTTGGAATCGTTCATGGGATCAAGCGGCAACGATTCGTTGTGAACGTTCGCTACGTGGCCGCGGCTCGAAGGGCTTCGGTTGTTCGGCCGCTGTTGGCGAACCGATGAGTTCCGCCAGCAGACGCCGGTGCTCTCGCAGCGCCATCAGAACCTCCGGCGCCCGCGGCGCGTTCGGAGAGCGGGCGGATCGAGCCGGTTCGCGCGTCACCGAATTCAGTGCCAGAATCAACACCCACACCGCGGCCAATCCCGCCCAGGCTTGCGGGCAAGGCCAAAGTAATTCGCGCCACCACGAAGCGGGTTGAGGGTTGAAAGTTGAAGGTTGATGGTCGCGCGCGCGCCGCGCGGCGTCCAGGATTTCGCCGCGCCATGCGCCGGGAATTGGGCGCAGGCGCTGGTGTTCCAGTCGTTTTTCAAAGTCGTCCGGGTTCATTTGATTTCTTCGTACAGGAGACGCAGTCGGTCGCGCATTTTGTCTAAGCCGTAGCGATAGCGACTGGCGACGGTGTTCGGCAGGAGGTCGAGCGCTTCGGCGATTGCCTCGAAAGTCAGCCCTTCCCACAACTTCAGGTGAACCACGGCGCGTTGTTCGGGCGGCAACTCGCCCAGCGCCGCCACCAGCGCCTGGTGAAAAGCCTGTTCGTCCGGTTCAACGGCAGGCGCAAAAATGGACGCGCTTTCCGCCGCCAGTTGTTCGTAATTCTTCCCGCGCGTTGCCCGGCGGCGCATCAGGTCGATGGCCAGGTTGTGGGCCAGGCGAATCAGGTAAGCCCGCTCGTCGCGCACGGCCTCGAGCAAGCCGGGCTGTTGCGCAAGTTTCACGAACAGCTCCTGCAACAGGTCTTTGGTGTCGGTCTCGTCCCGCGTGAAGTTCAGCAGAAAGCCAAACAACGCATGAGCATGGTCGTCGTAAACACGGGCGAGAAAATCTGACGGCGACATCGGATTCAAAACAGACGCAACCGGATAAATAATTTGTCTGAACAAAATCGCTGGATCGGCTGGTTGCTGCCGGCGCGTCAATGCTGCCGATAGCTTCGACCGGGGGAAGAGGAAACCGTCACGCCAGGAGTGGTAGGGGGAGATTCCGTCGAGCCCTGACTTTATTTCACGTTTCCCTGGCGTCGCTGCGGAGTTGCGCGAGGAATTCTCGGCTCTATTGCGGTGCGGGTTGGCGCCGGCTTGATCTGCGCTCGACGGATCGCCCCACCTTCGAATCGTCACGTCAATGGCAGCGTGAAGAAGAAGGTTGCCCCCAGCCCCAACTCGCTTTCCACCCAGACCTCGCCGCCATGGGATTGGATGATGTGTTTGACGATGGATAATCCAAGCCCCGTTCCGCCCTGCTCGCGCGAACGGGCCTTGTCCGCGCGATAGAAACGTTCGAAGACGCGGTCAATCGAGTCCGGCGGAATCCCCGGGCCGTTGTCGCGCACTGAGACTTCGGCAAATTGTCCGTCGGCGAGTCGCGCGTTGATCCAGACGCACCCTTCCGGACGACCGTATTTGATCGCGTTGTCCACGAGGTTAAAAATGACCTGTTGAACGCGGTCGGCGTCCGCGCGCACGACGACGTCGTCCGGAACCTGATTTTCCAGATTCACCTTCTTGTCTCCGGCCCGTGATTGCAGGTCGTCCATCACGTCCTCGGCCACGGATCGCAGCTCAACCTTCTGAATGTTCAAGACGATCTGGCCGGATTCGAGCCGCGAAATCGTGAGCAGGTCTTCGATGAGATAGGTGAGCCGCTCGGCGTGTTTCTCGATCGTCTGGAGGAATCGCGTAGCGACGTTAGGATCGTCTTTCGCGCCGTTGATGAGCGTCTCGACGTAGCCTTTGATCATGGAGAGCGGCGTGCGCAGTTCATGACTGACGTTGGCGACGAATTCCTGGCGCGTGTTTTCGAGTTGCTTGAGACGCGTCAGGTCGTGAAACACGAGAATCATACCCTGCTGCTTTCCACCACGATCGAGCAACGCGGTGGCATTCACTTGCAGACAACGGTTGTCGAGGCCGGGCAGCTCCAGTTCAAAGCCGAGCACCTGGCTTTCCACGCGCACCCGGTTTACCAGTTCCTGCAATTCATGCAGGCGCAGCGCCTCCATTGTGGTACGGCCCCGGATATCGCCCGTCAGGCCGAAGAGGTGTTCGAGCGCCTGATTGACGAGTCGCACGCGTCCGTTGCCGTCGAGCAACAACACGCCTTCGACCATGCTGTTGAAGAGGGCCTGTTGCTGGGCCTGCGCTTGCGCCAGCGCGAGCTGTTGTTGCTCCTGCAACACCGCGTTTTGCCCGGTCTGTTCCTTGAGCCTTTCCCGCGCTTCGTCAAAGCGTCGTTTCCACCAGAAATGCAGCGCGACAAGTCCAAGACCGGCAAGGATGGTTAACGTCGGCCACATGCTTTCTACGCTTTTAACGTTCTAACCGTTCAACTGTTTAACGACCCGGCGGGCATTAAATGTTAAATCATCGACAGGTTAAATCGTTGAACCGGGAAGTCAGTTTTCGACGAAGCGGTAGCCCACACCGCGCACGGTGTCGAGGTACCCCGCCGCGCGCCCCAGCTTTTCCCGCAACCGGCGCATGTGCGTGTCCACGGTGCGAGTATCGATGAGATTATCGTATTGCCAAACGTCCTGGAGCAGTTGTTCGCGCGACTGGACACGCCCGCGCCGTTGCGCCAGCACGGTCAGCAGTTTGAACTCCGTCGCGGTCAGCTCAATGCGTTTGCCCTGCACTGTCACCCGGTGCCGCGGCACGTCGATGATCAGGTCGCCGAACTGATACCGGTCTTTTTTCTCATCTTCGCTCTGGCCCCGCTTGAGCAGATTTTTCACCCGCAGGAGCAGTTCGCGCGGGCTGAATGGCTTGGTCACATAATCGTCCGCGCCCAATTCCAGGCCGAGCACACGGTCGATCTCGGCCGCTTTTGCGGTGAGCATGATGACGCGAATGCCGGAGGTGGCCGGGTCGCGACGCAGAATTTTGCAAACTTCAACACCGTCCACTTCCGGCAGCATCAGATCGAGAACAATCAAATCGGGCGAGTGAGACCGCGCCTTTTTCAACGCTTCCGAGCCGTCCGCCGCCGTCACGACTTCGTAACCCGCGCTCTTGAGATTGAACTCAACCAGTTCAACGGCGTCGGGTTCGTCATCGACCACCAGAATCTTTGCCATCACGCGGGTTTTGGTTATCACGAAGCCCAAGTTCCTACAATTTCGGCCAGGTGACAAGAAGGTTACAAATTCATGTCAACGCAGCCGAGGCGGCCCGACCGTCTTGAGGTCAATGGCGTTGGAGCACTCCGTCTTCCCGCTTGCGTCGTAGTCAGCGCCTTTCCATACTCGCGTCCTCTGAAAATTATGAGCACGACTCCTCTTCGCGTGGCGGTCACAGGCGCCGCCGGACAAATCGGTTACTCGCTCCTTTTCCGCATCGCTTCCGGCGCGATGTTCGGCCCGAACCAGCCGGTCATTCTGCACCTGATTGAAATCGAACCCGCCCTGCCCGCGCTCAATGGCGTGGTCATGGAACTCGACGACTGCGCCTTTCCGTCGCTCAAAGGCGTCGTTCCCACAGCCAATCTCGACGAGGGCTTTCGCGGCGTGAACTGGGCATTGCTCGTCGGCAGCGTGCCGCGCAAGCAAGGG
>QHNT01000059.1 GCA_003218515.1 Verrucomicrobiota bacterium | reverse complement strand
GCACGAGAATGTCCGTGCCAAGGATGTTCGCGATGTCGATGGAGCGGAGCGAGCGGTCGATGGCGTATTGGCGATCCTTCGGGTTGTTGCTGGTGTAGGCGCCGTCGATGGTTTGCGGTGCGAACCAGAGCCGCGGCGCGACCATTTCAGCGGCGATGCCTTCGCCGTCCAGCCGCTTGCGCAGGGCTTTGGCTTCTTTGCGGATTTGGGTTTCGGATTTGCTGTCGATGTCGGGAACCGCGTCGTCGTCGTGGAACATCATCGAGTCGAAGCCGAGCTTTTTGAGTTGCGCGAGTTTCCAGTCGAAGGTCTGCGGCGGGCGCACCGGCGGGCCGTAGGGGTCCTGGCCTTCGCTGATGTTCCAGGGACCGAAGCAAAAACGGTAGGTGCGTTTCTTTGCCATAGATTGCGGGCACGAATGCTAGGAAGTTTCCCGGGTTTTGGGAATTGTTTTTCGCTCGCAACGGCGTGAGCGGTCTGGATTTATCCTCGTTTATGCTCGCAAACCCCGTGGCCGCATGTTAAGGTCACCCCTCAAATGAGGCCATTCGTCGCGGTAGTTGGCCGCGCGTATATGATGTCGCTCCTCGCAGTTGGAGCGTTAAGCGAGGCTCCTTTCGCGCGGGCGGACTCACTCTTTAACCCACCCGACACGACCACGGCTGCGGATTCCGTTGTTGCTTTCAACGAGATCATGTATCACCCGGACGCCAACAATTCGTCGCTGGAATGGGTGGAGTTGTACAACCAGATGTCCGTTGACATTGAATTGTCGAACTGGCGCATCGAGGGAGGCATCGATTTTCGTTTTCCGACTAATACCATCCTGGCTGCCGGCAATTATCTCGTCGTGGCTGCCGATCCAGCCGCGCTTCAGACCGCCCGCGGTGTGACGAACGTATTCGGCCCGTTCACCAGGCACCTTTCCAACTCCGGTGACACCTTGCGCCTGCGGAACCACAATGGCCGGCTGATGGACGAATTGAGCTACGGGGATGATGACCCGTGGCCGGTGGCGGCGGACGGCTCCGGCGCCTCCCTCGCCAAGCGCGACAAGTTCAACGCCAGCAGTCCGGCCGCGAACTGGCGGGCGAGCGCGCGAGTCGGCGGCACGCCCGGACGCGCGAATTTCCCCGAATCGGAATCCACCGGCCCCGTGATTGACCAACTCCTCAACCCTGGTTCAGCCGCGCGCTGGTTCGTGCCCACCAACGATTCGCTCGGCCAGTCCTGGACCCTGCCCGCCTTCGACGACATCTCCTGGGCTCCTGGCGGTGCTTCGGTGGGCTTCGATGCCGCCGTGACATCCGTCGCGCCGCCGGTCGCGCGCGCTTATTCGTTCGACGGCAACGTCGCCGATGTGTCCGGGCACGGTTTCGACGGCCAGAACTTCGGCGCGCAGTATTCGGCCAACGTGCCGCCCGCCGTGGGCGCCGGGCAGTCGCTGCAGTTCGACGGCGTGGCAAACCAGGTGCAGGTGAGCGACGCCGTGAATCCATCGGCTTACACTCTCGCCGTTTGGGTGTCGGTGGATGTGGTGCGCCCCAGCAGTCTCATCGTGCGCACCGACGCCAACGGGCCGAACACCTCCTGGTCTCACCAATTGCGCATCAATTCGTCCGGCCGGTTTGAGCATTATGTGTATGACGGAAACGTTCGCGTCGTTGCTGCGACGAACAGCATCCAAACCGGAGTCTGGTACCACGTCGTTGGCACTGCGGCCAGCGGCGGCCCGATGCAGATTTACGTCAATGGCGCATCGAGTGGCGGCAGAGTCACGATCGGCAATCTGTGGGGCGGCGGCAGCCAGTGGCGCTTTGGCACCGACTCCGGGCAAACGCCCAACTTCTTCAAGGGTCGTCTGGATGAGGCGGGCATCTGGCAGGCGGTGCTCGGCACGAATGACCTCGCGCGACTGGCGGCCGGTACGCCGCCCGCGCTGCTCGACGGTTATCGAAACTTGATTGGCACGGACGTGCAAGCCGCGCTCTACCAGGCGAACACCTCGTTGCTCCTCCGCCTTCCGTTCGAGGCCGCACCAGGCGTCAGCTACGACCGCCTCACGCTCAACGTGCGGTATGACGACGGATTCGTTGCCTACCTGAACGGCGCCGAAGTCGCCCGCCGCAACGCGCCGCAATGGCTCCTCTGGGACTCCGCCGCCACCACCAACCGCGCGCAAATCACGGTGTTGCAGCCGGAAACGATCGACCTCAGCGCCTTCGCTTCCGGCCTCGTGCCGGGCCGCAATGTGATCGCGGTCCAGGCACTTAATGCTGCTGTCGCCGATCCGGATTTCCTGTTCACCGCCGAACTTTCGGCCCGTGAAACGCCGCTGACCGCAGGACAGGCGAATCTGGTCTTCAACGAAGTCGCCGCCGCGGACAGCTCGTCTTTTTTTCTTGAGTTGCTGAACCACGGCACATCGGACGTGGCCCTTTCCGGTTGCAGCATTGTCTCCAGCGGCGGCGGGCGATTCACGTTTGACCGGCAGACGTTGCCTCCGGGCGGATTCCTGACGCTAAACACCAACGACCTTGGCTTCACCATGCAGCCGGGCGACAAGGTCTTCCTCCTCGGCGCCGGACAGAGCGTGTTGGACGGCGTGAAGTTGGAGAATCGCTTGAAGGGCAAACTGCCTTCGGCCCCGGCGGGTATGTGGTTGTATCCAACGTCGCCCACTCTGGGAGCAACGAACCTGTTCGCGCTGCACAACGAGATCGTGATCAACGAAATCCTGTATCATGCCCCGCCAGGTTACGCGACCAATACCACCCCGCCCGTGATGTCGAAAAACGACGAGCAATGGATCGAACTCTACAACCGTTCGGCCGCACCGGTGGACCTGAGCGGCTGGCGGCTGGTTGACGCCGTCAGCTTTACCTTCCCAACCAACACCATCCTCGCGCCGGACGCTTATCTCGTGATTGCGAACAACGCCGCCGCGCTGCGCGCGCAGTATCCGGACATCACGGTGCTGGGCGACTTCAGCGGCAAATTGTCGCATCGCGGGAGTCACCTCCTGTTGCGCGACGGGCAAGACAACCCAGCCAACGAAGTCGCTTACTATCCCGATTTCCCGTGGCCTGCTTACTCCGATGGCGGCGGCTCCAGTCTCGAACTTCGGGATCCGCGGGCCGACAGCACGGTTCCCGAATCGTGGGCCGCAAGCAACGAAGGCCTGAAGACCACCTGGCGCCGCTACCGTTACGTTGCCCGCGCGCTCAATCCGGTTTACTCGCCGAACATTTACTCTTTCCATGAATTCCGACTTGGCTTGCTCGCGGAGGGCGAAGCGTTGCTCGACAACATTGCCGTCGTCGAATTGCCCACCAACGGGCCTTCGCGTCAATTGCTGCAAAACACCAACTTCACCGCTGGCGATGTCAAATGGCGGCTCCTCGGCAACCACTCGCACTCGCGTGTCGAACCGGATCCCGATAGTCCCGTCAACCAGGTGCTGCATCTCGTCGCCGCGGGCCCGATGAATTACCTCGAGAATCAGCTCGAAACGACGCTCAAGGTTGGCGGCACACTCGTGCCGGTCGTCGCGGGTCGTGACTACGAAATTTCCTTCGACGCCAAATGGCTTGCCGGTTCCCCTCAGGTGCACACCGAGCTTTACTACAACAAAGTCGTCGCCACCACCATCCTCGACCGACCCGAGCACCCCGGCACGCCCGGCCGGCGCAACTCGACCTACGTCACCAACGCGGGTCCCACTTTTGCCGGCCTTCAAAACTCACCTTTGCTGCCCGCAGCGAACGCCACCATCGACGTTAGTATCCACGCCGCCGATCCCGACGGCCTCGGTGGTCTTACGCTCCATTACGCCGTCAATGACGGGCCATGGAAGAGTGTGCCGATGTCTGAGCGCGTTTCCAGTTCCGCCTCTTACACCGGCACGATTCCAGGGCAGCCGGCTGGCTCCGTGATTCAATTTTATGTCGAAGGAGCCGACTCGCTGGGCGCGGTTTCGACCTGTCCCGCCGGCGGCGCTGATTCACGCGCATTGATCAAGGTGGATTCACCGCAGCTCGTGGGTAGCAAACAAACCTTCCGCACGATCATGACCCCCGCGGACTCGGGCCTGCTCCACTCGTTCGTCAACCTGATGAGTGACGATCTCCTCGGCTGCACGGTCATCCACAATGAGCGCGAAGTCTTCTACAACGCCCGCATCCGGCTTCATGGAAGCATGTTCAGCCGCCCCGATGCCAGCACGACCGGTTTCCACCTGAAATTTCCCGCCGACCATTTCTTCCGCGGTTCGCGCGGTTCAGTCATCGTCCGACGGAGCGGAATGGTTGAGTCGTTCATGAAGCATGTCCTCAATCAAGCCGGCGGCATCCCGGCGAACTATGATGATATCGTGTATCTCGTGTCCCATCGCTCCGACAACGTCGGCTCCGCGCGCGTCAACCTCGCCAACTACGACGACACTTACGTTGACTCACAATTCGAACACGCGAACGACGGGACGATTTTCAAATTCGAGGGCATCCGCGTTTACGAAACCACCGACGATGGCACTCCCGAAGGCCGCAAACTTCCGCAACCGGTCGATTTTGTCTGGTCCTACGATATTACCGATCTGGGCGATGATCCTGAACAATACCGCTGGAGCATGATGATTCAGAACCAACGCGCCCGCGATGACTACTCGCGCATCGTGGCGATGGGCAAGACGTTCAGCCTGGGCGGCACCGCACTGCAACAGGCCGCACCCGCGGCCATTGACCTGGATGAATGGGCGCGCTACTTCGCGTTGCAGACACTCCTGGGTGTGGCCGACATCTACGGCGTGGATAACCCGCACAACGTTGCTTTTTACGCGCGCCCGGACAACGGCCAGGTGGTTGTTTTACAAAACGACTGGGGGTTTGGTTTCGGGCTCTCCACCAGCGCCTCGATCTATGGAAAGAATAACGTTTTCAAAATCCTCAAACTCCCGGGCTATCGCCGCCTCTATCAAGGGCATCTCCTTGACCTGATGAACTCCGTCTATAACAGCGCCTACGTCACCCGGTGGGCGCAGCATTACAGCAGTGTCACCGGTGAGAATTACGGCAGCGTGCCCGGTTATGCCGACGCGCGCGACGCCTCGGTCCGCAACCAGTTGGCGCCGCAGATTCCCTTCGAGATTACCTCCAACGGCGGGAGCAACCTCACCGTCAACACCCCCACCGTGACCCTCAATGGCCGCGGCTGGATCAATGTCCACGACATCCGCCCCGCCGGTCAAACCAACGCGCTTCCCATCACCTGGCTCGACGACCAACGCTGGCAGATCACCCTTCCCCTCGAAACCGGTGCGAACGACCTCCGGCTTTTGGCCTTCGATTACCACGGCGCGCAGGTCGGCCAGGATTCGATTACCGTCACGACCACCGTCTCTGAATTCCCCCAGCGCGACTTTCTGCGCATCACGGAGCTGATGTATCACCCGCCTGCACCCGGCGCCGCTGAGATCGCCGCTGGTTTTGCGGACGGTGACGACTTTGAGTTTATCGAGTTGTTGAACACCGGCCCAACCAACCTCTCGCTGCTCGGCGTGAAGTTCACCGTCGGCATCACTTTTGACCTCACCGCGTCCGCGGTGACCGATTTGGCTCCCGCCCAGCGCGTGTTGATTGTGAAAAACAAAGCCGCGTTCGACTTCCGCTACGGCACCAACCTGCTCGTCGCCGGCGAGTACAGCGGATCGCTGAACAACGGCGGCGAACTGATCCGGCTCGTGGACGCGTTTGGCTTCGTGATTCAGGAATTCACTTATGATGATGGGGGCAACTGGCCGGCGGCCGCCGATGGCGCAGGCAGTTCGCTCGAAGTCCTCGACATCAACGGCGACTACAATGATGCCGCCAACTGGCAGGCGAGCGTGCTCGTGGGGGGCACGCCCGACCAGCCCGGCCTCATTCGCCCCGCCTTCGATTCAGTCACCTACGACGGCGCGCAAGTTCGTCTCCGCTTCCACGCCGCGGGTGAACAAACCTACACTGTTTACTGGTGTGACAGTCTGACCACGGGACAATGGGACGCGCTGGCAACCGTTCCGCCCGGCGGCAGCACACGAATCGAAGAAGTGCTTGACGATCCGCCGTTCGGCGCACCGCAACGGTTCTACCGGCTGTCCACGCCGTGATTCGTGCTCCAGCCATAAAAGTCTTCGCAAGCCGCGCAGATTTCCTCAAGCTTTATTGAGATTCGGTTAACGCGACGGTCCCGTGCTTCGCTCCTGCAGCCAGAGCACATCGCGATTGTTGGGCGACGCCGCTTGCAATGGCAAATCCTGTCCTGCTTTGATCGACGGTTTGGTGCGCGGATCCAGCCAGCGATGAATTTCCGAGTGGCCGTCGGCAAACGTCACGCCGCCCGCGCCGTTGTGATAGCTCGCCGGCACGTCCACCAGGCGAAGGCTGCCGGGACTCCGCGGATTGAACCCGGCCATGTCCACGACGAAAAAGCCGTTGTTGACGCGGTCTTCGCGTTCGTCGGTGATCACCCAAATGCCGGTCGGTCCCGGATTCTGCATGTCGGCACTCTTGCGCATGACCTTGTATTGGTTCTGTCCGTTCCATGGTGCGTCCGAGTTCAACCAGCAGTTCATCGAAACGCTGCGCACGCGCGGGTAGAGTTTGCCGCCGTGCTTCGACATGCTTTTGTCCGCCGGGCAGCGCCAGACGGCCAATGTCTTGTGGTAGGGCCAGAGAAGGCTGTTCATCAGGTTGACGCTATTCGTGTTGTCCGGCACGGGACGCGCGTAGTCGAGCCAGCCGACCACCCAGGTCCTCTCGGGACCGACTTCGTTGAGGTTGTTCGGCGGGATTTTGTCGAAGTTATCGTCGGCATACAGGATCCACGACAGGCTCAACTGGTTCAAATTATTGAGGCATTGAATGCCTTGGGCTTTGGTTTTCGCTTTCGCGAGCGCGGGCAACAGCAGCGCCGCCAAAATCGCGATGATGGCGATGACCACCAGAAGCTCGATGAGCGTGAAGCCCACGCGACTCAGTCCCGAACGTAAGTTCGTTTGTCGATCAACCTCGTTACCAGTCGCGGCGTGATTCATAGAATTTGCTGTCTTGATTCCGACCAGGATATCTCTGCTTAAGCTGAACCCTCGATGCGATTCATGATTCTCATCCCTCCACGTGAGCTTAATCTTGGAGCAGACCTCGATGCGGCTCATTATCCACGTTCCAGCGCTCCAGTTGCGCGTCAGTCGCCGCGAAAGGCCGGCGCATATCTTCGGATTCCAGATGACCATCCACGAAAGCACGGTTGGCCCGACCGTGGTGCGCTTTGAAGGCAAACTGCATCTTGGGCGGAGTTTTGGAGTCATAGACTAAACCACTCGCGTAATGTGTCGCCGGGCCGATAGTGGAGTCCCAACTCATCATGCCGTCCAACGCCGGGTTCCGAGACCGTATAAACTCGTCTCCGACAGCAATCATGTCGCTCGGCGCTCGCACTGCGAATTCTGGAGTAGAGCGTGTGCTGATCCTCGGTGAAACACCCGCGTTGACCCCGTTGCCACCTCCAAGGCCAAGGCCTAGAGGAAAGGCGCGAGTTGGCAACCCGACAATGCCCCAAGCATTATACCCATACGCGCTCCATGACGGCTCTCGAATTTGTTCAGTACTTCCGACAGGCTGGCCGGAACCAACCTCGTAATGCAGCGTGACTATGGCGCCATCGTTAAGCGGGCAACGAAAGACGCCCCCAAGGACTCTGAATGGGATCGGAACGCGATAGAAGTTGGTGCCTTGAATGTACGTAATCGGCAGGTCAAGAAGCTTTTCCCAATCTCCACGGGCCAGACTCGAGTTCGTGTAGGCGTAAGGCGGAAACGCCCCATGCGTGCTCATGTATAAGTGAATTCCAAGGATGATCTGTCTCAGATTGCTTTTGCATACAGTATTCTTTGCCGAGTACTTCGCATGCGACAATGCCGGCAACAGCAGCGCCGCCAGAATGGCGATGATGGCGATGACGACCAATAGCTCGATCAAAGTAAAAGCGTTTGCGCAGCGAGCTTTTTTCCTCTGGGAGTTGGACTTCACGGAATACCGCGAACCCTACTCCAAAGCGGTTATCTCTTCCACTCCGGAATTTGCCGGTCCGCCAGCAGCCGCGTGCGTTCTTCGACTCGCGAATGTAACTTCCTTCGCGCGCGAGCCAAAGCACGAGAATGTCCGTGCCAAGGATGTTTGCGATGTCGATGGAACGGAGGAACGGTCGATGCCGTATCGGCGATCCTTTGGGTTGTTGCTTGTGCAGGCGCCGAACGGAACATGTAGTTAAGGGCTGCTCGACAAAACACGGCTCGGCTGAAAGTGTTTTACGGGTGAGAGAGCTCCTCCCAGTGCGGCTCGTGATCCCGGTTCCAGCGCCGCCGCATCTCCTCGTCGGCCGGATCGTACTTGTTCTTGCCAAAGAGCACGTTCGTTTTGAAATGCTCAAGGTGTCCGTCCGCAAACCCAATGTTCCACTCGCCCAGATGCCTGCGCGCCATCAACCGCCGCGACCGTTCATACGAAGCATCTTCCTCAACGTGCCACCAGGCGAAGAAGCCAAGAGCGGGGATTATTTGGGGGAAAAAATCGAGAACAGCGTCACCGTAAGCGACCATCTGGCTGGGCGAAACCACTTGGGACTCCTTGCACCCACTAGGTGGATCGCTGGAAGGTGCTGGCATCTTGACGGCCAGTCCGTAAGCGTTAATCGTCTGAGACACTCCGGAGGGGTTTACATCGTAACTCACCCCTTCCTGGAGGATCGGGCGCGAAGACCAACGAGTCTTTAGCGGATTTGCAGGGCACTGGTAAACGTCATCGGTCCAGTTCTCTGATAGATAAGGTCCCAGCTTGTCAGGCCAAAACTCGTCCCTGAGCGTATTGAATTCGCGGTAGCTTGGATAAGCGCCGTAGTCTTGCACGTACATCACCGAAGCGAGCCCGATCTGCCGTACATTGCTGGCGCATTTGGCCAACTGAGCGAGAGACTTCGCCCTGGACAACGCCGGCAAGAGCAGCGCAGCGAGAATCGCGATGATCGCAATCACCACCAGCAATTCAATCAAAGTGAAACCCTTGGAGCGGCCACCTTTTCTCCTCTGCCAGTCCGGGTTCATGGAATTAACCGGAAAGTAGGGCATCTTGATCATTTCCTCCACTCCAAAATCTGCCGATCCGCCAGCAACCGCGCGCGCAATTTTGGATAATTCACCTTCTGCGCCGCTACTTTTTCGTCGATCGCCAGGCAGGCGGCGGTGGCGGCGGACTGGCCGAGGATCATGAAGACCGGTTCCATGCGAATCGAGCCGTAAGCGATGTGCGTCGCGGACAGGCAGATTGGCACAAACAAATTCTCGCACTCGCCGGCCTTGGGAACGATGGAGCGGTACGAAATCGGATACGGCTTCATCGGCGGCACTTGCACGTCGCCTTCGTTTTCCACGTGGCTGTTCTTCACGATGCGTTGGCAGTTGTGCGAGTCCATGTTGTAGGCCGCCAGACCGATGGAATCCGCCGCTGCTTCCTGGCCGCGGCAGTTGTGCTCGGTCATGATGTAATCCGCAACCATCCGGCGGGCTTCGCGGACGTAAAGCTGGTTGGGCCAGCCGCCGGTGTCGAGGAACTCATCTTTGCATAAGCCGAATTTTTGCATCTCGACGCGGATGTTTTCCGGCACGCGCGGGCTGGTGGCGAGAAAGTGGATGAAACCGCGCGTGTAATCCTCGTGCTCCTTCCAGATCCTCGCGCGGGCGCTGTACCCGCCGTCGGGGTAACCGTAGTTCATCCCGATGAAATCTGTCGAGAAACCGCCGTTGTTGTTGATGTCGGTCTTTTCATTCGGCATCCAGATCGGATTCCAGAATTCGGCGAGCTTCGGCTTTTTACCGGCGGCGACGAGCGCTTCGAGATAGCGCGCGAGCAGTTCGTATTTTGTCGAATCGTAATTTGCCGGGGGCGCAATCGGCATTCGGTTTTCGGTATTGGTCGTGAGGCAAAGTCGGAAATTGTAGGTTTGCACGCGCCGGTCGCCGTCGCCGGGCACGCCGCCGTCGCCCGGTTGGATGAACGGGAGCAAACCGCTGCTGGAATCGCCAGGTTTCAAATAGGGATCCACCGGCACAATGAACTGGTGCTTCGGCGTCCCGGCGCGTATGCCGTCGAGCGTTTCGCCGTATTTGGAATTCGCCTCGCGCCCGACGAAACAGGAAACGCCTGCCTTGGCCATCAAATCGCCTTCGTAAGTCGCGTCGATGAACATCTTCGCGCGAAAAATTTTTCCGCCTTCAGCGACGATCTCAACGATGCGTGTTCCTTCCTTTTTCACTGCGGCCAGTCGCTGTTGAAGGTAAACCGGCGTCCTCGCTTCGTTGATCATCCGGAAAAAAATATCTTCGGCGACGTGCGGCTCGAAGGTCCACAGGGTAGCCTCCGGCCCGTTCAACGTGCTGGCTGCGGCCTGGGCGCCGCCTCGTCGGGTGAAATACTCGTCGGCTGTTTCACGCGTCCAGGAGGAGGACTGCCGGTAGTGTGCTGCGACTCGCTGGTAGAATTCCCGCGCGATGCCGCCGATGGCCGCCTTGTTGCCGATGTCCGTCGCGCCGAGGCCGCCCGAAGTCAAACCGCCGAGGTGCCGTCCGAATTCCACGATGACGGCGGTCTTGCCCATCCGCCTGGCCTGCACCGCGGCAGCGACGCCCGCCGAGGTGCCGCCGTAAACGCAAATGTCGGATTCAATCACCTCGGCTGAGCGGATGGCGGACCCTCGAAGACAGAAGGACAGAAGACAGCAGCGCACGACGACCTGCGTTTTCATAGTCAGAGAATTCGTCGAAAGAAAAATTTCGCGCGTTGAAACCCCTGAACCGATGGAAAACATCGAAAGTCCAAAATCGAACACCGAACGCCGAAATGAGCGAGGGTTCGCGCTGCCATTCGATGTTCGATGTTGGATGTTCGATGTTGGATGTTCGATGTTGGATGTTCGATGTTGGATGTTCGTCCGGGTTCATGGGTTGGGCGGCCGAAGACGGGAGAGAGGTGGTTCATGGAGGAAACCAGACAGCCGATCAGACCTTTGTCTGCGTCGGCGTTTCCCGTTTCAGCGGCGTGAAGTTGCCCTTCTCGCAGCATTGCACGAATTCTTCCGTGACGGCCTTTAATTCCTCCCAGCGGGCGCGGATGGTTTTGGACTCTTGTTTGGTAATCTGATTGTCGGTGGCGGCGGTGGCGATGACCGCGAGCAAATCGGCGAATTCCTGGACGATCTGGTTGGTCGCGGGCATCAGGTGAATCGGGTGCGGCCAGGTTGCCTTGGGGTTTTTGATGAAAAAGCCGCCCGCCTGCTCGCAAATCCAATGGACGATCCGCGTGTCATTGGTGCAACGCACGAGCGCCTCGATGCGGTCGAGCGGATTGGCTGCGCCGCTGCCGGTGCCGTCGTCCGGCTCGGACCATTTGTAAATCATGGAGAGCGACAGGCCGAGCGCGGCGGCGATCTGTTTGGCGCTGGTTTTTTGGAAAACTTCCTGAAGCAGTTCGTGGGATTCCATGGGGCCACCTTAGCAGAACCGGAGGCCGGACGGAAGCGCAGAGTTACAAAGCCCCGATGACTTTGTAAATGATCCCGCCGCCGGCACCTGCTATTGATGGCGCGGTGAATGAAAACCCCGACGCCTATCAAAGCAGAGGTGGAAAGCGTGTCCAACGGACGGTCGAACCGTTGGCGGGAGTCGATTTGGGAAGGAATTGATCCCGGCGCCTTCCTTTCTGTCTTGCTCGAAGCGTTGTTTGATCCTTTACTATAAGCAACAATCAACCAGGCGGCGCTTATGGAATTCACAATCTATCTCATCTGTTTGGGAGTCGGTTTTGTTTTCACACTGTTCAGCGCGATCTTCGGTCACGTCTTTGGGCACGGCGGCCATGACGGCCACGTGGATGGCAGCGGCGGCCACGCTGAAGCAGGCGTCGATGCCAGCGACATGCCCGGCGTGTCGGCGTTCAGTCCGACGGTAATCGCGTCCTTCGTCACCGCGTTCGGCGGATTGGGCGTCATCTTCTCGGAGATTCCAGCCACAAAAAACGCGTGGATCAGCGCCCCTCTCGCGATCCTTGGCGGATTTCTGATTGCGTTCAGCGTGCTTTGGGTGTTGCGACAGCTTTTCAGCAAGACCCAGAGTTCCAGCGAATCGAAAGTAAGCAGTCTGGTCGGCCAGCTCGCCACGATCATCACCCCGATTCCGGAGAACGGTGTCGGCGAAATCGCCTACGTGCAGGCCGGCACCCGCTATTCCGCGCCGGCGCGCGAAGAGAACGGAGCGCCGGTGCCGGTTGGCAAATCGGTCAAAATCACGCGGGTGATCGGCACCCAGTTTTATGTCGCGCTCACCTAGAACCCATCTAGACCATTTCAGAACAAACCAAACCCTTAACCAACAGATCCTATGACTCCCCTACCCCTGCTGGCCCAAACGATTGTTACCGGCGGCGTGATTCTGATCGCCGTCGTGTTGATTGCGGTGACGTTGATCATCGGCATCGCCGTTGTGCTCAGCCGTTACACGAAGGTTGGCCCGAACGAAGTGCTCATTGTCTCCGGGAAAAAACATCGCTATGCCGATCCGGACGGCACGGTCAAAACGCGCGGCTTCCGCATCGTCAAAGGCGGCGGCACGTTCGTTTACCCCGTCGTGGAAAAGGTGGACATTCTTTCCCTCGAACTGCTCACCATCGACGTGCAGACCCCTGAAGTTTACACCAGCAAAGGCGTGCCGGTGAAGGTGGACGGCGTGGCGCAAATCAAAGTCAAGGGGGACGACATCTCCATCGCCACCGCAGCCGAACAGTTCCTGGGCAAGAACACCGACGAAATCCGCAACATCGCCACGCAAACGCTTGAAGGCCATCTGCGCGCCATCCTCGGCACGATGACCGTGGAGGAGATTTACCAGAACCGCGACGCCTTTGCCTCGAAGGTGCAGGAAGTGGCCGCCGGCGACATGGCCAACATGGGCCTGGGCATCGTCAGCTTCACCATTCGCGACATTCGCGACACGCAAGGGTACCTCGACGCGCTCGGCAAACCGCGCATTGCCCAGGTCAAACGCGATGCTCAGATCGCGCAGGCCGAAGCCGATCGCGACGCGATGATCAAGTCCTCGCAGGCGACGCAGGCCGGCCAGGAAGCTAAGTTCGCCGCCGACAGCAAGATCGCGGAAGCCCAGCGCGATTATCAATCGAACGTCGCGCAATATCAGGCCGCGGTGAACCAGAAGAAAGCCGAGGCCGATCTGGCGTATGATTTGCAGAAGTTCAAGACCGGCCAGCTCGTGAAGGCCGAGGAAGTGCAGGTGCAGATCGTCGAGAAACAAAAGCAGATCGAGCTGCAGCAACAGGAAATCTCGCGCAAGCAACGCGAACTCGAAGCGAACGTACAGAAGCCGGCCGACGCCGAACGATACAAAGTGGAGACGCTGGCCAACGCGAAGAAATTCCAGCTCGAAACCGAGGCCGCGGGCGCCGCGTCCGCTTCCAAGGCGACCGGCTTCGCCAACGCGGACGTCGCCAAGGCCACGGGCATCGCCGAAGCCGAGGCGAACAAAGCGCGCGGTCTGGCCGAGGCCGCCATTATCGAGGCGCAAGGCAAAGCCACGGCCTCCGCGATGCAGCAGAAAGCGGAGTCGTTCAAGCAATACAATGAGGCGGCGGTCATCGAACTCATCATGCGCATCCTGCCAGAAATTGCCGGCAAGATCAGCGAGCCGCTCTCCAGGATGGAGCGGATGGTCATCATCAACAGCGGCAACGGCACCGGCGGCGGCGCCAGCAAGCTCACCGGCGACGTGACGCAGATCATCAGCCAGTTGCCGCCCGTGCTGGAGAGTCTGACCGGGGTGAAGTTCGACAAACTGCTGGAGCAGGTCCCCGCGCTGAGGAAAGCGATGGGGAAGGGTGAGAGTAACACTGGAAAGTGAAGGTTGCCCGCCCTGAACGGGGCGCTGGAGAAAGACGTGGATAGCGGTTAATTCCGCCGGAAAGGACAACAATTATGATGTTTGGTTTTCTGGGTGGTCTCGAAGTGATTTTCCTGGTTTTGTTCGGCGGCCTGATCGGCCTGGCGTGCTTCGCAATCTGGATCTGGATGCTGATCGACTGTCTGACGAACGATGGCATCCCGGGATCGGAGAAGGTGGCCTGGGTGCTGGTCATCCTCTTCACCCATTTCCTCGGCGCTTTAATCTACTTTTTTGTCGGGCGGCCGAAGCGCAAAGCGGCGTGAAAGCGATAAACCGACCAACGACTGAACAGTTATGGGACTTTTCTGGGACTTGATTCAGCAGAGCCAGATATCGAGCCAGTCCGGCCGGGCCGATTCGCTGGAACGGCGAGTGGCCGAGTTGGAACGGCAGGTCAATGCGATCAACGGGCTGCTGCGCGAGATGCTCGAACGACTGGAACAACGGCTCGGCGAAGACATCAATCGCGACGGACGGATCGGCTGAAAGCGGAGCGGTGTTGACCGATGCGAAGTTTGTGACAGACAGCGCGTTCTCGTGGCAGCCGGGAAAAAGGCCGAAAAAGTGGAAGGACTCTGGCGGCAGTATCAACGACCACACCAATAATCATGCGCCTGCTCGAAGCCATCGTCGAAGCAAACCAGCGCGCGGTCGCCGGCGGACTGAAAGCGAACTTGAACGCGCCGGAGTTCTCCGACGCGCTGCCGCTGGTCGCGTTGACTTGCATTGATCCACGCCTGAACCGGCTCGTTCCGGAAATGCTCGGCGTGCCGGAGGAGCAGTTCATCTGGCTGCGCACCGCGGGCAACATCATTACCGGCCCGCTCAGCAGCACCCTGCGCTCGCTCGCGCTGGCCTGCGCCGTCAAAGGCGGCAAGGAAATCGCCATTCTCGGCCACACCGACTGCCTGGTTTGCAAGACAACCGTGATGAAGCTGACCGATGGGTTTCGCGCGTTGGGCGTGGACCGCGCGAAACTGCCGGAAAATCTGAACGAATACTTCGGCCTGTTCGCCAGCGAACGACAGAACGTCATTCGCGGCGCGGAGATCGTGCGGCAAAGCCCGCTCATCGGCGCCAACGTTCCGGTGCACGGACTGCTGATGGACGTTCAGACCGGCAAGCTCGAATGGCTGGTGAACGGGTATCAAACTTTGGGCGTCACCGCCCCTTCGTTCGTCGAAGCGGTCAGGCAGACGGCTGTCGAAATGGTCAAACAAACCGCGACCGAAGCGTTGGATCTGGTGGCCGCGAAATTGCCCGAGTTCAAGCTCGGCGAAATGAAGTTTCCCGAATTCAAAATTGGCGAAACGACGATCGATCCGAACAAATGGCTGTCGCAATTGCAGTCCGCCACGGCGGCGAAATCCGAGCCGCAACCGGCGGAGGGCGTTCAACAACCGGCCACTGAACCAGAGCGCAAGTTTGACCAAACGCGGAAGTATCGCGTCATCGGCGCCGACCAGAAAGTGTATGGCCCGATTGACGGCAGCAAAATTCTGGAGTGGGTAGCGGACGGCCGCATCGATTGGCAGACGGCATCGCAAATCGACGGCAGCGGCGAATGGAAACCGCTTTCGGCCTGGGCGGAGGGGCCAAAACCGGCGACGATCCCGCTGCCGCCGCCCATCCACCCGGCGCCGCGCTTGCAGAAGATTCGCAAGCATTAGTGAGGAGTCCCTTGGATAAGCGACACCCGGTACGGCCGAAAGACAGCGGACAATTCTCCCTCTCCCCAGGGGAGAGGGCCGGGGTGAGGGGAACGAAAATGCAGCTCATCCCAACGCTCGCATGAGTAGCCTCCACGATTCCGGAATCGCGCATCGGGACCATGAACAGTGGGGCGAGACTCCGTCGAGCCCTGATCTCCAATGGATAGAAATTAGGTCTCACCCCACCCGGTTCACGAAGCGGGAAGATTCCGCAAACGCCTGGCGTTTGCGCGGAGTGGACTGCTAAGTTCTCACCACAAAGCGTGTTGAATCCGAGGCTTGATTTTTCCGCGTCAGCGCACAACATGAGTGCATGAAAACGCTCTTCAGTCTCGCCAGCTGGCTCGCTCTGCTGCCTGCCGCTCGAGCCCACGAGTCCTGGGCGCCCCATACGCACACGTTTGACAATCAACATTCGGACCTTTTCATTTTGTGCGTCGTCAGCCTGGCGGTGTTGAGCGCGGGACTGGTTTTGTTCCGTTTGTGTGGCAGACGCCGCCGCGCCAAAGCTTCCCGTTTCATCGGCAGACGTTCCTGAATTCCTGTTCCGCGCGTCCACCCCGGCTGCGCCCCTCCCTTCATCCCGCCCTGCCTTGGGCCAATACGATCCTTTCCGAAACCAGCTACCCGGCGCTCAGAACTCCTGACCTTATCACTAATGAAAGGAATTCAAGGAAATGAAAACCTCGCCATCACATCGAATGGTTATAGTGCCCTTCATCCTGTTGAGCCGTTTGTTTCTTTGCGGCTCGGCTTTCGCCGACGCATGTCCCGCGCCCAGCTTCGCCGCTGCACACACGTTCGACGCGGGCGTGAGTCCTTTCTGGGTGGCTGTGGGTGACTTCAACGGCGACGGCAAGTTTGACTTGGCGGTGGCCAATTTCCACTCCGCCAACGTATCAGTGCTGTTGGGCAAGGGCGATGGCACCTTCCAACCGGCGGCCAACTACAATGTAGGAGCGAATCCGATTTCGGTAGCTGTGGGCGATTTCAACGGCGACGGCAAATCCGACTTGGGCGTGGTGAATTTAGGATCCACGAATGTCTCCGTGTTGATGGCTAATGGTGACGGCACTTTCAACGATGCCGTCAACTACAGCACGGGCACGAGCGCAGCTTCCGTCGCTGTGGGCGACTTTAACGGCGACGGCAAGCCTGACCTGGCGGTGGGAGGAAGCCCGGTCGCGGTGCTGTTGGGCAACGGCGATGGCACTTTTCAGCCTGCGATCAACTCTGGCCTTGGAGGGAGTCCAGTCGTCGCTGACATCAACGGCGATGGCAAGCTCGACCTGGTGACAGAGGGCTCGGTACGGTTGGGCAACGGAGATGGCACCTTTAAGCCTGCGGTCAACTTCAGCACGGGCGCGAGCCCAATTTCCGTGGCTGTAGGCGACTTCAACCGCGACGGGAAACCTGACTTGGCCGTCGCCAACAACGGGTCTGGCAACGTCTCAGTACTGCTGGGCAACGGCGACGGCACTTTCCAGCCCGCCGTCAACTATGGCGTCGCGACGTACCCCTACTCTGTGGCGGTGGGCGACTTCAATGGCGACGGCAAGCCCGACCTGGCCGTGGCCACTGGCACTGCCAAAGTCTCGGTGTTGTTGGGCAACGGGGATGGCAGCTTCGGGTCCGCTGTCAATTACAGTGCCGGATCGATTCTTCAATCTGTTGCTGTGGCGGACTTCAACGGGGATGGAAAACCGGATCTCGCCCTGGCCAACACCAGGTTCACGACGGTGCCGGTGCTGCTGGGTAAAGGCGATGGCACGTTTCAGGTCGCCGCCAGTTATAGCGCAGGATCGAATCCTGGGTCCGTGGCGGTGGGCGACTTCAACGGCGACGGCAAGACCGACCTGGCTGTGGCTGATTATGGCTCCTTCTTTCCTGCAACAAGCGGCTCGGTTTCGGTACTGCTGGGTAGAGGGGATGGCACGTTCCAAGCCGCGGTCGATTACGGCGTGGGAACAAATCCTGTTTCTGTGGTTGTAAGCGACTTTAACGGCGACGGCAAGCCGGACCTGGCGGTGGGAGGAAGCCCAATCGCGGTGCTGTTGGGCAACGGCGACGGAACTTTTCAACCTGCGGTCAACTATGGCCCTGGATCTGTCCCTGGATCTGGATGGGGTCTAGCAGTCGCTGACTTCAACGGCGATGGCAAGCTCGACCTGGCGACACCTCTCTCGTTACTGTTGGGCAACGGCGATGGAAGTTTTCAACCTGCGGTCAACTATGGCTCCAGAGGGAATTCTGTGGCAGTCGGTGACTTCAACCGCGATGGCAAGCCGGACCTTGCCGTCCCAGACAAGGGGTCCACGAACGTTTCGGTACTGCTGGGCAACGGCGATGGAACTTTCCAAGCTCCCGTCAACTATGGTGCGCAAGAATATCCAAGTTCCATCGCCGTGGGCGACTTCAACACGGATGGCAAACTCGACCTGGTGGTTGCCAATGAGCTCTCGATGGGCCCGAACAATTACACTAACGGCAGTGTTTCGGTGCTGTTAGGCAACGGCGATGGCACCTTCCGGTCGGCGGTCAACTATGGCGCGGGAGTGAGTCCTGATTCCGTGGCAGTGGGCGACGTGAATGGGGACGGCAAGCTCGACCTGGTCGTGGCCAATCAAGGTTCCGCCAACGTCTCGATGTTGTTGGGCAACGGCGACGGCACTTTTCAGGCCGCTGTCAATTACAGCACGGGAGAATATCCTTTTTCCGTCGCGTTGGGAGATCTCAATGGCGACGGCCAGCCCGACTTGGCCGTTGGCAATTCCGCCAACGTCTCGGTGCTGTTGAACACCTGTGTCGCCGCTGGCGTTGAGCTCGACATTGCGCACAGCAACAGCACCACCGCCGTGGTTTCGTGGCCGTTTCCGTCCACCAGATTCGTTCTCGAATCCACGACGAACCTGAGCCTGACAAATTGGCAGCGCGCCGTCGAAGAGCCGGGGACCAACAACGGTTGGTTGGAGGTGACGGCGTCGCTCACTCAGCAGCAACGCTATTTCCGCCTGCACAAGCCGTAATCGAGAGTGCAATCGACACAAGAAAGGAAGGAAAATGAAAACCTCCATATTGCATCGCGTGCTTATAGTGTCCGTTATCCTG
>QHNT01000025.1 GCA_003218515.1 Verrucomicrobiota bacterium | reverse complement strand
ACCCTGCGGCTCTGGAACAACTGGCCTGGCTGGCGCGATTCGACTGGGGTGCTGCCTGGCAACCTGAGTCCTGGGCAACGGTGGACAAAGAGTTAGCGCGACTGCGCAAGCTGGCCGGACGCCACAGCTTTGGCGTACTGGTGGTGGCTTTCCCGGTTCGCTTCCAGGTTGAGACGGACTTTGTTGACGACAGGCCCCAGAAGGCATTGGCAGAGCGAGCTCGCGCGAACGGCTTCGGGTTCCTGGATCTCTTGCCGCTTCTTCGATCGCATCGCAATGAGCCGATCTACTTCGATCACTGCCATCCCCTGTCTGCCGCGAACGCCTGGATCGGCGAGGCGCTCGCCCGGTGCATCCGTTCCGAGTACCTCACGCCGGGCGGAAAGCCAGGCGGGAAGCCTTAACCGCAACTCCTTCGACGTGCTCGTTCGAGCGGCAGAATGTCGTGCCGGGGAAGTTATTTCGAGGAATCTGACATCATTTCGTGCTTCCATTTGCTCTGCATTCACAATGCATGCGCAATGAGATTTAGGTTGAACCCGGCGGCAGGCAGGCCAGGTGTTGGCCCGAATCCATTTGTGTTGCAGCGAAGTTGTCGCGGTGGCGTGGTTGGCATGGCGCATGCCACAGCTCCAATCCAGGCGAATGAGAAAATTGGATTATCCCGAAAGGCACTACCTCAACTTCGCGCTCGGCTGGCTGGAGTTTGGAAATCCGATCGAAGCAAAGGCGGCGGCGGATAATATCTCGCGGCTGAACAGCCTTCATCCGGAAGTGTTCCTGGTACGGTGGCGGATTCACGTCCGGCTTGGAAATTGGGAGGCGGCCCGGGACCTGGCCCGCACCTTTACACGGGTCTTCCCGAATCGTCCCTCCGGGTGGCTGTGTCTTTCGTATAGTCTCCACAAGCTGAAGCGTCCGCTCGAAGCTTATCTTCAACTGCTTCATCAGACCTCGGTTTTTCCGAACGTCAGCGCCATTCCGTACTTTTTGGCCTGTTACGCCTGGGCGTTGGGCGATCACAGACGAGCGGGAAAATGGCTGGCCAAATTCAAGACTCTTGGCGGCGACAAGAAAATCAAATCCGGCGTTCTCGATCACACGGAGTTGCTGCTGAGTTGCGAAAAGGCTTCCACCCTCCCCGCCGCTCCGCCCAAGCCATCCGACCACCGCGACCCAATCGCGTTGCTTTGATCCGTGCGCTGTTCCGTGGCTCTTCGGGTGGGACGTTTCTGTCGATTCACCCCTCGGTGAGTCATCGGGTTCTGGTACGCTGAAATCGGCGCTGGCGCGTTTCACAGCGGCCAGTGCCGACTTCCCGTAAAACCTCCTTGTTTGATGCGTCTCTTAGTCGTGGCCGCGTCCATGGTGGCCATGGTGGCCGTTGTGTTCGCCATGCCCGCCGTCGTGGTCGCCATGCTCGCCATCGCCATGCTCCCCGTCGCGTTCTCCACGAGGGAGCAAGAAGTTTTCCCGTACATAGTCAGCGATCTGCAGCCCAACTGCCTCGCCCACGTTGCACGAGTTGCGGTAATGAATCCCGGCCCAGATACGCGCTTCTTTCACCTGCGCCGTCGCGTCGGAGAAGCGGTTGAAGGTCCAGGTGAAGCTCGGATAGTCCACCGCAACCAGCGTGAAAGTGTGTTCGTTGCCCAGTTCACGCGCCAAGACATGCATAAACGCTCCGGTGAACACGGCGTGGTTGGAAATGTATTCCTGATGGCGCGGCGACAGGAACAATGAGTTCCAGGCCGGGTCGGCTGCCGTCGCCGGATTGCCGTCGGTGTCCGCCAAGTGGATGGCATGATAAGGGCGCCAGAAATTGTAGGCGTATTTGGAATCGAAGCCGGCGATGATGGCGTCGCAGGCTACGATGTTCAGCAGGGCAAAGAGCCGGGCGTTGTCAACAAGGCTGTTTTCCGGTGGCACGACGGAGCGGGCCACTCGGTTTTCCTCCGCCGCTCCCGTCGCCTGCCACAGCAAGGCGAGGTGGGTTTGCTCCGGCGTGCGAACGGCGCTATCCAAGTGCCCGATGGCTCTGACCTCGTTGACATCGGCGGCGTACTGCGCGCTGGTCAAGGGGGGCGGCGGGCCGGGCCGGAATTGCGACGGGCTGCTCATCGCGAACGGAACGAGCACGGCCATCTGAGGGAACACCGCGGGCAGCGTGCCGTCGGGATTCGTGGGTGTCGGAGGCGAACGCCACACTCCGGGGGCGCCGCCACCCAAGTAGCCAGGAAGCGACGCGGAGAAACCGTCTGCGCTTCGCCAGGCCAGAATTTTGTTGGCGACGTGCTCGCCCCAGGCGCGACCTCGTGCGATGGAAACGCTGTCGCCACGGTTGCCGGGAATCTTCGCCAGTGAATCGACCAGTTGCGCGTCGAAGGTGGCGGTTTGAGCCGGGAAAAGAGTTTTGAGCGTTGTGTAGGCGGCTTGAACGACTGCCGCCTCGGGTTGCGCGCCACGCGGCGCCTTGTCGGTGACAAAGTACGGCGTGTACTTGTGAACAATGCCATTCACCGCGTCGTAAACGGCGGTGTGGACAATAGCCATAAACCTGCCCTGAACACCGGGGTTTAGGGCAGCGGTTTTGACCGCGTTTTCGGCCGTCGCGTTCCAGTCGGTGACTTCATCGGCGGGCGAGTGGTGCGCCCGATAGAAATAATATTCCGCGGTGTAAGGCACGCGCGCTTCCTGGCTGACGTGTGCCGCGTCGGCACCGGTCGTGGGCGCCGTGCCGCCTGCGGTGTTCATGCGCTGGATGTAAGTCACCCGGCTGAATTTGCCGCGGCCCTCGTGCGACACCGCTTGGGTTCATCTTGGTCGTCATCCTCAAACAACACCGCCTCCGGCGCCTTGAATACCCAACTGTACAGGGCCGGGTTCGTCGGGTTCTGCGTGACGACGTAAATCTGCACGCCGACGGCGAAGGCGTGGAAGGTCAATTGCTGGTCCGCTGGCGGCTCCAGAATCGGCGGTACGAGCGGCCGTTGATGATAGTTTCCCTCGTGTTCTTCTCTGTCCCTCTCACCATGCGCCCGTGCGGGCGACGTTGACGAGATCAGAGCCAGAGTAAGCGCTGCCAGGGCGAGGCGGAATTTATTTGTCCTCTTCATACGTTTCCTTTCTTAACAGGCGCATTTGCCAGTGGTTTATTTTGTCGTTTTCGTGTTTGAATCCTGAACGGTCCTGCTGGTGACGACGCCGACCTGTGACACGCAGATGCGGGACGAGAAGCGCAGTCCCCCCAATCCGGGAGCGGATTGGGGGATTGCTTTTACCAAGGGACTAAACAACTCGTGCAAGTCCCAGGTTTTAACTATTTGCGGTCGTGCTAATTAATCGTCCTGATCATTATCGTCATGATCATGATGGCCGTGCTTCTTCAATGTGCCGGTGCCGGCAAATCTCTCGAATTGTGCGAACGCTGATCCGGCTGGAAGCGGCCCAAATTCCTGTGTGCCACTGCCTTTGAAATGTTCAAACACCCCCGTGCTTTTCGCGACGTGCCACGCGCCGTGCCCTTCTACTCTAAAGCAGACTGCTGTGATGACTAGAGTTCCTTGCCCCTCTATTGTATAGGTGTACGTGCAGTGAGTGACGTCTCCCGTCACAATAACATCCATCGTACTTGACGGGGCGGTCAGCGCGTATGTTCCGATGACGAGCGTGGCCGGTCCCACCCATGACGAGTTGAAGCCGCGGTTTGGGGTGGCCAGCTGGTTATAGGTGTGGTAGATGGAGACCGGCTCATCCGCCGCCACCGACCAGGCCGAAGCAACCATCGCGAGTGAACACAAGGCGCAGATTAAGAAGTTTCTCCGCGTCGCTGTGCGGGTGGGCACTGCCATGATCGAGGCAGGAATGCTGGAATTAGACTTCATTTTGTATCTTTCTTTCATTGCATGCCAGGCTTGCTTTGGTTGATCAAAGCCTCGCCGGGCATTTGGTTTTGGTTGTTTCCTTGCCGCTCGTCTTGAGCGACAAATCGTTTTTCTTTCAGAGCGCCGCCGAGATTTTCATATTGTAGCAACCGAGTCCGTCGCGGTGAAGTTTCTCGTTTTGGTCCTTCGCTCTCGTTCGAGTGTTATGGTTGCAATTGGGGCAAGTCGCGCGAATGATTCCGGCCGCGAATTCGCACACTATCCCATTGTCATATAACCGCTCCGATGCTGAATCTTTCAAAATTATTGAAAATATTTTTCGATCTTCAGGCCGAGCCACGTTTTCGGCGGTGATGTGTCGTGTTGCTTTAGCGCTTGCGTGTAACTATACAGTGTGTGACAGCCATACAAAGGCGCCGATGACGATACGCCATGACCCGTTTATCCCGACCCGCTGGAGTCTGATCAGCCGGCTGAAGGACTGGGACGACCGCGAGAGCTGGAAGAATTTCTTTGACACCTACTGGAAGCTCATTTACGGCGCGGCGATCAAGGCCGGCTTGAGCGACGTGGAAGCCGAGGAAGTGGTGCAGGAGACGGTCATCACCGAAGAAGCTCCCGGCGCAGCGCGTGGCTCGCGCTCTGGGCGTGAACGCCGCGCAGGTTTATCTCGCGAAACATCGGGTCGGTGCCCTGGTACGGAAAGAGATCAGGATTCTGGAAAAGAAACTGATCTGACATCAGAATCCGGACATGTGTTGCTCGTGGCGAAAACTCTGCACGAGGCTCACGCAGCGATTCGGATCCCGAAACCGGGCGCTTCGGAAACACGACGTGACTCCGCGCGAAGGTGTGCTCGGGGTTCGCAGACGATCTGTCACGCCTTGCCAAAGGAGTTTCCGGGCGATACAGTCGCCGCTCGCGACAATCTAAGTAACAAATTATGCCATCCGCGTTTCCGAACACCTCGAAAATCCAATACGAAGGTCCGAAGTCGAAGAACCCGCTCGCTTTCAAACATTACAACCCTGACGAACTCGTCGAAGGCAAGGCGATGAAAGAGCACCTGCGCTTTTCGGTGGTTTATTGGCACACGTTCCGCAATCCGCTGGCCGACCCGTTCGGCGTGGGCACAGCCGTGCGCCCATGGGACGATGGCACGAATTCAGTGAAGAACGCCCAGCACCGCGCGCGTGTGGCCTTTGAGTTCATCGAGAAGCTCGGCGCGCCGTTTTACGCCTTTCACGACCGCGATGTCGCGCCCGAAGGCAAGGACCTGCGGGAAACCAACAAAAACCTGGATGCGGTCGTCCAGGTGTTGAAAGAGGAACAGCAGCGCGCCGGGGTGAAACTGCTTTGGGGCACGGCTTGTTTGTTCGCGCATCCGCGCTACGTCCACGGCGCGGCCACCAGTTGCAACGCGGACGTGTTCGCTTACGCCGCGGCGCAGGTGAAGAAGGCGCTGGAAGTCACCCACGAACTCAACGGTGAAGGTTATGTTTTCTGGGGCGGACGCGAGGGTTACAGCACTCTGTTGAACACCAATCTCAAACGGGAGATGGACCATCTCGCGGCGTTCCTGCACATGGCGGTGGATTACAAGAACACGATCGGGTTCAAAGGCCAGTTCTATATTGAACCAAAACCGAAGGAGCCGACCAAGCATCAATACGATTCCGACGCCGCCGCGTGCCTCAACTTTCTCCGGGAATACGACCTCATTGATCACCTTAAACTCAACCTCGAGACCAATCATGCCACGCTCGCGGGCCACAGTATGCAGCATGAACTGGAGGTGGCCGCCGCCGCCAACGCGCTCGGTTCGATTGACGCCAACACAGGCGATGAACTGCTGGGCTGGGACACCGACCAGTTCCCGACCGACGTTTATCTCACCACGCACATCATGCTGACCATTTTGAAAATGGGCGGCTTCACGACGGGCGGGACGAATTTCGACGCGAAGGTGCGGCGCGAGAGCTTCGAGCCGATAGATTTGTTCTATGCGCACGTCGGCGGCATGGACGCGTTCGCGCGCGGGTTGAAAATCGCCGCGGCGATTCGCAAAGACGGTCGGCTGGCTGAGTTTGTGAAGCAGCGGTACAGCTCGTGGGACTCGGGCATCGGCGAGAAAATCGAAAAGGGCAAGGCCGGCTTCAAGGAATTTGAGGCGTACATGCTTAAAAAAGGCGAAGTCGCAGCCAACGTGAGCGGACGCCAGGAGTTTCTCGAGAATCTCATCAACGAGTTTATCTGAACATCCGCTCCTTGTTCAGTCAATTTGCGCCCGCTTCCCATCTCATGTCTGGTGCGGATAACCCAACTTCCGGTGCGGACGAGGCGTTCCGCTTGCGGCGCGCCACGCGCGCGGATGCCCCTGCATTGATCGAGCTGATTGTTGCGCTGGCGCAATTTGAAAAAATACCCGCGCCGACCGCGGCGGAACAACAGCGGCTGATCGAGCACGGCTTTGGCGACCGGCCCCGCTTCGAAGCTTGGCTCGCGTTTTGGGCGGACCTCCCCAAGCCCGTCGGCTACGCCGTTTTGTTGGAAACCTATTCCACTTTTCGCGCCAGTCCCACGCTATACCTGGAGGACCTGTTCGTCTCGCCGCCATATCGTCGGCGCGGCATCGGCTCGGCGCTGTTGCGACACTGCATCCATCTCGCGCACGAACGCGGTTGCGAGCGTATGGAATGGACCTGCCTCGACTGGAACAAAAAGGCGCAGGCCGTTTATGAACGGATCGGCGCGTGTCATTTGTCTGAGTGGTACCTTTACCGGCTCACCCGGGACGGCATGGAAAAATTTCTTGCCGGATCGCGACAAAACTTGCCTTAGCCGGCAAGACCTGTTCGGCTGGCGACACGGCCGTGCTCAGAGCCACGGACAATTTCCCTTTCGAACGCGGGCCACGCTCTGCGGGTCGCAGACCAATAGTGTTCGGCATGAAAAACGCCGAGAGCATTTTTCCCTCTCTCCCCGCGAGGAACGAGCGGGGAGAGAGCTGGAGAGGGGGGAACTGAAAAACGGCCTCCTCTCCCCGCCCTCTCCTCCTTTTTTGGGGAGTAGAAGAGAAGCGTTACTTCTGTTTCGCTTCGCCGCCGACCGCGATATCCAGCTTCAGTCTCTTCGGAGGATAACAGCTTGCGCCCTGGCACGCTTGATAAGTCAGAACCGCCGGAATGGTGAGCGGAAGCTTTGCCCGCGCGTCCAGCGCGAGCAGCACGTTGATCTGGAAATCCTCTTCGTACACCGACAGCGGTTTGGCGAGCCCCTGCACCTTTTCCGATTTGCCTTCCGGATACTTGATGGTTGTCACCTTGACGCCGGGCGTTGGCGCCAGCGTCAACACCGTGGGAATGAAAGTCGGTTCGGACGGCTTGTTCGACTGCACATGCCAGTTTTTCTCCAGCTTCACATGGACGACCGCCACAACATTGTCGCCCGCTTTTGCGTCGCCCTGGATTTCGACCCTGTCAAGGCTCGCCGCTTCACCGGGTTTCTTTTGGGCTTCGGCCGCCGCGACGGCGAACGCCGACGCCAGCATCGCGAGCGCAAGGAAGGACCTTTTCATATTGGGTTGGAGCTGGGTTTTGATATTTCGGTTCAAAGAAAAGTTATTTCGCCATCGGCCAGTTGGCGGCGATGAGTCCCTTGTAGCCGCCGATCAACGAATAGACATTTCGATACCCCATCCGCTGCGCCGCGTCCGCGGTCAGCGCGGAACGATATCCGCCGCCGCAATACATGATGATTTCTGTCTCGGCGTCAGGAACCGTCTTCTCCAGGTCGCGTTCGAGAATGCCTTTGCCGAGGTGAATCGCCTGCGCGGCGTGGCCGGCCTGCCATTCATGGTCTTCGCGCACATCCATTAAAACGGCCTTCGGGTTTCGGGCCAGCCGTTCGCGCGCCTCGTCCACGGTGGCCTCTTTCACGCGCGACCGGGCTTCGTTGACCAGCCGGAGGAATCCAGGTGCGTGTTGCATGAGCCGGAAAGTAATTGTGTGAAGCGGCGGGTTCAACTGAATTTTTGAAATGCGCCGGGCTTTCGGCGTTTCGGAAGCAAACGGCGGATATTCCTATTTCTGGACCGTGGACCGTGGTGTGTTCTTGCAGCCAGCCCAAATCTCGCGGAGCGCCGTCGACCCGGTCTATATGGTCCGTGCCGTGGCCGGCACCAAGGCCACGGGACTCACGCAGGGCCAGGCGGCCAAGTCGAGCCACTTCTTCCGGATCACGTGACCGTCTGCAAAACCAAGCACGCCTCCGCCATTATGGGCTGAACGCGGCGCACTGTACATCAGGGGTCTGGGATTGCCCATGTCCACCACAAAAAAACCATTCACTATCGTGTCTTCGCGCTCATCAATCATCACGAACAGCTCGGATGGAACTGGAATGCCGGTTGATTGTTGGAAGATTTTCCAATCC
>QHNT01000024.1 GCA_003218515.1 Verrucomicrobiota bacterium | reverse complement strand
CTCAACCAGATGATGGAACGCGGCTGGCTTTCGCATCTGGCAACCAATGGCGCCGGCACGATCCACGACTGGGAGTTCTCATTCCTCGGCCGTTCCACTGAGAGCGTCCGCGACAACGTCGCCGCCGGGACCTTCGGCACGTGGGACGAGACCGGGCGCTATATTCACCTCGCGCTGCTCGCGGGCGGGCTGCGTGACGAAGGCTACGGTCGCGCGCTGGGGAGATTCGTTTACGAAGATGGCACGTCCCTGCCCACAATCGAATCACTGGAAAAGCTGCTTCGCACCAAACCATCGCATCCGCTCTCAGCGGCGCGCGCGGACTTGTTGCTGGCGATGCGCGCGCATCAACTGGCGCCGGGGCGGCAGATGGTTCTGCATCGGTTTCGCAATGCCTGCGTGCTCGCGAACGCATTCCGGCAGGAACTCCCTCTGACGGTTCACCCCGGGATCGGCTATGACATCATTTCAAACCATCCGATGTTCAACGGCGCCGTTATCGGGCGCGCCGCAGACATCGATTTCCGGTTGTTCGGCGCTTCGGTTGAAAAGCTTGACGGCGGCGTCGTCCTCTCGATCGGGTCGGCGATCATGGGCCCGCAAGTGTTCGAGAAGAGTTTGAGCTGTGTGAACAATCTGCGGCTGCAAACGGGCCGCCCGATTGTTAGCGGCCACACGATTTACGTCGTCGATTTGCAGGATGGCGGCAACTGGGACTGGACCACAGGCGAGCCGCCCAAGGACAATCCGGCCTACTACCTCCGCTTCTGCAAAAGTTACTCGCGCATGGGCGGCACGATGCACTACGTCCAGTGCGACAACGTGCTGTTTCTGCGCCATCTGTTTCACGCGTTACAAAAGATTTAGGCCGCAAACCTCATGGACCTGGCTCGATTTGAGAAAATCACCAACCGTTACGCTCATCTCCGCATCGCGATCGTCGGTGATTTCTGTCTCGACCGTTATTTGGAAATCGACCCTGCCAAACGCGAAATCTCCATCGAAACCGGCCTGCCCGTGCACAATGTTGTCAATGTCCGTTCACAGCCCGGAGGCGCAGGAACGATCCTGAACAATCTTTCGGAGCTGGGCATCGGCGCTATTTTTCCTGTGGGCTTTTGCGGCGAGGATGGCGAAGGGTTTGAATTGCGCCGGACGCTACAACATAAATCCGGCATCCAACTCAATCATTTTGTCCAAACCGAACTGCGCCGTACGTTCACCTATTGCAAACCGCTGATGATGGAGCCCGACAAGCCGCCGATGGAACTGAATCGGCTCGACAGCAAGAACTGGATGCCCACTCCTGCGCTCGTCCAGGGCCGGCTCATGGACTCAGTCCGGACGCTGGCGCGGGAAGTCGATGCGATGGTGGTGTTGGACCAAGTGGACGTTCCCGAAACCGGCGTCGTGACCAAAGAAGTTCTCGAAACCATCAACTCGATCATCAAAGCGCTGCCCAACCTCCTGATCCTGGCCGATAGCCGACGTGGACTGCGCGGTTATCCGCCTGTGACGTTTAAAATGAACGCCGCTGAGTTGTCCACTCTAAGCGGTGCGGTGCAAAAGAATCCTGACCTCGAAGATATCAAAACAATCGCAGCAACGCTCGCACGCAAGCAAAGCCGCTGCGTCTTCGTCACGTTGTCCGAACGCGGCATCCTTGGCGCGTCGCCCAATGGCGAAGTGGAGCATGTCCCTGCCCTGCCCGTGCGCGGGCCGATTGACATCGTCGGCGCCGGCGACGCCGTAACGGCCAACCTCGCAGCGGCGTTGGCAGCAGGCGCAACCATATCGGAAGCAATGGAGATTGCGATGGCCGCGTCCTCCGTCGTAATCCATCAACTCGGAACGACCGGAACGGCATCGCTCAGTCAGATTCGCTCGCTGCTGCAAGGCGGGGCCTTCCATTGAGTCTGGTGCAAATGGGTCACGCGAGTGCGCCGGATGCGGAGCGCGGCGTTCACGCCGCTTCAGCGTGCGAAACGAAAGCAGGCCGGGCATTTCCGGCGTCCTCTCCATGAACCGCGTCTCCACCGGGACAATTGCTTGTTGCAGGTGCAACACAGAATTGTCCTGGCCAGTTCATGGTTCAGATGCGCAATTGTGAGGTCGTGGAAGCTCTCCATGAACCGTACTCGCAAGTCATTGGAAATGAAACAAAACAATCGGGATCGGTTCATGGCCTCGATTCACGTCCGAATTTTGGAGGTGTCCCCTCCCCATGAACCGGCTATCGGAGCGCGGACAGCCATGTCCGCACGAATCAAGTCCGAGGCACTCGCGGACAAGGCTGTCCGCGCTCCTGTCCGTCGCTGGTTTCATGGTCCCGATGCGTGATTCTGAAATCGTGGAGGCTCCATGAACCGCCCCTCTCCCGGCCTTCGGCCACCCTCTCCCCGCCTTGCGGGGAGAGGGCAGGGAGAGGGGTGCCAATCTGGTTCATGGTCCCAATGCATGCGAAAAACGAGAGGGGGCTTCCCATGAACCGGAGCACCCCCTCACCCTTCCCTCTCCCCCGCTCAGAGCGGGGGAGAGGGTGTCCGCAGGACGGGAGAGGGGGAGGTTCAATGGTTCACAACGCGAAGTCCTGCTTCGGGAAAATCTCTCCCTGCGGACCGTGAAGCGGGCTAAAGCCCGCGCCCCGTGGCCTCATTTCCACGAGCTTGGATTATTGTCGAGCATCCGCACTTCGCGTTGCGGGAAAGGAATCGAGATGTGGCGCTCGCGGAACCGCTCGACAATCGCCTGATACAGCTCGGCCCTGGCCGGGCCGGAATCGGCGACGGTGGTCCAGGGCTTGATCGCGATGTTGATCGAGGAATCGGCCAGCATGGTCACTCCGACTGCCGCCGCCGGGTCTTTCATTACGCGCGAATTTTGCCCGAGAACATCCCGGACGATGGCGATCGTCTCAGTGAGATCGGAGTCGTACGCCACGCCCACCGTCAAGTCGAGCTGCCGGATATGGCCGTAGTTTTGCAGGATTTCTCCGACAATCCTGCGGTTGGGAATAACCACGCGCGATCGATCCCCGTGAATCAAGGTGGTGGAAAACAGTTCGATCATTTCCACTTGACCCTGCACGCCGAGCATCTCGACGTTACTCGCCGACGCGAAACGGCTTCGTGAAAATGATCGTCAGTCCGGCGACAAGATTGCTGAGGACCCCTTGCATCGCAAGACCGACGCCCACGCCTGCCACGCCAACTCCCGCGACCAGCGCGGTCACGTCCACTCCGGCCGTGCCAAGCGCGATGACCAGCGCGAGCACAATGACGAGCAGCCGGGTGACTCGAACCATCAGCAATCGCACTGGCGGTTCGATCGGTTTTTGATCCAGCCAGCTCGCGAGGAACCTCCCGAGCAGACGGCTCGCGTAAAAACCAGCGACCAGGACAATCACGGCCCCGGCCAATGCCGGCCCGTGCGTGTCAACGTAATGGCTGATTTTCTCCTTCCACCAGTCCAAAGACTTCGTTCCTTTATCAACGACCGCAGTGCTGGTCTGCTCCGCTGCGACGGCTTGAAATGCCGCGAGAATTAAACCCGAAGAAATGAATGTCCGGTATGCCATGACCGCGAGAATAATCACTCTGCCAATGGCGGCAAATCGGAAATAGTGCAGCGGATTGGAAGGGCGCATCAGGATACCACCATCATCGCCGCCCCCTGCTCCCTCTCCCTGCGAGGCACGAGCGGGGAGAGGACTGGGGGAGAGGGGCACCTTCCATC
Source organism: Verrucomicrobiota bacterium (assembly GCA_003218515.1). Lineage (GTDB taxonomy): Bacteria > Verrucomicrobiota > Verrucomicrobiia > Limisphaerales > AV2 > AV2. The sequence goes on along the minus strand of QHNT01000024.1, from coordinate 5,022 downwards.
GGATTGGCGCGGCTAATTGGAATCCCCTCTCCCTTACCCTCTCCCCACTCCTCCGTCGTGGGGAGAGGGAATCGACCAGCGGCAGGGTGGTAGTGCCAAGGTGCGCCCGATTGAAATCGCAGAAACGTTCGGCTTACGATGCGCCATGCGACAACGGAAAGTCGTTCGCGCGGCGGTTGGCCAATTGGGTCGAAGTTTCGGCGCGCTGCTTTTGTTTTTGGCCGTCTCGTGCACGGCTCCACACGCAACGGAACTGAATCGGTTCGAGTTCAACGAGCCGCAAATGGGCGTGCCATTCCGCATCGTCCTGTATGCGCCGGACAAACCGACTGCTGACCAGGCAGCGCGCGCGGCGTTCGGCCGCATCAAGCAGCTCAACGACATCCTCAGCGACTACGACACGGACAGCGAACTCAGCCGGCTTTCACAAACCGCCGGCTCCGGACGGGCCATCCAGGTCAGCGCAGACCTGTGGTTCGTTTTGAAACGCTCGCAAGAGCTGGCGCAGCGCACGGACGGAGCATTCGACGTGACGGTGGGGCCGGTCGTCAGCCTGTGGCGCAAGGCGCGGCGTGAAAAGAAATTGCCCGACCCGGCCAAACTCGCGGAAGCGTTGAAAGCCGTCGGCTATCGGAAGCTGGTGCTTGACCCGCAACGCCATGCCGCGCGACTGTTCGTGCCTCACATGCGATTGGATTTGGGCGCCATCGCCAAAGGCTATGCCGTGGACGCAGCGTTGAAAGTTTTGCGCGCGCGCGGCGTCACACGCGCGTTGGTTTCGGGCGGCGGTGACATGGTCGCCGGCGACGCGCCACCCGGCAAGAGAGGTTGGCGCATCGAGTTGGCCCCGCTCGACGTGACGAACGCTCCGCCGGTGCGTTTTGTTTGGCTCGCGAACGCCGGCCTGGCTACCTCAGGCGATCTCTTTCAACACCTGGAAATTGACGGCAAACGTTATTCGCACATCGTCGATCCACACACTGGCATCGGTCTGACCGATCACAGCCTGGTGACGGTCATCGCGCCGGATGGAATCACGGCGGATGGTCTGTCCACGGCCATCAGCGTGCTCGGCCCGAAAGGAGGGGCAAGGCTGGTCGAAAAAACGACAGGCGCGGCGGCCTACATGGTGCGGATGCCGTGCGACAGAATCGAGATGATCGAATCGAGTCGGTTCAAACGATTTTACGAAGCGCCTTAAAGCTCTCCCCTCATCGGATGAAGGGAGAGGGTGGGTGAGGCGAGTGCCCGCACACTGCGTTGATTGGAAATTACGGGTCTATTGTACAAAAGTCGTTTTACTTTTGGAAACCACTCTAGGTCGAACGACTAGTACGACAACACGGAGATTTCGTTACATCCCAAGGCTCACGTCCCAAGGCCGGCAGGGTGGGGCGCGTCACTCCGTGCGCGCCGCAGGCTCGAATCTGTTCGCCGAACGGCGCGCACGGAGTGACGCGCCCTACCTAACGTACGTCGAAATTTCTTTGTCACAGTACTAGGCTAGATGACAACCGTTTTCCCCGGCACCGCGTGGTCATACCAGCCGTCCGGCCGCGGTTTCGTGGGCGGCTCGGCGTCGAAGGCAAAGTGCTTCGGCATGACGCTGAGGTTTGAATTGATGGCCTCATCCCAGGTGATTTCTTTGCCGGAATAGGTGGCCATGCGCCCGAAGATGGCGGTCATGGTGCTTTTGGCGCCGTATTCGGCCTCGTTGTAAGCAATGTTTCGTGCCAATGGCGTGTTCCGAAACGCTGTCCCAACATCCATTCTGGTGGCGGCATTGACTAAACACGCGCGAACCGTCAGCGTATTCAAGTTCAACGGCATGGTGGTCGAAGATTTCGCCGTAGTCAGGCCCTTTTCGTGTTTCCACGCCACCCATGCCCCAGGCGCGAACCGGATATCCGTTCTTAACCCAGTTCGCCACATCGAGGTTGTGAATGTGCTGCTCGACGATGTGGTCGCCGCAGATCCAGACGAAGTAATACCAGTTGCGCATCTGGTATTCCATTTCGGTCAATTTGCGACCGTATTTCTTCTCCAACTCGGCGCGAGGTTTGACCCAGGGCGTGTTGCCATTCCAGTAAACCCGCATCGCGACGATGTCGCCGATTGCCCCATCGTGAAGTCGTTTGACGGTGTCGAGATAATTGGGCTGATGACGCCGTTGCAATCCGACGCCGACTTTCAAATTCTTTTTCTTCGCTTCCTCGGCAGCGGCCAGAACACGGCGAACGCCCGGGGCATCCGTGGCGACCGGCTTTTCCATGAAGACGTGTTTTCCCTGGTTGACCGCCTCCTCGAAATGGATCGGACGAAAGCCAGGTGGTGTGGCCAGGATCACCAAATCGGCCAAAGCGATGGCCTGTTTATAGGCATCTAAACCGACAAACCTGTGATCGTCAGAGACCTCGACCAGGTCCGGATGTTCTCGTTTTAAGTTCTTTAAGCTCTGGTCGAGTTGGTCCTGAAAAGCGTCCGCCATGGCGATCAGCTTGACGCCGTTACCGCCGGCGTGAAGCGCCTGGTTTGCCGCGCCTGAACCGCGGCCGCCGCAACCGATAAGCGCGATTCTTAGCGTGTCGCTCCCGGCCGCGTGCGCGCCGCGCTCGACGGACAAGCTGCCCAGTATAGCGCCGCCCGCGACGGCGGTCGAAGTTTTCTTGAGAAAATCCCGGCGCGTGCTCGGTGCCGGCGAATTGGTATAGTTCGGTTCGTTCATAGCAAGTTCAGTTGATTCAGTTGATCGTTTCGATGCCAGACTCTTCGCGGCCGTTCATACGCCGCAAATGGATCGAGACGAAGGAAAATTACCCTTTTCCCACGCGGGTTGTCCAACACTTCCGCGAGCTGTAGCCACCGAGGTAACGAGGTGGATTATCAACCCACACGCATTGTCCGCTACGAGTCTCGCCTTAAGGCTAGTCTTTTTCCACGCCGCTGTTCCAGTATTTGATCATCTCCTCCGCCGGCGGCACCTTCAACGGCCGAACCATGCGGAAGCCGAGGAATTGCGCGTCGGTATGATACCAGACGCTCTTGGGCAACTGCGGGTCTTGCATCTTCCACGATTTGTCGGACGCCCGCCGCGCTGCGCTGCGAAGCTTCTCCGGCGGGTCATCCCACGAACCACCCCGCACGGCGTGCGGATAAGGTTTTGTGGCCCTGACCCACGGATCGACAACAGCGCCGCTGACGAATTGTTCGTAGTTCGGTGTGTACTGGTCGAGGCACCACTCGGCCACGTTGCCGTGCATGTCGTAAAGACCCCAGGGATTCGGTTTCTTCCGTCCGATCTTCTGGTATTTGGCATCGCCGTTCTTCTCGAACCAGGCGTAGTCACCGAGCTTCGAGGCGTCGTCTCCAAACGAATACGCGGTGGTCGTGCCCGCGCGGCAGGCGTACTCCCACTCGGCCTCGGTCGGCAAACGATAGAACTGCCCCGTTTTCGCGCTGAGCCATTCGCAGTATTTGTTCGCCGCGTGCTGCGTCATGCTGATGGCCGGATAACCGTCGCGTCCCATGCCGAAACTCATCTCCACATACGGTTTGGTCGGACGCGAGACCGCATCGGAGACCTTGTCCACATACGGATCGGTCGCGATCGTCTCCTTGAACTTGCGCTCTTCATCCGGATACATGAACAACTCAAATTCATTCCACGTCACTTCGCATTGGCCCATCCAGAAAGCGGAAATCTTCACCTTGTGCCGCGGGCCTTCATCCGGTTTGCCGCCGGGCTCGTGGTCCGGACTGCCCATCAAAAACTCGCCGCTGTGAATCGGCACCATGCCATATTTCACCGGAGCGCCGGGGATGTCGTTCGTGTAAGCGGTCATCTGCGCTTCGCTCTTCACTTCGGGCCGCGACAGGATCAGTTTGTGAATGTTCGCCACGACCTCCGCTTCGTCGCCGGCCGGAGCGGCTTCCAGTTTGCGGGCGATCAACGGCGCCATTCCTTCGGGCCACTCGGCGCCTTGCTCGATCCATTGACGGAGCAGCTCCGTTTCATCCTTTTTCAACGGATCGCCCTTGGGCGGCATGTGCTTGTCATCATCGGTCGGCAGGATGGTCGAAGTGTACAGCGGGCTTCGATCCGGTTTCCCGGGCACGAGCGCCGTGCCGTCGTCTCCGCCCTTCAACGCGCCGGCTCGCGTGTCCAGGCGGAGGTTGCCTTTGGGTTTTTCCGGCCCGTGGCAGCGGACGCAGTCGAATTCGAGGATCGGCTTGATCTGCTGCTCGAAATTGATTTTTTCGGCTGCGCGCAGCGGGGAGATCGCATTGGCCAGAAGAACAGCTGCGGTCAATAGGACATGTCGCTTCATTCGATATTTACTGTGCGACCACTACTGTTGACGTTGCCGGTTTTCTTGTCAATCTGTTGACGCACGATGGCGGAGAAGAAATTCAAACTGGACAGGTTGCTCATCGGTTGCGTGGTGGAGCTCGTGTCGGTGATAGCCTCGGAAATAATTGAATCGGATGAGTCGCCTTCGAGACCGCCCCTGCCCAATCCGAATGGTTACGACGCTTTTGTGAAGGCGGCGAACCTGCTCGCTGGTGAACCGTCCGGCTATCAAAGCATGAGCCTCCCTCGCCTGCAAACACTCCTCTCCGCTAACGGGGATGTTCTCAGTCGTGTCAGGCAGGGACTGAGCCGAAAGTGTCGCGTACCCGAAAATTATTCGATCAGCAACTTCGATGCCCACCTGACGGAATTGTCGGGTCTAAAACGAGTCGCCCAATTGTTAGCCGCCGAGGGACAACTGGCGGAGAATGAGCATCGCACCAACGATGCGATTCGCGCTTATTTGGACACGATCCGCTTTGGCACTGAGTGCTGCCGAGGCGGCTTGATGATTGACAAGCTCGTCGGGATTGCCATCGAAGCTATTGGCACAGCCCCTCTCGAAAAATTGATCGAACGCCTCGATGTGAAAAGCTGCCGAGGCATTCTTCAGGAATTGCAGCAAATTGATCGCGCAACCGAGCCAGTCGCAGACGTGATGAGGAACGAAC
>QHNT01000023.1 GCA_003218515.1 Verrucomicrobiota bacterium | reverse complement strand
GGTTGTCAGGCCCCCATCATCCTGCTCACCGGCCTGGGCGATCACCAGGTGGACAGCGAAGCCATGCGCTCCGGCGCCGCCGATTATCTCGTCAAGGGCCAGTTCGACTCCCAACAGCTCGAGCGCTCCGTTCGCCACTCCATCTTGCGCAAACGGGCCGAGCGCGATCTGCACCAGCAACTCACGCGCATCAGCCTGTTGAACCAGATCACGCACGCCATTTCCGAGCGCATGGATCTGGAAAACGTGCTCAACGTTGTGCTCGGCCAGCTGGAACTCCATCTCCCCATCGAGTACGGAACCGTGTATCTCTTCAACCTGCAAGCGGGCACGCTGGGCCAGGCCGCCTCGCGACTCAAAAGCCAGTCGCCCACCGCCCACATGATCTCGCTCGACGAATTGGCGGTGCCCATCGCGGAAACAGGCTTGGAGGCGTGCCTGAAGGGTGAGCTCCTTTACGAGCCGGAGGTTGTGAAAACCGAGGCATCGCTTCTCAAGAAATTGGTTCAGACACAAATGGGTTCAGCCGTCGTGGTGCCGATGATGGTGGAGAAGAATCTTTTCGGGGTCTTCATCGCCGCCCGCGCCAAGGCCAACGGCTTCAGCATCGGCGAATGCGAATTTCTGCGCACGCTCTGCGAACACGTCGCGCTGGCCGCGCATCAGGCCCGACTGCACACGCAACTGCAAAGCGCTTACGACGAACTCCGCCAGACCCAGCAGGCCGTCATGCAGCACGAGCGTCTTCGTGCCCTGGGACAAATGGCCAGCGGGATTGCCCACGACATCAACAACGCCCTCTCCCCCGTGTCGGGGTTCGCTGAACTGCTCCTCAGGAGCGAGAAGAACCTCAGTGAGACCGCCCACAGATATTTGAACCACATCAAAACCGCCAGCGACGACGTCGCCCACATCGTCACGCGGATGCGCGACTTCTACCGGAAACGCGAGGAGCACCAGCCGCTGCTGCCGGTCAACCTCAATCAATTGACCCTGCAGGTCATCGAACTCACCCGCCCGCGCTGGCGTGACATCTCTCAGCAACGCGGCATCTCGGTGGAAGTGAAAAATGATTTCGATCCGAACCTGCCGGAAATCATCGGCACCGAAAGCGAACTGCGCGAGGGGCTGACCAACCTCATTTTCAATGCCGTGGACGCCATGCCCAGGGGCGGCATCATCACCCTGCGCACGCGGGTCGGCGCCTGGGCTTATGCGCGCGGCGGCTCCAAAACCCCCAGCCACGTTGTCCTCGAAGTCATTGACAGCGGCGTCGGTATGGACGAAGAGACGCGCAAACATTGCCTGGAACCGTTCTTCTCGACCAAAGGCCAGCTCGGTACCGGCCTTGGTCTGGCGATGGTTTATGGCGTCGTGCAACGTCACGACGGCGCCATCGAAATCGACAGCGCGCCCGGTAAAGGCACCACCATGCGCCTGATCTTTCCGGTGCGCGAAGCCACCGAGACCGCCTTCATCGAAGGCCCGGCCGCCGCCGTGACCGTGCCGTCGATGCGAATTCTGTTCATCGACGACGAACCGCTGTTGCGCGAATTGCTCAAGGAAATTCTGGAATGCGACGGCCACCAGGTCCACGTCGCCGATAGCGGCCAGAGCGGACTGGACGCCTTCCGGGCCGCCAAAAAAGACGGCAAACCCTTTGACGCTGTCATTACTGATTTGGGCATGCCGCATCTCGATGGCCGTCAACTGGCCCAGATCCTCAAAAAGGAATCTCCCTCCACGCCGATCATCATGATGACCGGCTGGGCCACGCTGATGAAAGGAGAGGAGGACTTGCCCCTGCACGTGGATGGCGTCTTGAACAAGCCCCCCAGAATCACCGAATTGCAAGAGACGCTGCGCCGGGTGGCCGAGCGGCGGGATGGTCGAGCGGCGCGATAGCCGGACTGCTGAATCTCCGCGCGAACAGCGGGAAGAAGCGCTTGCTGAAACGATTTTATGAAAACGTACCGTGCCAACCGCCTGTTCAACGCCAAATCGTGTCGCTGCTTCGACGTCGCCATCGACCACGGCTTTTTCAACGAACGCGCTTTCCTGCAAAGCATCGAAAATCTGGAGAAAGCCGTGAAGACGGTCGTTGCCGCCGCTCCGGACGCCATTCAATTGACCGTCGGCCAGGCCCACCATCTCCAGTCGCTGCCCGGCAAGCAAAGACCGGCTCTGGTGCTGCGCACCGATGTGGCCAACGTTTATGGCGCCACCCTGCCGCGCGCGCTCTTCAGTCGCATGATCGAGGCGCCGGTCGAACAGGCGCTGCGTCTTGACGCCGCCTGCGTGGTCGTGAATCTCTTCCGCATCCCCGACCAACCCGAAGTCGCCGACCAGTGCATCCAAAACATTCTGCGGATCAAACCCGACTGCGACCGCTTCGCCATGCCGCTGATGATCGAGCCGCTCGTTTTTCAGCCGAACCAAAAGGCCGGTGGTTACCTGGTCGACGGCGATCTCGATAAGATCCTGCCGCTCGTGCGGCAGGCGGTCGAACTCGGCGCGGACATCATCAAGGCGGATCCGACCGACGACGTGAGCGTTTATCACAAAGTTATCGAAATCGCGGGTCGTGTCCCTGTGCTGGTGCGCGGCGGCGGCAAAGCGCCCGACAAAGAAATTTTGGAACGCACCGAAAAGCTGATCCAGCAAGGCGCCGCCGGCATCGTTTATGGCCGCAACATCATTCAACATGGCGACCCCGCCGGCATGACCCGCGCGCTGATGGCCATCGTGCACGAGGGAGCGAGCGCGAAACAGGCGATGAAGTTCGTTAAAGGCTAATCCTGTGCCGGAGTGCAAGCCGGCGGAGGATTGGACTGATTGCCAAAAGAAATTTCCGAAATGGTGGGCGACGACCTGCGGGTCGTCGCGGCAAACCGGCAGGTTTGCCCCACCATTTCGGAAATTACTTTTGGCAACCTGTATAGTTAGGCGGGTTCATGCCCTACGTTCAAACGCGCGGCAGGCTTCACAGATTGCCCCGCGACCGCTCAATAAGAGAGGCGCACTCTTGCCGTTTGCGCTCAGCTCTTCGCTGACCGCAAGGGAGCCAGGCGGACGATAAAAATGGCGAGAACAACCGGCAGGACAAGGTTCATCAACGCCGTGCGAAACACGCTGATGAGCACTTCAATTACCACGCCCGTCGGCTGGTGGTATAAAGCGGAGGTCACCAATGCCTGCCAAAACCCAACAGCCGCTCCGAGGCTGCTCACGAGAACGACCATGCCGACACAGAGCGCAACCCGGGTCCGCGTAGTGAAAACTTTCGCGAGCCAGCCGAGTGCCGCGCCCTCGTTGGAGCGTGACAATTGCCAAAGCGCGAGGGCCACAGCGGCAATACCCGCGAAATAAAAAACAACCTTGAATGCGGTCGAGGATTCTCCCAGGCCAATGAGCTGGACAACGAAAAACACGAGCCCATTCAGCGCCGCCAATCCGCTGTGAATTGTCAGCGCTCCCAAGGCGATCCAGAACACCCGCTCCCGCCACACCGCGCCCGGATTTCCCTTGGCGAAGTCGGCGGCAATATCCTCCGGCTTGCCCAGGCGCCGGCGCGCCAGCCAGAAGGCCTCTTCTTCAGTGAGGCCGCGCTGTTTGAGATCGGGCAGCGCGTCCAGAAGATGCGTCTCCAGTTCGCGCGCCTGTTCCAGCGAGATGGCCGTTTGTGCCGCCAGTTCCTGCCGCCAGGCGGCGACTGCGTTGTTCAGATCGAAACGGGATTGAGTTTCCATAATTTGCCGAGTGTATTGTGGACACGTAGCCACTGTTGTTTTTCCGCCTTGAAAGCCCGTCGGCCATCCTGGCTGAGCCGGTAATACTTCCGCTCCCGGCCGGATTCCGCGGAGCGCCACTCAGATTCGATCAACCCCTCCTTTTCCAGACGATGGAGCACCGGATAAAGCATTCCGTCGGTCCATTCCATTTCCCCGTGCGAAAGTTCGCGCACACGTTGAATGAGAGCGTAACCGTAGCTCTCTCCCTCGGCGAGGAGCGACAGAATCAGCGGCCGGGAAGAAGCGGCAACCAGGTCTTTAGCGATCATGAATGGTTTATACATCGGGCTTCTATGTATGTCAAGAGGTTTAAAATAATAAGCGGGCGGCAACGCCTCGAGAACGAATCCCTGCGCGAAAAGGTTGCTCGCCCAAGGCGTTTCGCTAGTCTCACGGCCTGCACCATGAACCAGGCAAAACAAACCATGCGCGTCGGAATCATTGGCGGCGGGTTGATGGGACGCGAGGCGGCCAGCGCGTTCGGACGCTGGTTCGTGTTGGACAATTTTCCGGCGCGAGCCGAGCTGGTCGCTGTCTGCGATTTGCAGGAGAAACTGCTCGAGTGGTTCCGTCAGGTGCCGACGGTCAGGCTGCTCACCAAAGACCACCACGAATTGCTCCGCTCGCGGGAGGTCGATGTCGTCTATGTCGCCGTCCCGCACAACCTGCACGAGATGATTTACCTCGATGTGCTCGGAGCGGGTAAAGATTTGCTGGCGGAAAAGCCGTTCGGCATCGACTTGAAGGCGGCGCGCAACATCCGCGATGCCGCGGTAAAATCGGGCAGGTTCGTGCGGTGCAGTTCGGAATTTCCGTTTCTGCCGGGCGGGCAGCGCGTGATTCGGGCGGCGCAGTCAGGCCAGCTCGGTCGCATCCTGGAAATCCGCTCCGGTTTCTGGCACGCGAGCGATCTCGACCCCAACAAGCCGGTCAATTGGAAGCGCCAGGTCAAAACCTGCGGCGAGATCGGCGTGATGGGCGACCTTGGCATGCACGTCGTCCACGTGCCGTTTCGCCTCGGCTGGAAGCCGCTCCGCGTTTACGCGCAGTTGCAGAAAATTTACACGCAACGCCCCGACGGCAAAGGCGGCATCGCGCCGTGCGACACGTGGGACAACGCGATGCTGCACACCGAAGCGCTCATCAACGGCGAGGAAGTGCCGATGCGACTGGAGATGAAACGGCTCGCGCCCGGAGAAACCAACACGTGGTTCATTGAAGTGCTCGGCACCGACGGTGGCGCGCGTTTCAGCACGAAGGAACCGAAAACGCTCTGGTTGTTCGAGCGCGGCCAGGAACAGGTCTGGCAGCGAATCGATCTCGGCTACCAAATGATCTTCCCGACCATCACCGGCGGCGTTTTTGAGCCCGGCTTTCCCGATTGCTTTCTCCAGATGTGGGCGGCGTATGGGGCTGAACGCGCTGGACAACTCGGAAATCGGTTCGGTTGCGTCACGCCGGACGAAGCGGTGCTCAGCCACGAACTGTTCGCCGCCGCGCTGGAATCGCACGCGAAGAAAAATACTTCAGACGTTGCCTCTGGGTAAGCCAATCATGCGTTTAAGGGTTCAACAGTCGACCGGCTACAAAACACCCATGTTTTTACAGTAGCTGGTTCCAATCACTGTCGTATGCGGGAACTCCCCTCACCCGGCTAAAGCCACCCTCTCCCCTCCATCCGATGAGAGGAGAGGGCAGAGATGAGGGGAGCCCGTTGGACATTCGGCGATCGCTTTTATTTCGGAAATTTCTTTTTGGCAATTGGTCTAA
>QHNT01000022.1 GCA_003218515.1 Verrucomicrobiota bacterium | reverse complement strand
GCCACCCACGCTGCTGATCCCGCAGGCGTCGGATTACTTCACCTCCGCGTGTGGCTCGACCGTCTATCGCGGCGACGTGCTCGGTCCAGGCTACAACGACAATTTTTTTGTCTGCGAACCGGTGCACAACCTCATTCAACGCCGCCGACTCGTCCCGAACGGCGCTACCTTCATCGCCGAACGCACTGAAGCGGGAAAAGATTTCCTTGCCTCGACTGATCCCTGGTTCCACGGCGTGTTCACAACAACCGGCCCCGACGGCTGCCTCTACGTGGTGGATTTCTACCGCAAATACGTCGAGCATCCTGCCTGGGTCGCCGAGGAATTGAAGAACACGACTCCGTGGCGGACCGGCGAAGCGCACGGACGTATTTGGCGCATTCATCCGAAAAACTGGTCGCCGAAGGCCAGGAAACCGAACCTCAGCCGCGCCAGATCGAGTGAACTGGTGAAGCATCTAGCCGACGAAAACGGCTGGTGGCGCGACACCGCGCAGCGATTGCTCGTCGAACGACAAGATCGCTCAATCGTGCCCGCGCTGGAGAAAATGGCGCGCAAGTCACCGTCTTCGCCAGGACGTTTGCACGCCTTTTACACGCTCGATGGTCTGGGCGCTCTGAAGCCGGAGTTGGTCACGACATCGCTGCGCGATTCAGACCCACACGTCCGCGACAACGCAATCCGTTTGAGCGAACAATTCCTTGTCGGTGGGGCGAGAGTACCCGCGAGCCCTGATCCCTCTCGTAGCCACCGAGGTAACGAGGTGGACCAAAACCGCCTCCTCACGTCGGCGGCTACAACGTCACGGCTCGACAGAATCTCGCCCCACGGAGTTGACGAACTGACGAAAGCGTTGTACGCGCTGGTCGATGATCCTGATCCGCGCGTTCGTCTCCAACTCGCCTTGACTCTGGGCGAATTGGAAGACGACCGCGTACTGACAACGCTGTCGCGTCTCGCGCTAGCCGGGGCCGGCGACCGCTGGCAATCGTTGGCGATTCTCACGAGTGTCGGTCCACGCCCGTGGCGGTTTTGGAAGATGCTGACCGACAAAGAGCCGACATGGTTCAGTACGCCAAACGCGGAACACGCCTGGTTCATTGATAAGCTGGCGACGCTGGTCGCGGCGAGCCGTAAAGAAAATGACTTGCGCGAGGCGGCAGCCTCCCTCGCTCAAGATAAGTTGCCCCTCTACGCGAAAATGGTTTTGTTGAGCAACCTTGCCGCAGTTGAAAAGTCCAATCCTCTCGTCGAGAAGTTGCTCGCGCCGACGCCCGAAGGCCCAAGCCGCAGCACCGCCAGCATCGTCGCTGAAGCGGAGCTGGTTGCTCTGTCGCCGGAGAGCCCGCTGCCGGTTCGTTTGGCCGCCATTGGCTTGCTTGGACGCGGTGTTTCTTCGAGCGTTCAGGACCTGGTCCGGCTGCTGTTGCCGGAGATCCCGCCGGAAGTCAGATCGGCAACAGTGAACGCGTTGAGTCAGATGGGCAACCCCATTGCCGCCGGCCTCGCCTTCGACTCCTGGGAGCGCTATGCCAGGTCCACGCGCCAGCAACTCATCGCGGCAACGCCACGCTCCGGCGCGCTGGCAGGTGCGCTGTTGACCGCGTTGGAACGGGGAAAGATTCTGCTCATTGAAGTTGATCCTTCCATACGACAGGCCTTGCAAAAAATGTCGAACCCGGAATTGAGGCAGCGCGCGGAACAGCTTTTCAAAGGCGCGCTGTCGCCGGACCGCGACCAGGCCGCGCAAAAATTCCGGCCGGCCGTTGAAATGCCGGGTGACCGCAAGCATGGCGCGGAGATTTTTGCCAGGACCTGCCTGCAGTGCCACGCGATGCAAGGCGAAGGCGCGCGCATCGGACCGGATTTGTCCGGCATCGCCACGCACTCGCGCGAGACTCTGCTCGTCGATATCCTCGATCCGAGCCGACAGGTGTTGCCGGACTTTGTAAGCTACACCGTGGTGACGACCGACGGCGAAACATCGACCGGCCTGATCATGGCAGAGTCCACCGCAAGTGTCACCGTCCGCCGGCCCAACGCGCCGGACGCGACGATTCAGCGGAGCCAGATTAAAGAGCTGAAAGCGGACGGAAAGTCGCTGATGCCGGATGGACTGGAAGCAGGCATGACCGTGCCGGACATGGCGGACCTGCTTTCATTCCTGCGCCAGCCGGAGGCGGCGTTATTGCCGAAAGAAAAATGAAGCGTCATTCAATTTTAGCGCGGCCAACGGCCGCAACCGAAGTAGCGCAGACTTCCAAGTCTGCTGTATCGTGGGTTTCCAAACCCGCCAACCGCGCGCCATCGCAAGCCCCGCCGATTTGGAAATCGGCGATACAGCAGGTTTGGAAACCTACGCTACACCAAGAATTATGAATCAAAAGAAAGGTCGCTCCACACGAGGCAGGTCACTCCACAACCAACGTGGTATCACCCGTCGTGAGTTACTTAAAGGCGTCATCAACGCGGGCGCGGCGGCGGTGTTAAGCGGTTGCACCTGGGTCGAAAAGGACTCCGGCGGTGTCAGGCGGAAGTCAGTCCTCGGAAAGACTGATTTGATTCGACGCGAGAACGAAAAGCCCGGCACACGCGACTGGCTGCTCACAAACACGCGGATTGATCCGAAGACGAAGTATCGTTGTCCGTGGATTGAGGGTTACTGTTCGCGCACGAGTGTCCGGGCCGGAAAGTCGCTCAGCTTTCACGTCAGCACCAATCCGGCGTCGCCGTTCACGCTGGATATCTATCGGATGGGCTACTACGGCGGCGCGGGCGGACGACACATGTCGCGCCTCGGCCCGTTCAAAGGCGTGACGCAGCCTGACCCGCCGGTTGGCGAGAAACGCGTGCGCGATTGTCAATGGGAACCATGTGCCAGGATCAAGATTCCGAAGGATTGGTTGAGCGGAGTTTATCTTGGCAAACTCACCGCCGAACGCGATGGGTTGCAGAGCTACGTCATCTTCATCGTCCGCAACGATCGCCCGGCCGACTTCATCTTTCAATGTTCAGACACGACCTGGCAGGCGTACAATCGCTGGCCGAACCAGTTCGCGCTCTACGACGACGGCAAGGACCAGTGGTACTGGGGGCCGAACGTGCAGGTCTGCTTCAACCGGCCCTACGGAAAGTATTGCCAGATCCTCGATGCGCCGCTTTCCACCGGTTCCGGCGAATGGTTTCTGTGGGAATTCCCGCTCGCCTACTGGCTGGAGGCGCGCGGCTACGAGGTGACTTATATCTCGAACCTGGACGCTCACGCTGATCCGATAGGTTTGCTCCGAGCGAAGGGCTTTCTGTCAGTGGGCCATGATGAATACTATTCCATCGAAATGTTTCACCATTTGAAGGCAGCCATCGACGCTGGATTGAACGTGGCTTTCCTTTCCGGCAACGCGGTGTGTGGCCGCATCCTTTTCTCGCCCGACTCTCGCGGCGTACGGCATCGCGCTTTCGAGCGGGTGGGCGTGTTCGGTCCGCCGGGAGGCACACGCGATTTTGTGGCGATGAAAACGCTGCCGCACGAGCGTCCCTACGCCAACGAACTGATCGGCGCGCACAGCACCGGTCCGGTGACGGGCGGCGCCGACTGGGTTTGCGCGAAACCAGACCATTGGCTGTTTGAAGGCACCGGGATGAAACACGGTGACGGCATTCCCGGACTCGTCGGTTGGGAGTGGCATGGCGACCCGGCGCCGATTCCCGGTCTGGAGATTGTGGCGACCGGGCCAACTCAGGACGCCCCGGGCAAGCTCAACAGCGGCATTTACACCGCCACGATTTATCCCGGCCCGAAGGGCAACTTCGTCTTCAACGCGGCGACCTGTTGGTGGGCGGATGGGATGTCTGAACCGCCCGGTTATGTGCGCCCGGCAGCCTACACGACTCCGAAAGGACCGGACCCGCGCGCGCAACGCATCACGGCGAATGTGCTGGAGCGGATGAAGCGCGGGAAACCAACTGTGTAGTCTCGGGAGGGCCGTGGCTGATGTCATTTGCCGGCAGCCGTCGCTTGCGCCTGGCTGTTGATGACGTTGGGCAGTTTTTCCATCACTCCGGATGGTATTGCGCGGCGCCAGCCCCTGTCTTGATCGCGGTAAAACGAAGCCTCGTTCTCGCGCACCCGCGAGTTCGGATATTGAAACTGCACCGTCAGAATTGCGGCGTCGGGCCCTGGTTCGCTTTGGGACAGGACGCGGTAGGCCTCCGGGGCCTCGGCCAAATTCATTATCCAATCAACCAGCAGCGCATCCACGGAACCATACTTTTGCCGAATGGCTTCCGGCATTTGGGCAAAAAGTTCATCGGCCCGTGTCCTGGCTTCCGGCTCCAGGCCGATCGCGTTGAGCATTGCGTTCGTGTCCCGGTTCGCTGCGGCCCAATTCATCGTGTGAAAGGAAGCCAGAGGCGTGGCATAGCCCGCATTCCTGAATTCGTTCGTACGGATCATTGGAATCTCAGGCGACTTCGCGAGGAGTGTTCTGGCATTTTCCAACTCGAAGGCGACGCGATCATCAGCCTTGTTGCGTCCCTCAATGACCGCGTGGGTCGGCGCTTTCGGCTGATTGGCGACTTGCTGGCGTAGCTGCGTCACCTGGCCTCGCAGACGCAACAGTTCCTCATGTTCGCCGCGCAGGCGTTCCAGTTCAGAGGTATCGGAGGAAATTGTTTGCGCTGGCGGCGGCGCAAGTTCGGCGTGTAACCGCGCGATTTCACCTCGGAGGCGAGCGTTGGTTTGATGCTGGAGCACCAGTGGTGTTGTGACACTCGCCGCCAACACGGCCGCGAGTCCAATTTTTGCTTTGGTGGAGGTCATGACAATTTGCAGAGTTGAGGCGGCTGGAAAGATTGTGTTTGCTGCGCTCGCCGCTGTGATCGCAGTGGCGGCCAGTCCCACGGGGGCGGATTGGACGGCCTGCGCGGACAACAACGCAGCCAGACTCGCCGTCGGCGCAGTGAGGCCGCGCGCGGCCAGGATTCCCCGCAGCCGGTCGAGTGCGCGCGCCACGCGCTTCTGCGCTGCATCGGCCGTCAAGCCGAGGCGTTCGCCAATCTGCTCTGCCGTCCGCCGCTCGAAATAACGCCAGAGGATCACGTCGCGTTCGATGGCGCTCAACTGGGCCAGCGCTTCGTCCAGGCAGGGCGCGATATGCCCCCAGAGAGTTTCCGAATCGTTGGCGTCGAGATGGTTCATGGCGGCTGCCTCCTGTTCGCGTCGTCGTCGGCGTTCCTCGCTTCGGACGGTGTTGATCGCAAGGTTGC